>NZ_KB902975.1:0-3236 GCF_000379565.1 Cupriavidus sp. UYPR2.512 | reverse complement strand
CATCTTCTGAGGTCCTTTCTGCCCGCCATTATGGCCGGCTCAGACCCCAGCTCTTCCATTTATCCGACTGTCCGAATTTCCGGCGCCACCTCTGTAATTGTTCCGTTATCGGGAAGCAGTCGTAAGACGTGAAACACGACACTCGCGAGTGCGTGTTCAGTGCGGTTCAGCGTCTCGTCGACCATGTCGGCTGATCATGACAAAGACGGAGACGAGCAATGAGCCGTCGGCATTTACAAGCGCTACCCTATGTCGTTTAAAGCGAACGTGTCCTTTCGCGGTCGGGGATTCCCGGTCACGATGTGTGAACATCTCATGACATACCGGCTTTCTTTTTTCCGGAAAGCAGTAACCCTTGATAAATATCAATTCTTTTTGACCACACCTGTTAATGTTTGGCAACAGCGCTCCATTTTTCGCAATACTTTCCCGCATATCTTTAACTTTTTTGTAATAACGAGAAGGAGGCAGTATGAGAAATCTCGCATTGCTCATCGTTGCTTTTCTGATCGGGGGCTGCGCCACCGTTCCGAGTCATCGCGTTTCTATGGCACCCAGCCCCGCAGCGGAATTCGCCTGTAAAGGCCACGATCCCGCGCGATGTCGCATGGTGGTGACGGCGGAGCAGGTTTACGCTCTAAGCGAAGACAACATGGATTCGAAAAATGCGAATTCGATCGTGATGCGCTTCGACCTGACGGAGGAGAACAAGGACAAGGCCGAGTCGCCGTCGCTGTGGTACCAGGGTAGGGACGCCTTCTCAAAGACCGCACACGACATGACCCAAGCCCCGGGACCGCTCGGTAGCTACGGGCCGCTAGGAGCTTTTGGACCACTCGGTTATATCGGACCATTGGGACCATTACTGGTGGGACGAAGCACCCGAACCCAATCAACCGATCCTCACGAGTCCTACGACAACAACTGGTGCCCTGTATCCGTCTCCGAAGATGACGACAAGTGCGTCTATGGTTCACATGGCCCCTTAGGTTCAGATTATTCCTATGGCTTAGGTTGTCCCTTAGGGGGTAATTGCTCAGATCAATATTGCCCCTTAGGTTCATTTGATCCCTTCGGTTTATTAGCTTGTTCCCTAGGTTTATATTTTCCTGCACATGTGCAAGCACCACTCAACCCTACGGGATACTTCAAGGATATGTATCATCTTCAGGAAGAGAACGCTTGGTGGGGCAACTATACGCACAACCTGGATTCGGCCGGCGTCTGGGGCATTCAAGGGCCGCTCGGTCCCACCGGGGCCCTTGGCGCCCTCGGGGCCTTGGGGCCGCTGGGCATTTCGCTCAAGGCCGGCATGACCACGACCGCCAATGGCGTGTACAAAGTCGGTTGTGAAACCGATTGTAAAACCGTGCGGCAAACTAAGCCGGTGCGCTACCGCCATGACGCCACCGTCTTCAGGACATACGAGCTGTTCGAGATGTATTCCAAATCGTATGCGCAGACTATGGGCACCTGTCGCGACTGCGAGGTCAATGACACCTCTTTTGGCGTTGACTCGTTCATGCAGGCACCGGCATCCAACGGGGACGACTATCTTTTTACCTCCAACTACGACCAGTTCGTGTCGATCAACGTGGTGCCGATCAACGCCCTTAACGATTACGGTTTGGAGCTTTACCTGTCCAAGGACGGCGGCAAAAACTACACCTTGCTGGCAAGCTCGAAGTCAAATGGGGCTCTCAAGGGGAAAAGGTGGTTGCCACCACTATTATGGTCGATTGGCGATGGCCTGATGGACTTTATCGTGATCCGCGTCAAACCCAGGGAAATGTTCAAGGTCAGGGTTATTCAGCAGCAATTGCAAGAAGAATCTTTTCCTGGTTACTATTTGTTCACGACCGGTTCCGGCCTGGCCGAGACGACCAACGGCGTGACCAACATGAACCCGGATATCTGGGGTCCAAGGCCCCAACTGGATGGGACCAAGCGCTTCAACATCAACGGCGCACATCAGCAGTGGAAGGTGTGGGAGAAGGCAGATTGAAGGAATGACCCCGCCGGATCCTCGTGGCGTCGCCGAATCCTTTCGCCGCCGAGAATCTAGAGGCGATAGCGGCCGAAGCAGCGTTTGCGTTCGCAAGGTTCAAACTGCTCGAGGAAAGGCGTAAATTCGGCCACGAGTCCGCACGCCTGCCACTCCCTGACGATCTTCAACGGCACTCCCCGCCGACGTCAAACGGAAAGAGACGACAGGCATCGCGAGCGTTCGCCGGACACAGCCTTTTAGTTAGCCAGATACTTACGTTATGCGGCGCGGTCTACTTTGAGGTTCTCCCAGGCTGTCCGGACGCGCTTCCTGCAAAAATCGAGTTAGGGGTAGACCGATTTGCGCGATTGGTGGAGCGGAAAGTGAAGAAAGGTGAGCGAAAGGGCGCCTGACAGAGCAGTCGCACCAATTGGTGCTTCTCGTCAGGGTAGTCTCACCAATTCCGATTCTTAGATGGTCGAGTAGCGACGGAATTAATGGGTAAGTGCTTGATTCTTCGGGAAACTCAGTCGCACGAATTCCAGGCCCTCACACTATGTGCACATTTGCCGGACTGGAAATCCGGAATTAGCCGGACTGGCGTGAATCCCGTGATGCTGAGCCAGGACCTGACGGTTCCGCTTCACCCGCGCCCTTTGGTTGACGTAGCAGCGAGTGGGTCAAGAAATCGGCGAGGTGGCCGTCAATACCGGGCAACTCCATTTCCCGTCTGAGCCATGCGTTACACCCCGATCCAAGACCAGCACCTCGCTATACTTGCCCGCGACCGCGATGCCTGGCGGGCTCAGGCGGAACGACGTCTTGACGTCGAAGGGCTCATTCGCGCATGCGTCCCGGATGTCGCTACTTGTGATCCAAGCTTTGTGGCCGACGCGATCCGGGAGTGGTTCGATAGTTTCGAGGACGGCATTCCGACATAGCAGCTGGCGACAGAGACTGCCTGACTGCCGTCAGCGTCGGCAGCCGGCTGCTGATTTCGGTCATTCATCCATCGGTCGACATGCCGCCGAAGCTACCGGGGCAGCCGCCAACAGGATGACCGTATAGTTCGGGGATCGGCCCGTCCGGCTGAGTTCGGCCCTGTTGATCGACGACGAACGCGGCCCGGGGGCGTATCATTCACCCCTTAGAGTCACCCCTTTCAAGGTGACGAGAAATAGGGCACCCTCCGTGTTCTCGAACGAAAGCCGGAGTGAGTAGCGTGGTACTGGATGCAGTGGTGGAACGC
>NZ_KB902974.1:0-3250 GCF_000379565.1 Cupriavidus sp. UYPR2.512 | reverse complement strand
GAGTTTACAACCCCACCCGCTATGTCATTGACCGTAAACGACTTTCTGCGGCGCACCAGCCGCCAGGAGTTGTGTGTAATGAGGTGCCTTTAGCCAGCTCAAGACTCAGCAGGTCTTTATTCCAGCCGGCTTTCTCGGCGAGCTTGTTGTCGGCGAGCACGTAGGCGCTGCGCTTCGGTGAGATGCGCAAGCGAGATGATGACTGGGACAACCGTCTGGCCGAGCTGCCGGGCAGCGAGCACCCGCCCATGCCCGGCAATGATGGTGCCCTCGCCGTCAATGAGTACCGGGTTAGTCCAGCCGAACTCACGCAAGCTGCCGGCGATTTGCGCGCCTCGCTGTGCGTATGCGCGTTGCGGACGTACGGAATTTTCTGTTCGATAGGCAGGTACTCGACCGCCAGTGCTTCGGGCATGCTCACAGGCCGCGCCTTAGTTCGTGTCGCGCGGGACATAGCCGGCGCTGGCTGCAATCGATGAGCTCGACAGCGGCACCGTTTCGGGCTGGTCGGCGGTCTGCTAGCTCACGTACCCGCCGCACGTAACGGACACGTCCTTCGCGTCGTCGTCGTCGAGTAGGTCGATGACGGCGTTCGCGTTGGCGAGCACTGCGGCGCGGTCGCGAGCGTGTACGGGCTGGCTCCCGACGACCTTGTCGAATTCGACTTCGACTGCGGCTTTTGCTTCGTCCTTGCCCGCGGCCAGGACTCTGAATGAATAGCTCATGGTTTCAAGCTCCTATCGCGTGGGCGATGCGCTTGCCGATCCACTGCAAAACAGGTACCGCCATGCTGTTCCCGAGGGCGGCATAGCGCGGGCCATCGGCGGCAGGCTTTTGCCGCGATAGGGAACAAGCGTGTAATCGTCGAGAAAACCCATCAGGCGCTTGCACTCGCGCGGCGTGATGCGCCGGACGTAGACGCCGCGATCTGGAATGCAGACCGCTTGCACTCAAATCCGACAATCACGACAATTCTGTCTCCCTTGCAACATGTATTTAGCCCTTCAACGGCGGCGCGCGATCCTCGAAAGCCGTCTGCGACTAGATCGTCACCCGCTTCGTTGAGACGTTCTGTTAGCGGGTCTAAGAACCGTGTGGACTCAACGCTGGTGCGTTGCTATCTGCTGCAATGGGCCCCTGTCGCGGTTCACGCCAGAGCGCCTTTCCGAACTGCTGCGCGAGTTTGGCATGAGACTTGCGATTTACCAGGGGCATCAAAGCAGACAGAGTAATTCCGACCCGGTCATCGCAGCCTTGGTGGTCGCGGTTTGAGGGGAGGATGATTCCCGATCGCTGGCGTATCGTTGGAAGCAGGCTACTTGAAATGCACTTCTCGCGAACTAAGCCGGATTCAATTCAGCAATGCAACCTCAATCCGCTACTTTGTTAGTCACGGGCGTTTGTCCAACGCACTATGACGATAAAAATGGGGACACGAACTATGTCGACAAATGATGAAAGCAGTTCCGCTAACAACGTTGATGAGTTGGCCAATTCGATGTCGGGGATGATAAAGGCGATTTCGCATTTATATGCACCGGAAACTCTCTATCAGTCAATTTTACCGGGCTGGTTCACGAACAACAATACGACAAACAATACAACCATCATCAACAACGAGAATAGTTCAGATCCAGCTATGGAGCGCGCAATTACGCGCGAGCACAGCTATGGACACCAAATTGGCTGCGTAATTGATGCCCTCTCTGTTCTTGTGGAGCAACAGCCAAAAGACATAAAAGAATCTCCGAAATTACAAGGCTTAATAGATCTCAAGAATGGAATTAATAAAATCAAAGATAAGACTTTACGTGCAAGGCTCGGCAAATCTGGACTCAGCCCTGATACTTATGCGCATTTAATTGATAAAATTTACAGTTCGAAGTGATGATAGGGTGGCGCCGCGGCTGTTCTAACGCGGCCCCCTTGAACTCAATATTGCGTCGGAGAAAATCGCAGCTCACGCGCGCTCACCGCCGTGCAGCATGCAGAGATTGCCCGCCCCCTCCCCCTGCTGCGGGCCGCTTGCGGCACTCTTGGTGCGTACTCGCGGCGGGGTCGACCGAAGCCACCGTCGAAGCGTGCGGTCTTGCGGTCGTGGCATGGCTTGCTCATCGCCTGCCAGTTGGTGCGGTCCCAGAACAGGGTCATATCCCCGCGATGCGGGATGATGTGGTCGACCACAGTCGACGGCAGTACGCGGCCCAGCGCCTTGCACTCGTCGCACTCGCACAGCGGGTGCGCTCGCAGATAGGCCGCACGAGCTTTGCGCCACGCGCCGGTATAGCCGCGCTCGGCACGGCGCGCGTTGACCTGCTGCCGGTGCTGTGCCAGGTGCAGGGGGCAAAGGGCAAAGGCCGACCCTGTTATTGACGAGCGCACCGCAGCCGGGATGCCGACATGGGCGCTTTGGCTTCGCAGGCACTGCGCGAGCGTTATTCGTGAGGGGGGACTGATTCCACGGTGGCTGAAATGTAATGGCCTTGTCCCACAACCGCAAGGGGCACATTCACGTAGGAACAGCGCTATGCGATGCGTGCCGGTGTATGTAGACCGTGTTTCCCAGGTCGAGCGCCCGCATTTCCAGTTTATTGAGCCTGTCGGCTATCTCGTCCGACCGGCGGTGCGTCGTGCTGCGCGACTTGCCGAACAGCTCCGCCACTTCGCGGATCGTGATGGGCGTCCGATGCCGGTCGCAGAAGTGGCGCGCGACGAGCAAGTCCATCATTGGCGGCGGTATGTCGTCGTGGCCCGGCATGAGCCAGTCTGCGAGCGCCTTAATAGCCTCTGTGCGGTCGCGGTCGAAGTAATAACGACGCTCGCCGCTGACGTAGTCGTGATATTCTGTCAAGCGGTGCCGGGCACGTAAGCAGGATGACTCTTCCATCGGCAGCAGTCGGCAAACCATGTCCCGAATGTTGGTGCACTACTGATGCACCTCAAGCGCGTTCAGGCCGTCGAACGATACTGTTTTCGGCCTGTTACCGTGCCATATCTCGGACTCTTTGACGTTCTGCCGCATGATCTTCGCCATGATGCTTTCGGGGCAAGGCGGGTATGCGCGCATTAAGTAGGCAAAATGCACGGCCTGCGGAACGGACAAGAAAATCGCGGTCATTTGCGGTACCTCCAAAATTTCAGCGTGCAGAAGTACGTAAAAAATGGCTCGTCGGCGGAATCTGTGGGTGAAAGCGGATGTGCGGCTAGCCGAGTGAAGCCCGATTCAGGTACTGATAGAGCTTGCGACAGG
>NZ_KB902973.1:0-3317 GCF_000379565.1 Cupriavidus sp. UYPR2.512 | reverse complement strand
CCGAAAGAGTTTACAACCCCACCCGCTATGTCATTGACCGTAAACGACTTTCTGCGGCGCACCAGCCGCCAGGAGTTGTGTGTAATGAGGTGGGTTAGACTGCCGTCCGGTGTGGTATTAAGAACATCAGGCCCACTAATGATCGCGCCAGCCACAGGAAGGAATTGCCTGACGGGTAGAATTGCCCCGATCTTAACTACGAGAGGAACGGGTATGTTCAGGGAGACCCTTTTCATGTGGGAGCATGCACGCAAGGCGGCGCTTCTGGCAGGTGACATCTCTGCAGGGCGCGCATCTCAAGAGAAGATGACACGCACCTTCCAGACTTCAGGATTGCCCAATAAGCCCGGGTACATCCCTGATCAGATTCAGCAAGCTCATTTGAGCCCTGCGATTATCCGCAAGATCGCCCTGACGAACACGACGGAGATTGAAGACCGAGTTACCGAAGCTGACTTTGAAGAACTCAAGGCGTTCGTCGGCAACCTGTTCGGCGTGGATCTCAGCAAGACGACGCTCTTGCGAGTTTCGAGTCAGTTCCTCCGGAAGTGGAATACCTCCGCGGAAGACCCCGAGGCGAAAGCCGTGAGCTGTGGCACCGATGAGCATCTGGTTCTGTTGCCAGACGGGTTCCAATCCCTCGATCTCGTCGCGCACGAACTCGGCCATGCCGCGGAGTTCACCATGCGCCGTCAGCTTGGGACAGACTGGGGTCTGGTGAATCGCGCGATCGTTTCGGAGACAACGGCCCACTACGCGCAGTTCCATCAGCTTCTCGCGCATGGCTCGCGGAATCGCCGCTCTGGCGCACTGGGCGCCTTCCTCTTCCCCTTCTTTGCGGCCCAATTTATCTTCGCGGCATCGGAGCAACCGCGCTATGACGGCGAAATGCTGGAGCACCCGCGCTTCGCACCCTTCTGGGACGCGCACTGCTACACCCGGCCTCAGCTTGAGGGCCTTCTTGGCCTCTTCTCCGGCCGTTCGATTGGAGAGATCTACATGGTGCCGGTGGAGACACGATTCAGCATCCCGCTGGCATTAAAACTGCTCGGCAGGCCCGACGACATGAAGCGGCTGATAGTGGCGAACATCGACAGACCCTTGGCGGAGATCCTCGACAGCATCGACATCGATCCTGCCGAGCTGCTGGACTTCACGGACCTGGATTCGCTGTTCGAAGGGTTCATTTCCGGCAGTCTGCACTAAGCAGATCATTAGCGACGCGCCAAGAGGCCCATCTGCTAACAATGGACGGCGCTCGCACGAGCGCTGTCGATTACGCTGTCAGAATTGCTGTGACCAATCCACGGTAGTCAGGTGGTTGCGTGAGTCCGCTCCCAGCGATGCATGAACCATCTCAGGTATCCCCGTGGCACTTCTTGAACTTCTTGCCGCTGCCGCAAGGGCACGGGTCGTTGCGGCCGGGCCGGTCGCCCTTCACCACGGCCTCCACGCGCGGGCCCAGGCTCTTCCATATCTGGCGCAGGTCGTAAACGGCCCAGATCGCCTCCCCGAAGGTTTCCACGCGCGCCTGACTGGTGCTCGGCGGCCCGTCCTCGCTGTACATGCAGACCTCGGGCTGGCCGGTGTCGTCCTCTGTCAGGGCGACGATGCCGTCGAGCGCGTCGTCCAGCCACTGGGCGGCCTCCTTGTCGCGCGGGGCGGCCCATTCCTCGGGCCAGTTCTCCACCGCGAACATGAAGCCCAGCGCCCACACCTGGCCGAACGAAGGGATTTCCCGCCCGCCAATCTCGGCGCGCTCTTCCTCGGGCAGGCTCAGGATGGCGCCGCGCATGTCCATGGCCTCGGGCTGGAAGGTGCGTTCGTCCTCCAGCGTCTCCACGGGCTGGTCGAGCTGGTGCCCCACCTCGTTCCAGCGGCGCTGCCACAGCTCCATAAAGCGGGCCTGCTGGGCCGCGTCCTGGAACGCGGGCAGCAACGGCAGCGGGCTGCCCTCGGCAACATCAAGCGCCGCGCTGTCGCCCAGCAGCATGGGCAAGTATTCGGCAGCGGGGATGCGGCGGCGCGTGCAGACAAGGGCCGTGAGAAAGCCGTCGCAGAACTCCCATTGCGGAATTTCCTCGGCGCGCTGGCGCAGGTCGTCCAGCAGATCGTCAAGCTCCTGCAGTTCGTCGGGCGTCAGTGCGGTGGGTTCAGTCATGGGGTGGGTTCTCGGGGTGCTGGGCTAGTAAATACATGGGGATGCGCTGGACGCATCGCTGCGAAGTATAGCGCCGCCACTTTGCAGACGTGGGCGGCGTACCACTTGCTAGACCGTGACGGTCCTGCCAGGGCTTGGCATCCCTTTATTAAGGGGTAATCGTTCGAAACGTGCAAATGTAACGGTGATTGCCCGGGAAGCCGCTTCCAGCAAGGCTTTCCGGTTTCGCTTCAATTGAGAAATCGCTTCTTCTGCAACCCTCTGAATCACAAGCGTTTTTGCAGCCCAACCGTATCAATCTGCACGAGAAGGACGATTACCCCTGTACGCGTTACGCGAACAAACGTTCGGGCCACAAGATGGCGACAGGCCGAGACGGGGCGACGATCAAGACCTCCCCTTCGATGCGCGAGAGTCCGAAGCCATCTGCGCATGCTAGATGGCGCATTGGCCTCAAAATCGGAGTCAGGGAGTTCACCCCCATTGCTTTGGCGCGGTCTCCTGTTCGCCCGGCGGATGGCCAGGGAGCGACTAGTACCGCTGCACTAAGGTTATGACAGTTTGGCTGGGTTGTAGGACAGGCAAGCAGTTGTGGTCAACGAGCAGTTCGATGGTGCGAGCGATACCTGCTTGGCGGCGGATCAATCCATTGCGTTCGAGATTAAGCACCATCTGATGGACGGAAGGCGCCGTAACGGCGAAGAAGCGCTGCATGTCGCGCTCGGCCGGAGAACGGCCGTTTATCAAGCTGTAGGCCCAGATGAAAGCGAGATACTGACCTTGCTTGTCGGTGAAACTCGGACAGGCTGAGCGCTCGCCAGACAATAGAAGCGATTTTTGACTCATTCGGAATCCCCGCAGTCGAAGGAGGGGTGATCGTCCTTTTGCTGTAGATTGATACGGTGACCAGTCCGGAAAGCCGCTCGCAGCAAGACTTCCGAGGTTCCTTCTACCCAAAATGTCGTACTCTTACGCAAGTCATTGACTCACAAAGAGTTTGGGGGCGCGACCCTATCCAATTGCAGCAATAGGACAATCACCCCTTGTCGCGCTTGGACGACATCAGCGCCCAACGTCAATTCGAGACTGGCCGCCTGCCACACGAAGCACGTTGCCCTCTGGCGTCATCTGCCGCGGAAGGTCATTGAATGTCGGC
>NZ_KB902972.1:0-3376 GCF_000379565.1 Cupriavidus sp. UYPR2.512 | reverse complement strand
GTGACGTCACCGCGCCGACCTATGCCGAGCTCTATGCCAAAAAATCCCTACCCACTACATCTAGTAGGTTTGGGAGCTAACCGGATAAGCACGGAAGCATTCTTGAAAATACTGCCTTGATTTTGAAGAAGAACTCCTCGCCACGATGGTCGTACGCACGGCGCTTGCGGCGCACTGCTCACGACGGCGGGGCGACCGCCCGGCCACTGTGCGATGACTGTTTGCGCTCCGTCACACTCTTACCGAATGCGGCGCACGGCGCTGAGCACGGAAAGTCCCTGAGGCGTCAGTCGACGGCTAGACATTGACGCTGTAATGCCAATGTTCCATCGTGACTAGCTTTTGTGCCAACAGGGTATCCAATTGCTCGGGTTCGAGATCGAAAATCTGTTGCGCGTCGCCAAGAAACAATAGCGCCGCGATTCATGCGGACTTAGCACGTCGCTCCCCATTGTTAATGAACCTACGATCCATGGGTCCATGGGATTGTGTTCCATTGAGGAAGGTGGGAATGGCAGTGGAGGCATCGTTGGGAGGACACGCATTGAAAGCCCACACCGGGCCTTAAAGTTAAACGCTTTCTTCGTGGGTATCAAGCTACCCTGTGCTGCGGCGCAGCAGCGCTTGCCTTCAAAGACGCTTAGTTTCACCGAACCAGAAATGCGAGACTACTCCCGACGCGTGCGGCAATGGTATGAAGCTGCTCCCGAACTGTGAGGTTTTTTCCAGTTCTAGCCTTATCAAGCCTCTGGCTCAAACCGGGGTTCTTCTACTCCGTTGGTGATGGACTTACACCCCCATTTTGTCTTCACATCCACGCCACGGAGTCTGAGTCGCGTTGTATGACCGCTTGGGCCGTTGTTGGCGATGCTCGGACGGAGCAGCCGCCTGAAGCACAGACAGACACTTGAAATGTGCATCCGTGGAGCAGGACATCGTCCCCCATTGATTCCCGCCTAGGGCGGCGTACCCGTTTCCGCGACCAATTTGCGTTAAGGAGCGCCGGTTGGGTTCGACATGATGACGCTGCCCTGGGGTCCTGTATCGGGTGCAAGTTCCAAAGCGGCACACCCTTTCTTTGAAGGCTTTACAACATTTCTTGTATGAAAGAGAACACAAACCCTTGCGGGCTGACTCTAAAATGCGTATAAGTCAGAAGTCAAGCGAAAACCGGAGGCTAAAATGGCAACGTATAGAGAACTGATGGCGCAAAAGCAAGCGATCGAAGCCCAGCTCGAAGAGGCGCGGGCGAGCGAGGTTGCCAGTGTCATCGAACAGATTCGCGATCTGATGAGCCAATACGACCTGTCGTCGGAAGACGTCGCGCCCAGGCGCCGTCGGGGTCGGCCAGCCGGTGCTGCTTCAACGCCGCACGAAAAGCCACCTCTGCCGCCGAAGTATATGGATACTAAGACCGGGAAGACTTGGTCCGGCCGAGGCCGAGCACCTGCTTGGTTAGGCAAACGGCCCGAGCGTTTTCTGATTCCGCAGGAGTGAAGGCTCGCCTACAGGCGTTCAGATGCCCGGTCAAGCTATCGCTTAAGCTGGGCATTTCGTAATATCCAAGTGGCGGAGCTTTAACCAGGCTGTCACATCATTAGAGCGTGCAGAAAAATGGCTCTAACCAGATAGAGAGACCGTTAAATGTTGACGAAGAAATCAGGTAACGGCTCTGGTCTCGCAGATTTGACTTCTCAGGCTGAACGATAGCCGTTGTCAATTGACACCGATTAGCGCCAAAGTGGCGCGCTATGGTCGCCTGCACCGAGCGCGAGCGTGCACTGCTAGCTCTTGGAAGTCGGCGCGATCACGAGCTTCGCCGCGGGTCGTCCTTTGGGGAATCGTGCGCCCACTTGGACGTTTTTACCATGATTGGAACCGTTCCGCCCCCGTGTTTCCAATGATATCCCATCTGGGTGAGGAATGCTCTTGCCGTTTTGGTTTTGGCCGCATAAGAACGCTCTGGTAAGCATCCGCGAATCCATATGTCTTTCTGTTGTTTTGGGCTCACTACCTATGCCTATGCCAGCGGTAGGGATATTCCGGCCCCGTTCCACTGGGCCATCTTCCTGGGTGATTGCAACCGCTGAAAGGTCATCCAGCACGATACCCTTGGCTTTCGTGGGGTCGACGGGACCGTAGCGACTCACGGTAGGCCTACCTGTGTGGTGTTTTTGTCGCGCGGCGTTATCGTGAAACCTTCGATTTGTGTCGAATATGAGCTCCGCGCGCATGGGCTCTTGCGCTATCGACACGTCATTCCGCGAAACGCGGGCTATGCGCCGGATGTGGTATTCGGTAAAACAAAGCTAGGGCCAAGGCCGCGACTCACGGAAGCGGCACATGACAGGAATTAGGTTGCGCGATTAAGTCCCTGCCGAGGCCGGCTAACCGAGGATGGACTCCTTGCAGGTCTTCTTTAAACTGCGTTTAAGTCATGAGTAACTGAAAAATTGGAAATCGAAATGGCAACATATCAGGAATTGCTGGCTCAGAAACAGGCGCTGGAAGCCCAAATCGAAGAGGCCCGTGCCAGCGAGCTTGCAAGTGTTATCGAACAGATTCGCGAATTGATGATGCGGTACGAATTGTCCCAAGACGACATCGCGCACCGCCGCCGTCGCCCTGCCGCTGTGGCTTCCGCTTCGGCCGAAAAAAGGCCGCTGCCGCCGAAGTACATGGATCCGAAGACTGGCAAGACCTGGTCCGGGCGTGGCCGCACGCCGACATGGCTAGGTAAGCGGCCGGAACGGTTTCTGATTTCCCAGGAATAAAGCCTCCTAGCCCTATGGCATTTCGGGAGGGTTCATCCATCCCGTGCCCGGCGGCTCTGCTCCTTGGCTGCCCATTGCTCATTCGGATTGCGAGCGACGCGATCGACGGTAAAGAAATGCAGCCCGACGCGGTCAAAAAAGACATCGAGCATCCAAGTTCAAAAAGAAGGCGGAACGGCCGTCACAGGTGAGCCGGTGCCAATTATCCCCGCCGCCTCGCCAACACAAGACGGGTGAGCACTTGTAATAAGCGCCGACCACGCTGGCGAAGGTAGTCGCAGCTCTGCGAGGACAAGGATACCGCCAGTTCATTAGGCCAGGCCGGAACGCCTCGCAGCTAAGTTTCGAGATTGATTCTGGCGTCACAGTGCGCGCTCACACCTCGCTTCGGGAAGTGCCACACGACACACTTGTCGTCGAGAGGCTGGCGCTCGAAATCGACGGCTCGTGCCGCGTCTGTTGTTCTCTGCGCTCGCAGGCGCAATTAGGGCAGGATGGGCCCGGGCCTGGCGCGAAAAGATGAAGCGTGCTTTCCGGTTAGCTCCCAAACCTACTAGATGTAGTGGGTAGCGATTTTTTGGCATAGAGCTCGGCATAGGTCG
>NZ_KB902971.1:0-3406 GCF_000379565.1 Cupriavidus sp. UYPR2.512 | reverse complement strand
CACCAACTCAGCATTCTCTTGATTGGTAGACTCGCCATGTGTCCGTGCTGTCGGAGGCCAAACAAACGACTTCTCTTGTGACACAGTAAGACTAGTCCCACGCGCGACGCCAGGACGCGGCGATCGGGGGGTAGTCCTTACCCCATTTTCCTTGCTCGAAGGCCGCCAGCTCGGCCAGTGCAGCCTCGGCACTGGTTGCCGTGTACACCGGCTTGAGCGCTGCCGCCACGGTGCGGCGCTCCTTCCAACTGGCGTATTCCAAACTGTTCCGGATCAGATGCACGATGCAGGTCTGCAGGGTCGTCTCCGGGAACACCGCATTCAGGGCCTGCTCCATCCCTTTGAGGCCATCGGTCACCGCAATCAAGATGTCCTGCGTGCCGCGCGTCTTCAGGTCGTTGAACACCTTCATCCAGAACTTGGCGCCTTCGGTGCTCTCGATCCACAGGCTCAGAATGTCGCGCTTGCCGTCCGGCAGCACGCCCAAGGCCAGATAGACGGCCTTGTTGCGCACCACGCTATTGTCGCGCATCTTGACCCGCGGCGCGTCGAAGAACACCACCGGGTACATCACCTCAAGCGGACGGGCCTGCCAGGCGGTGACCTCGTCCATGACCGCATCGGTCACTGAGCTGATGAATTCGGGTGATACCTCGATGCCGTACTGCTCGGCCAGGAACGCCCGGATCTCGCGTACGGCCAAGCCACGGGCATACATGGCGATGATCTTGTCGCCGAACCCGGTGAAGCGCCGCTCGTGCTTGGGAATCAGGATCGGATCGAAGATGCCGTCGCGGTCGCGCGGGATGTCTAACCGCAGCCGCCCATCGTCCGTCAGGAACGTCTTGTCGCTATTGCCAGCGCTGGTTGGCAGCGCCCGATGGGTAGCCCAGATGATGGCCGAGTTCGGCGCCCAAAGCGCGTTCAATCAGATCCTCGGGGAGGGTCCGCAACTCACGGTCGGCGGCCTGGCTCGTCTTGGTTTTGCGCGGCATCACATGCTCCTTGGAGACATGTGATGCCCTAAACTCAAAATTTTTGGCAGGCCTTGGTCTGCTAGTTCCGATATGCGAAATCAGTGCCACTTTCTTGAGAGTGGGAAGCATGATTTCTAATTTTTCCGAATCTTTCATATGACGACAGTCCCACCATCCGTGACGAATTTTGATTCAAAACTGCTCTATCGCATGAAACAGCGCAAAGGAAGATGCTTAGGCCCCCCGACGAAGCTGGATGCGACCATCTCGAGCTCCCCAGCCGACTCCACGCCTTCTAGGCACGGTATCATCTCCTCAAATAGGATGCGCATTTCCATTTTTGCCAAGTGCTGGCCCAGGCAAACATGAGGCCCTGTTCCAAATGCCAGATGGCGGGCTTCTTTTCGATCAATGCTGAACTCGAATGGTTTATCGAAGATAGCTTCATCTCGATTAGCCGAGCCGTAGCACAGCATTATCCAATCGCCTTTGCGAATAGTGCGCCCTCGGATCTCTGTATCCGCCGCCGCGGTACGCATGAAGTGACTCACCGGT
Source organism: Cupriavidus sp. UYPR2.512 (assembly GCF_000379565.1). Taxonomy (NCBI): domain Bacteria; kingdom Pseudomonadati; phylum Pseudomonadota; class Betaproteobacteria; order Burkholderiales; family Burkholderiaceae; genus Cupriavidus; species Cupriavidus sp. UYPR2.512. The sequence continues at coordinate 1,874 of NZ_KB902971.1, read as the reverse complement.
GACGCAAAGCGCACCGCTTCGTCGACAAATTGCGGTATCAGCGCCGGATCGGCTTGAAGTCGAGGCAGCAGGTCAGGAAACTGGCTCAGTGCCCACATTGCGATCGCGGAGGACGATGATGTGGTATCGTGTCCCGCCGTGGCAATAATAATGTAGTAGCCCAAGCGGCTGGCATCGCTAATCGGTTCGCCATTTACGATAGCGTTGGCTAGCAATGTTGCCATATCGTTACGTGGATTCCTCCTTCTGTCCGAAGTCAGCTTTTCAAAATAATGCCGAAAGTCTTCTACTACTGCCAGCAGATTTTTTGCCAAGACCTCATTATCGGAAGTGACCTCCTCCTTTCTTCGATTGAGTTCTGGATCTTCCCCACCAAACAACTCCTGCGTCAGGACCAACATTTTGGCCTCGTCTTGAGACGGGACCCCTAGAATATCCATTATGACATGCAAGGGATAATATGGCGCAATATCCCTAGAAAAATCTATTGGGCCACCTTCATACTGCGCAAGTCTGTCAACACAGCGACGGGCCAGTCGTCGGATACGCTCATCCAGTTTGAGAAGGCTGTCAGGCATAAACCATGATTGCGCCAGCGCGCGCAACTTCTGGTGCTCATCACCGTCGAGTTGCACTAGCGCCTTGACGATATGCGGAGACCCGGTGACCGAAATTATATAGTCGATTGCGGCTTTTGATCGGCAAACAACCGAATAGTCACCGTTGCGAAATAGACTGCTGTCACGCGAAATGGCACTTACATCGGCATGCTTTGTTGCAACCCAGAATGGGTCGAAGCCCTCGATGATGGCGCGCCCGAACGGGTTGGTCGCGCGCGCCCATGTATAGACTGCATGCAATAGCTCGCGGTTTGAATAAGTCTTGGGATCAACCAAAAGCTTCGCGATGTCATTGGGAAGATCGAAGTTGGAGGTGGTGGTGGTGGTGTCCAAGATATACATACTCCAAAGATAAATATGACATGAATTTCAAGATAGCGCATAGCCATTCAATGCTGCCTAAGGTGAATGGATACATAAACCCTATCTCTTGGTATCGAATCAGGGCGAAACATCCGAAAACTAGTAGGACAGCAGCAAGAATGACTCTATGCTCCTTATTCGATACCGGAAAGTGTTAGTGACCCTACCATCCACGGACATCGAATGTCCTGTGACTTACCACGGCAAATCAGTGAATGGAGACAATAAAAACAGAACTGGCATAAAGGTCATCATGGCACTACCACTTGTGGAGGGCTTTCTACTCGCACTGAAGGCAACCACACACCTGGGGCCGGCGATCTGATTACGACGCCGTGCACCGTTACCTGGCGACGACTTACCAACCGCGCCTCATTCAATGACACACCTTCCAGTTCCCAGCTTTTATGGGCTGCTGTTTCGAGTATGACCTTTGGGAAGGGCTCATTGCCCTTGATGTGGATCTCACCAATCAGCGTCAGATGCTGGTCCTCCGTTGGTGCCGCGGCAAATGCAGCGACGCTGAGGGCAACTAGCGAAGCAATCACGTGAGGCATAGGTCTACAGAAGTTGAGTGACAGCAGCCATCCCTTCGCATCATTGAATCACGACGGAGAGTGAGGAGTTGGGCGGGATCTTGACCGTCTCGCTATACATACCTGTAACATTCTGCCGAACTACTGGTACGTAGGCATACGGCTGGAGCGCGGCGGGCACTGCTGATAACTGATTAGAATTCGTTAGAAAAGCGTGTGTGTCAATTACAGGCAGCACGAATCCACCTTCCTCCCGCGAAGGGAAGCCAAAGCCAACTGGGGCGGGTTCCTTCATCAGTGCGCCTGATGTCGCGGCAAAGCCGCGCAGCTGCTGTTGAAAGCTGGAGGTCGCTGC
>NZ_KB902970.1:0-3478 GCF_000379565.1 Cupriavidus sp. UYPR2.512 | reverse complement strand
CTCGCTCGACGAGATGGCCCAGTTGGTCGTCACGCTCCTGCAGCCGTATCTGCAACCCGATCATTATTAAACCTATTTAGGGGATGTTGTACTAGTCGACTGCATCATTTCGCCGCGATGAGGCTTACTTCCCACGTGACTGTCTGAGAATTTTTTGTTGTGCTTACGGATATAGCGCATCAGCCGGCAGCCCAAGTTCTTACGCGGCTGGATTCCGTTGAAGGGTGCCGACGCGCGTACGTGGATTGTTTGGCGTTGGGGTCCGGGTGGATGACCTGCTCAAGGACCTGGTGAGCTCTGAGATTTGCGCTGGATCCGTTTCCGCTTGTATGACGTCGGAGACGTCCCGCAGCCGCCCGCCGCGCTTTCTGTCACGGGCGACGCTCTTCCGCCCTGCCCTTAAGGGGCTGCTGAAGTAACTCGCGCTCCCGCCATCATGAACAGGTTGTCATTGAAATAGTCTCGCAGCTTCGCTCATAGCGGGTTGGCTTAAGTTGATGTTGTGCGCGGCGGCTGTTAGATTCCGGTGCGTCATCAGTGCGTCAAGTACAACGAGAAGGTTGAGATCAAGGCCTTTGAAGCGCATTTTGAGCCATCTGCATTATGGATGATTAATATCGAAATAATCGATTGTACAAATTAACACCCTTGCCGCAAGGTTACGGCAGCTGCCAATTCATGGCAACAGAGGCGCACGTACCGTTTCGCTTGTCACGCTCCGCGTGACGCATTGCTTACGGTGCACTTTGAGACAGAAAGCCTACACGCAAACGACATACATAGGTAACGTAACGAACCCTGGCTGACAAGGTGCACAGCGAAGCATCGAAGCGCTTGTCTTGCCCGCCAGAAATTCGGGAACGTGACGCTAGGGTTTGTTGACAATCAGCGACGAGAGGGCTGTTAACTTGTGAGGAAATCTGTTTACATCCTGTCTTTTGCGGAAAGACAGGATGCCAAGGTTAATGCTCAGCGATCACCAATACGAACGAATCGCACCGTTGCTGCTTGGCAAGGCCACGGACCCCGGTCGAACGGCGACAGACAATCGACTGTTTGTCGAGGCCGTGCTGTGGATAGTGCGTACCAGAGCCCATGGCGCGATCTACCTCCCGATTTCGGACCTTGGAACAGTGTTGGTCCCGGGCGCAGGTGTGGCACACGGTATTGCTTGCAGGCGACGCCGACTTTGAGGAAGTCTTCATCGACAGCACCATTGTGCGCGCCCACCAGCATGCCGCTGGCGCGCCAAAAAAAGGCGATAAGGCGATCGGTCGCTCGCGGGGCGGATTGAGTACCAAGACACGCGCTGATCGATGGCCTGGGTATGCTCGCGCGTTTTCGCCTGACCGGCGGCCAAGCGGGGGACAGCCCCGAAGCGCTGCCTTTGCTGGACGAACTGAACCCAGTCAGTCTGGCCGCTGACAAAGCCTACGATTCGAACGCGATCCTGCAACACTTGGAGTCCGCGGGTATTCAAGCCGTCATCCACAGTCGCGCCACTCGTCTTGAACAACGCCCCCTGGACGAGCATCTGTATGCCTCACGTAATTTGGTCGAGCCGAATAAGCAATTCCGCCGCCGCGTCGCCACGCGCTACGATAAGCTCTCCGAACGTTCTCATCATTCGTTGCGCTTTCCGCCGCATTCATCTGGATGTGCTGATTGTCAACAGACCCTAGGTGCGCTGACAGAAAAGGCATTGGAGACGCAAATGGAAGTACTGGCATCAAGCGACACGCAGGCTCTCATCGAGATTGAGCACCTATCGCACAGGGTCCCGATGGCGCTGCACGCGGCATGGTTGCGGGCAGCGGGTAGCGGCCAAACCGCCTTAGGCTATGACGAGTGGCTGGAAGGGCGACTTCGGACGAGCCCGGAAGTCGAACACCGTTACCGACAGGGGCTGGCCGTATTTGCCTTGCGCCACCGCGGCTGCTACCGAATCGATGATCCGGTCCTCGGCAGGCGGTATTTCCGCTGCCTGCTAGACGGCCAGTACCCGTTTGTGTCGTTCTTTGGCACGGAAGGACATTATCTGCCGTGGCTCACGCTGCCCGGATTGTTCACGGCCGACGCTCTAGTCTCACTGCAGCGCCTGAAGTCATAGTCTCGCCGAAGAATCGGGAGGGGGCGGGCCTCGCGGCCCGGCCCCTCCCACATACATGGACGCCGCCGTTTTGTCAGGCCTTCATTGGCGATGGGTCGATGATTGAGATTGCGGCCATACATCCGAACTGTTGAGAAGGCGACTATGGCGCCTTTGTCCCTGATGGAATCTGCTGATCGGGCTCTATTACCACCTCGCGCTGTGATAGGGCAGAGTATTCCGATCCCGGTCCAACCTATCTTGCTGTCACGTCGTGACTGCCCGAGCAACCTCCTTGGAGAACGTTCTTTTACTAGACCGATCGGATTACGCGACATCCTCTAAGACGACGCGTAATCCGATCGAAACGTACGGTCTTGTGTGAGCAGTGCCCAGGCAATTCGCGCATTCCTGTTGGCCACTGCCACCACGGCGATCTTCTTGTGGCGTCTTGCCAACAGCCAACGGAGCTAGCCAGAGAACGCGTCGTTTTTGTTTGTGGCGTAACGAACGACGGCTCGTGCTCCGTGGACGCATTAGCGTGCGCAAGTACGTGTCACCGCGCTTGGTAATGCCGAGCAGCAGCGGCTTACCTCCGCTCGAATGCTGCCTCGGCACCAAACCTAGCCACGCCGCCAATTGCCGAGCGTTGCTGAAGCACTTGCCTTCCCCGATCGAAGCAACAAGCGCACTGGCCGTGATCGGGCCGATCCCGGGAATCTCTGCCAGCCTCCGGGTGGCGTCATTGGCGTGATGCCAAGCTTTGATCTGGGTCTCGAGCTCTTCTACCTGTCGATCGAGTTCCTTTAGATGATCGATCAAGCGCTGGACCAACAAGCGGAACGAGCCCGGCAGTTCGTTGCTGGCCGCCGGCACGTGCTGGGCGATGTTTGTGATCCCCCGCGGGATGACGAGACCGAATTCCCCGAGCAGCCCGCGGATCTGGTTGGCCTGCGCAGTACGAGCGCGAACGAACCCTTGACGGGAGCGATGTAGTGCAAGAACCGCCTGTTGGTCGATGTTTTTGACGGGCACAAATCGCATGTTCGGCCGTGCCACCGCCTCACAAATAGCCTCCGCATCGGCAACGTCCTTCTTGTTCATTTCACATAGGGCTTGACGAATGGGGGTGCCATGAGTCGTACCGTATGTCCGAACCCCTGCAGCTTGCGCGTCCAGAAGTGGGCGCTGGCGCAAGCTTCCATGCCGATCACGCAGGGCGGAAGTTTTGCAAAGAATGTGGGTATCTGGTTGGCCAAGTCAATGCCGACTGTAGTAACGTTCATGATGACGNCTAAAGTGGACCCCTCTGTCAAGACAGCTTTCAACCGAATTTAAGCTGCATCTATTTCTTCACACGCAGCAGAACAGCGCTGCCCTGGTTGTGCG
>NZ_KB902969.1:0-3498 GCF_000379565.1 Cupriavidus sp. UYPR2.512 | reverse complement strand
TAGACATAATCAAACTTATGTCTAAAGTATTGACGATAAAGTTGTATGTATTGCGTATTACGTAGTAATATATGACAAGTTAAACGACGCTTTTTGCCGATGGCCGCCGCCGACCTCGATCTGACCGACGCCACCCTGCAGGCCGCGCTGGCCCACGACATTGCCGAACTGCGCAGCCGCTTTCCCGAAACCCGCGCGCTGTACCGCGAGGTCTGCGGCCTGCTGTTCTTCCGCTACGGGGTCACGCCTACCGCCAACAAGCTCTACAGCCTGGTGCGCAAGGGCAGCATGGGCACGCCCGCCGAGGTGCTGCAGTCGTTCTGGCAGGAGCTGCGGGGGCGCACGCGCGTGACCATCGACCATCCGGACCTGCCGGATGCGCTCAAGCAGATCGCCGCCGAGGCGGTGCAGACCATCTGGCAGTCGGCCAACGAGGCCGCGACGGCGGAACTCGCCACGCTGCGCGCGGAAGCCCGGCACGCCGCGAGCGAAGCGGAAGCCGAGCGGGATGCGGCGCGCGTGGAGACGGCCGCCGCGCGCGAGGACGCGGCGGCGATCGCGGCCCAGCTGGCGGAAGCGCGGCAGGCCCACGACACCGTGCAGGCGGACCTGGCCGCGGAGCGGCAGGCGCACGCCGCCACGCAGGCCCGACTCGAGGCGGGGCGGACGGAGCTGGAGACGGGCCGGCGCCAACTGGACGCGTTGCGGACCCAATTCTCGACGGAGCTGGAGCGGGCGCGCGAGGCGGTGACACTCGCGCAGGAACGCGCCGAAGCCAGCGAGCGGCGCAGCCTGCGCGAACTGGACCAGGAGCGCACCGCGCGCCAGAAGAGCGAGCGCACGGCCGAAGACCTGCGCGCCGAACTGGCGGCGGCGCGCAGCGAAGCGCGCGATGCGGCCGTGGCGCAGGCGGAGAGCCGCGCCAAGCTGGAAGCGCAGACCGCGGCGCTCACGGAGCGGCTTACCGAGCGGCTCGCGGCCGCCGAGGCGGCGCAACACAAGGCGGCGGGCGATCTTGATGCCATGCAGGCGGAGCTCGCCGCAGCGCAGCGCCGGGCCGAGCGGGCCGAAGCGGAAGCCGCGCTCGCGCGCCAGTTGCTGGCCACCTTGCGCGTCGCGCCGCGCGAACGCGAAGGGAGCCGGCGGCGCAAGGCCGGCAGTTCGGCGGCGACCGCGCTGGAAGAGCAGGGCGACGGTCAGGGAGAAGCTCAGCGGGATGAGCTAAGCGAAGAACAGGGCGACGAGCCGGGATCGGCGGCGCAACCCAACAATCAGGACGATGGCAACGACAGCAGTGACGGCAGCGATGACAGCAAAGACTGAGCGGGCGGACGCGATTCGCTGGATCCAGGCGCAGATGGGCGTAGGCGAGAAGCGAACGACACGCGAGAGACAAGGTCTCACCGTCCATGGAATTAGGAAGCGTCTGCACCTGCAGTGACTTCAATGAAGGAGAACGAATTGGCCCCAGAGCAAGTGGTTGAACCCCTTGTCCCGAGCAATGCGACGGACGGATTGGGTCAGAAGGAGCTTCCCCTCGCTGAGGCGATGCGCGACGCGGATCCCGTCATGGGTGAAGCCAGTGATGCATGCGCCGGTAGTGGCAGCGTTGACACTCAGACCCGACGCTTGGACTTCTGGTCGACAAGCCGGGATAGCGGCCCGACGGCGACCGTGTCATATCGGCGCCGGCGGCCTTACGCAGCCCCGGACGCTTCAACGGAAGACGTGGCACCGGAAGCATCGAGGGAAGCCGCCGCCTCGGAAGCGTTGACTGAATCTGACGCGCCAGAAGCGCCCATTGAAGCCATGCCCTCGGAAGCGACCACTGAAGCCGTGGCCGAAGCTCCGGTTGAAGTCCTGGCCACGGACGAACCGATGGAAGCTGCCGCACAGGATGAACTGACCGAAACGGCCGCCCCGGTAGCACCGCTTTACGTCCCTGCTCCGGAAGCAGCGCCTGAAGAGACGCGGGCCGCGAAGCGCGGTCGAAAGCCGAAAACCCGAGCCGAAGTTGCCGCTCCGGAAGTCACGACTCAAGCGACCCCAACCCGGAAGCGCGGGCCGAAGCAGATAACACTGCGTGGCGTGGAGGCTGCCCCGGAAGCGCCGACTCAGAAGACGCGAACCCGGAAGCCGCGACAGGAGCAAAAAGCGCCTACCGCAACCCAACGCCCGTCCCAATCCTCACTGCTCGCTCAACTGGCATCTGTCAATGCGCAACTTGAGCAGTGGCGAGCCACGGAAGTGCCAAAGGTCGTGGAGGAGATTCGGCAGTGGATGCAGGAGTATGACCTCAGCATTGAGGACATTGCGGGCAAGCCCAGTGTTGAGCCCGCTGCCCGCGCTGTTCCGAGCAAGACGAAGGCCGCGCCGCCTCCGAGGTACCGCAACCCGAAGACGGGCCAGACCTGGTCGGGGCGCGGTAGGGCTCCCGCGTGGATTGGCAAGAAGCCCGAGCGTTTCCTAATCGATCTCTTGTCCTGAACGACAGGTTGGCGGGCGCGGCCGGTCCGCCCCCATTCTGATTAGCAAACTCGGCAGGCCGGAAGTTCGGCGGCCACTGCGCAGGAAGCCCAAGGGGAAGAGCCGGGCAACGACCCGGGGGCAGCGCTGCCTAACAACCAGGACGAAGGCAACGACAGCAGTGACGGCAGCGATGACAGCAAAAACTGAGCGGGCGGACGCGATCCGCTGGATCCAGGCGCAGATGGACGACTACGGGCTCACCCTCGAAGAGCTCGACGCGGCGGGGTGCTTTGCGCCGCCGCCCCCACCCGAGCCACCTCCACCGCCCGCACCACCGGCGCCGGTGGTCTGCTACCGCAACGCGGAAGGGCTGACCTGGGACGGGCAGGGCGAGATGCCCTCGTGGCTCAAGGGGTGATCGTACCTTTCGTGTTAAATCTGGCGGTCTGGCCCCAAAAGCTATTGTGAATCAAGGGGTTGCAATCTCACCGGTCGTGCGAAAGGCGGGAAGGGGCATAGCCTTGCCGGAGGCGGTTCTCCGGTTGATCGCCGCCACTTTTTGCACGAAAGGTACGATCACCCCGATAACCATACAGAAAAGGAGGATCATGAGTGGGACAGCCATCGGGATCGACCAAGATACGTCCCTCTTCTACGAGGGCTCGCTGAGCCTGTACGGGCATGCCATCTGGCCATCGCCGCCCTTCGTCTCTCTTGCGGCTCATGTGGGTGCGCTTTCTGACTGGCCCCGTAATCGGAGCTTTGCGCGTCTCGAGGATGCACCGATGCTTTTCCGGGAAGACTCCTTTGATCCCGTTGCGCGTGTTCGTCGTGGACGGCTATATGTACGTCGTACTGCGGAGAACCCAGCGCCTTGGCACGTGCAGCGACACCCCGCCTATGCTGCGTCAGGGCAAAGTAATCTGTCACGCCAGAATGTTTGGCTCGTCGGCGGAATCTGTGGGTGAAAGCGGATGTGCGGCTAGCCGAGTGAAGCCCGATTCAGGTACTGATAGAGCTTGCGACAGG
>NZ_KB902968.1:0-3573 GCF_000379565.1 Cupriavidus sp. UYPR2.512 | reverse complement strand
CAAAATTCCGGAATTTTCGGCGGTTCCGGCGTACTCCCCCTTACCGGGCAATATTCTCCGTTTTCTGAAGCCGTCCCTTGTAGTCAGTACTGGGCACGTCTCGAAGTAAAACCTGTTGCCACATTGTAAACCGAAGTGTAAAGTAGGCCCCCTACACAGGAGTTGATAATGGGAAAGCCGCTGAAGAATCCTCCGGTTTACTTCACGTTGGCACAAGTGCGGTTTAATGCACTTTTAAAGCTTTCAGAATACCTGCCGTCAATTCAAGATGGCCTGCGCCGGACTGGCTTTCCTGCATTTTCGACGCACAGCAACGTTGTTCTGCAGTTTTCGGTTCAAGAAGGGCAAGCTGTTCCTCAGCCCGTGCCGCAAGTCCAGTATCTATTTGCGAACGTCGAGCAGACGCATAGTTTCGTGCTGAGTCCTGAATCGCTGACATTTCAGTCGACCAACTATGGAACTTACGAGTCGTTTTCAGGAGCTTTTCTGAAAGGGCTCAGCCTAGTGCATGATTTGGTTAACCTTGATTTCACAGAGCGAGTAGGGTTAAGGTACCTGGACCACGTTTTTCCGAAACATGGCGATCCACTAGAGCGCTACTTAGCACCACAGGTACAAGGTCTAGGTGACAGTCTAGGCGGACAGGCTTTGCACACTTTTGTCGAGATGTTTAACGCCGTGGGCGATACTCGCCTCCGCGCACGCGTTCTCACTCAAGATGGAAGCCTAGCCTTTCCGCCGGACCTACTGCCCCATGGCATGATCGTACAACCTCGATTTTCCCAAGCTAGGGGCAAACACGCTATTCTGGATACGGATGGATTTATCGAAGGGCGCAAATTATTCTCACTTGAAGGTGTGGGCAATAGTTTGGGTGCAATACATGATGTCATCGGCGCCGCGTTCCGAAGGATCATAACGCCTCATGCTCTTGCCGTTTGGGATGAGTGATGATCTCTGCCTTCTTTCCTTTCGCTGCAACCTCGGATTTCGATGTTGCAAACTACCGGCCGCAAGCAGGAATTCACCTGCGGGTTAAGGTCACAGAGCGCCCTTGGCCCAATCTGGAAGTCGGAACGGGCGGCCTAGCGCTCGCTGCGTTTGTGAGTCAACCCTATGGCTACCAGCCCTTCGAGGTGCTCATACCTACGCCAACGGCGGAGAATGCGCCGTTCGCGAAGTTGATGCAGCAGGTAAAATCTGGTTTTGGACGAACCCTATCGCGATTGCCGCAGGTGTTTGGGGTCTCACGCCAGACTCTATATAATTGGCTCGAGGGTGAAACACCGAAGGCTATTTATCAAGAACGACTCAGAGAGCTTGCACAGGCAGCAAGTGTATTCTCGGAGTTAGGGATTAAACCCTCTGGTGTGATGCTCGACCGGTCCGTGGCAGACGGTAAGTCTTTTCTGCAATTGCTGTCCGAAGGCGCCGACGGCAAAGAGACTGCCAAGAAGTTGATTCGAATCGTTCAGCGCGGCGCGGGGTCCCGTGACAAACTCGACGCTTTGCTAGCCGGCCGAAAGTCTAAACTTGACGCTTTTGACATCGGAAGTCCGTCCTTAGACGAGAGCAACTAATACCGTATGGCAGGACAAGAAGCGAAGCAGTGGAATCGCGATACAAAATGGCGGCAAGGAAATGTGCTGCCGTTAGCTGCCATGGAGCATTTCCTCTTGAGCTACCCGGGCGGCGCAGATGCCCATTGCGTTGTGGTCGTCTCCCATGATTGCGATCTAGCTAACGATAATCTCACCGTCGAACCGGACGTCGAAGTCATCGTGGGTCGAATTGTCCAGAAAGTCGACGGTAATTTCACGTGGGGCAAGGCACCACGAACACTCCACTATGCCGCCACTCGCGGCGGAGAGCCAGTGCATATAGAGCTTGTCAGCACTAGAAAGCAGTCGATTGCCAAGAGCGAGTTGGCTCGATTCGAACCTGACGAGACATTCGGGCTTGATGGAAAGTCCCTTGCAGTCCTACGCAGTTGGCTGGGCTCGCGTTACAATCGAGCTGCCTTTCCCGATGCCTTTGTCAAGCGCATGGCGAGTACCAAGGCGGACTCAAAGTTGTCCAAAGCGCTAGAGAAGTCCAGTGAGCTTATATCCTTCGTCTACTTCGACGTTGACGCCGGCAAGAGCATCGAACGCAAGGAAGGAGACCCGTATCAACTAGGCATCGTACTAGTCTTCGCTCCTGGTGAAGATGTGGATGCTTCGGCTGAGGCTGCGGACCGTCTAGCGACTGAGATCGAAGATGCCGTTCGTCTGCGTCTGCAAGACGGGAAATTCATTGTGTTGAAGGCTTGCTTTTCGATTTCGGAGGACGATCTCCCCGTGAGTCGTGCCAGGACATTGACTCAGTGGCGGCTCGAATACATGACGCTCAAGGCGGACGATGATCAACTAGGGCCGCCAATTCTATAAATTCGAGCCGACTCATTAACTCTGGTTTGAGCGAGTTGTTAATTCGCAAATATTCGATTTGCTGGGATAGCTGCGGGGCGATCACACCCCGTCGCGCAGCAATCAGAACTTGTTGGCTAAAATTCTGAGGCGTTGAAACTAGCCGTTCCCCGCCAATTCATCAGGCTCACCCGTCGATGGCCAAAGGAAGTCCCGCGAGAGGCGGCACAATGATTTCCTCGTCGGAGCGAGCGCTCTCAACCAACGCAGCCGGCAAGTTTTTTCCCGGCTTCACTCCCAATGCACGTAACATCTCTGCTTGTCGGATCGCATTTCCCTTACCGGTGGCCAGCTTGCTATGAGCATCGTCGTACGCTGCCTTTGCCTGCCCCAGTTTCTCCCCAACTTTTTGCAGATCGCCAACGAATCCGCATAGCTTGTCGTACAGCTCGGCGCCACGTTTCGCAATATCCTGGGCGTTTCTGCTCTGATACTCCTGGCGCCAAAGGTGGGCAACGGTTCGAACGACGAAGGGAAGCGTAGACGGGGTGATCGTGCTTTCTCCGCAAAATAATACGCCGGAGGGCGAAATCCTTTTTGAAATCAATAATTTGTACACTCGACTTTTCCACGAAAAGCTCTTTGCACAACTCGTTGATACAGAACCGTTTTCTTGCTGAAACCGTGTCAATAAGCACCGAAAGCACCATCACCCCCCATTGGGTCCAGCTTTTCCCTCGCAGCCGCTCCACCCCATCTGGCGATGGCACTGCCCGTGTCAGAGCCCTCGGCTCGCAGCGCATTGTCAATTGCAGGCTCATGTGTGGCCAATTGCGAGACATTGAGATAGTACCCGGTCTCTACCTCCGTGGAATACCCGCGGCGTCTTACCTCTGTTCGCCCATTGGGCTGCATGCTGAGAAATGTCACCCAGCCGCCCGTCCTTCGCCAAAGCAAGTCTCCGAAACTTCCATTAGTAGTAACCGTAACCTTTGCGACCGGATCTTCATGATCAAGCCCGTAAACGTAGCTGACGGTTTCCTCCCATAGGACCCCGACAAGGACCTCAAGCCATGCCCTTATACAAAACGCGGCCGGCCTGCGGCTTGAAAAAACCGTTTACGTTCAATGACATAGCAGAGGGGCTTGTTAACTGCGTCGCAAA
>NZ_KB902967.1:0-3586 GCF_000379565.1 Cupriavidus sp. UYPR2.512 | reverse complement strand
TGTTGCTCTCGGTCGAAATTATGCGCAGCCGCGAATTATGCTGAGGTCCGTTCGAGCAACTTGCTAATTGGTGCCGGAGCAGCGGGATTGCGCAACGCTGGCCGTTCCGCCAAACTGCACATAAAAAATGATCCCCTAATTGGGCAGTTATTCCCTTTCAGGAGGATCATCATGATCGGCTTGGTTCCTCTACGACCGCAGCCTCAGGCGTGGCTGTGGCGCAGCGTCCTTTCTCCATTCGCCGAGCGCTATTGCGAATATCTCATTGAGCGTGGCTACGCGGTGCGTACCATCCACCACTATGTGAGATGCGTCGCACACTTCGCGTACTGGCTTACGAGACGCCGGACGGCAGCAGACAGCATCGATGACCGACTTGCCTGTTGCTTTGTGAACGATCATTTGCCGAAGTGCACCTGTCCGGACCCGACTCCGCGAAGCCGGGCGGACATGAGTGCGGCACTGCGACATCTGCTCGTCGTTATGGGGAGGCCTGGGACACCCCGGTATCTGAGCACGGTACCGGACGTCCTGCGACAGGAGGTTTGCCGGTTCACCGAGTATCTGGAAGAGGTCTGCGGTCTCGCGGAATGTACGAGATATCAGCGTGCACGGATCGCACGTGACTTCCTGCTGCAGTACTTCCGGGGCAGACAGATCGATGTCGCCGCGATCACAATTCGGGATATCCATCGATTCGTGACACGTTACCCGGGCGGATGCAAAGCCGGAGCAGCAGGTGTAAGAGGGAGCGCGTTACGCAGCTACCTTCGGTTCCGGGCCACGATATATGGCGATCGCGTCGACGAACTGATCGCCGCGGTTCCGGGCGTGGCTGGCTGGAGACTGGCGCCACTGCCCGAAACGCTTTCGGATCCGGAGATCAGTCAGCTTCTGGACTCGTTCGATCGGAACACGCCTGCTAGTCTGCGTGACTACGCCATGGTTCGCTGTCTGGTGGACCTTGGGTTACAGGCAGGAGAAGTCGTGCAAATCCAGCTCGACGATATCAACTGGCGCGAAGGCACATTGCAGATCCGTCGCAGCAAATCACGACGGACGCAAGTCATTCCACTGCCTGATCCGACCGGACGCGCGATCGCTGACTACATCCGGTTAGCCCGAAAGGCAACGACGACCTCCCGCGCTGTCTTTGTGCGACATTCCGCGCCGACCGACCTTCCACTAGGGACGGGCCGCGTCCACCAAGCGGTGCAAGCCGCGTATGTTCGTTGCGGCTGGCGAGACCGATCCGGGACCCATCTTCTGAGGCACAGCGTTGCCCGACGGCTTCTTCGGTCTGGCTTGTCGTTGAAGGTAGTGGCTGACGTCCTGCGTCACAAAAGCATTGATACCACCGCGATCTACACGAAGATCGACCTGCGAAGCCTCGAAGCCGTGACGCTTCCGTGGCCGGGGAGACGATCATGAAACGCTCTGCACATTTGGCACACACAATGGTCTCGCTGGTGGAAGCGTATCTCGCAGAGCGACGCAGTCTCGGTTTCGAGCTGAAGATCACGGGGGAAGTGATGATGAACTTCGCCCGCTTCGCTGATGCGATGAACCATCGTGGCCCAATCACCGAAAGCCTCGTTCTGGCCTGGGCCCATTCGACGACAACTCAACGGGACATTACGTGTGCGCGGCGAATCGAGGTCATCCGCCCGTTCACGAAGTATCTAAGGCAGTTCGATCCTGATACCGTGGTTCCGCAGCGTGATCTGTGCGGACGAGCGCATCGCCGTCTGGTGCCGCACATCTATACGGAGCAGGAACTCGCAGAACTCCTTGCTGCCTCGGCGGCAATGTCCCCGGCTGGTTCGATCCGACCATTAACCTATGAAACATTGTTCGGGTTGATTGCGGCGACCGGCTTGCGCATCTCGGAAGCCATCAACCTGGTTCGAGACGACGTGAACCTCATTGACGGCACTTTGACTGTGCGGGAGACGAAATTCGCCAAGTCGCGCCTGATCCCGCTGCATCCGACCGTTACGCTTGCCCTGAAGCACTACGCCGAACGTCGCAGGTATGTCGCCGCGCAGCCATGCAATTCGTTCTTTGTGAGCCTTCGTGGCGGGAAGTTGCACACCAGAACCGTTCACTGGGTGTTTGGTCGCCTTCGCGAGCAACTCGGGTGGCATGCTCGAGGTGACCATGCAATGCCTCGAATCCATGATCTTCGCCACTCGTTCGTATGTCGGCGCATTCTCAGGTGGTACCAGGAGGGCGTAAACGTCGATAACCGGATGATTGCCCTAACTACCTATCTCGGGCACGTGAAGCCGAGCGATACCTACTGGTACCTGACTGCCGTTCCTGAACTCATGGAAGTCGTGAACCAGAAATTTGCACACTTTGCGCAGGGAGTCGGCCATGAGTAAAGTCCGCTCCATTCCATCCTTCGCCACGCTTCTGCAGGACTTCTTCGTTGAACGGCTGATGGAACAACGCGCCGTCAGCCAGGAGACGATATCGAGCTATCGCGATACGTTCCGCCTGTTCCTGAAGTTTGCTTCCGATCGCGTGCGCAAGTCTCCATCTGATCTCACGCTGGCCGACCTGGACGCACCACTGGTGCTGGCCTTCCTGAAACATCTCGAGATTGACCGGCACAACAGCACGCGTACGCGCAACGTTCGACTCGCCGGGTTACGTTCATTCATGAAGTACGCGGCATACCGGGACATTGCTTCACTGGCCGTCATCCAGCGCGTGCTTGCCGTGCCGATGAAGCGTTGCGACGAACCTCTGGTTGGCTTCCTGTCGCGCGAGGAGGTGCAACAGTTGCTGGTCGCACCGGATCCGGACACATGGACCGGGCAACGCGACCGTGTACTGCTTGCAACCATGTATAACACTGGTGCGCGGGTCTCGGAGATCCTCGCACTGCGAGTCGGTGATGTCATCCTGGGGCCCTCGTCCTGTGTCCACATTCTGGGCAAGGGGCGCAAGCAGCGCACCGTACCTTTATGGCGATCCACTGCCACCCTAATCAAACGGTGGCTCCCGAGGATCCCGGACGCGCCAAGTCACAGGTTGTTTCCAAACCGGTCGGGCAACGCGATGACGCGCTCAAATGTCGCTGACAGGTTGAGAATTGCCATAACGAGAGCAAAGGAACAATGTCCGCAGCTCAGGAAGCGGCGCGTCACTCTCCACATGGTCCGGCACACGACCGCAACACACCTGCTTCAGTCGGGTGCCGACCTGTCAGTCATAGCTCTCTGGCTGGGACACGAAAGCACCGCCACCACGCATTGCTATCTGGAGGCTAATCTGGAAATGAAGGAGCGGGCGCTGAACGCCATTCAGCCGCCACATGTAAAGAAGAGTCGATATCGACCGCCGGATCGACTCTTGCAGTTCCTGGAGTCGTTGTAATTATGCGTAGTTCGCCGGACCGCAAATCCTCGTGGAGCAGCCCGGCGACTGCCGGAGCAATCGCCGTTGATGACGGACTGCGCATAATTTGCAACTGCGCATAATTTCGATCATGCACATATTTGCATGATCGAAAGAACTACTTGCACTTCGGCTCCGACAGTGGCGGCGAACGCGGCGCCGCTATCTATTCGCTGGT
>NZ_KB902966.1:0-3631 GCF_000379565.1 Cupriavidus sp. UYPR2.512 | reverse complement strand
GGTGATTCCACCGCTTTTGCGATGGCCCGCAATCCGGCGACCATAGTCACGTTTCCAGCTCCCGCCACGTCAAACGCAGCATGCGGTTTTCCCGCACTAAATGTGATCGATCACATTTTATGCGATATGTGGTGTTGGCTCAAATGTAGTCTTGCGGCGCCCGAGCCGCGATCCTGACAGGATCCGGCCGGCCGAACGCCACATAAAAAGCCTGCTACAAGGACCGGAGAAACGCCATCAACGCGGGATCTTTGGCCCACCGCCTATTCGCCTTTCGATCGCTAGGGATAGTAAGCCGCGCCAGGGCGTTAGCCTTCATCTCCAAATCAATTTCGGCGTAAACGTTGGTCGTATCGATGGAGACATGACCAAGCCACGCACGTACTGTGTTGATATCGACGCCGGATCGAAGCAGGTGGGTCGCTGTTGAATGTCTAATGCTGTGCGGGCTGACGCGCTTGGATGCGAGCGAGGGCATATTGGCTCGCGCCTTGACAGCGTAGCGCTCTACGACCGCGTGAATACCGAAACGCGTCAGGGGTTGCCCACAGCGATTGAGGAATACTCTTTCCTGCGGTGGTCGTTGGCCAGCGAGGTTGCACAACTCTTGCACGGTGTCGGGCCATAGCGGACACTGTCGCTGTTTTCGACCCTTGCCGAGAACGCTCACACTGCTGGAGATCGCATCGACGTTGCCGATGGTCAGGTGGGCCGCCTCGTCCGCCCGCGCACCGGCATTGTAAAGAAACAGCAACAGGGCGTAGTCACGGCGACCTTGAGATGTACGTCGATCTGGGCAAGCAAGGAGCGCATCCATTTCAGCCTTGTCGAGATAGGGCACCACCGCTCTTGTAGTCTTCTTGTAGGGGATGCAGCGCAACTGGGTGCACCATTGGATATGTTCCGGGCTGTGCTCGCCAACGAATCGAGCCAAAGCATGGATAGCAGCCAGACGCTGATTCCGCGTCGCGACGCTGCATCCGCGACGGACTTCGATATCTGAGAGGAAGTCCCGGACGATCTCGGCCGACACATCTGTCATTGCCAGCCGGTCGACCGGTTTGTGGGCTTGACCTGAAACGAAAGGGATCAGTTGGCACAGCGTGTCGCGGTAGCTCTGCTGGGTGTTGCGAGCGAGGTTCCGCTCGCCAATCAGGTACTCGAGCAGGAAGCGCCGGACCCACATTGTGTCACCCATGATCGTCACCTCCCCGGGCGTAGCGCTCGAACCGTAAGCTCGCCTGTCGCAGCAGTTCTGGCGTCATGGTCAGGTAGTGTTGGGTGGCGGCAATATGCACGTGACCAAGATAGGTTGCCAACTGAGGCAGCAAGCGTTGTACATCGGCACCTTCGCGATACCAGGAGACCAACCGGGTAACCGTATAGGTGTGCCGAATGTCATGAAGTCGTGGCTGATACCGTGCGCTATCGCCACGACGTACCTGTGCGCGTTCACGCAATTGTTTGAAGGCATGCTCGGCGCCAGCTCTGGACAGGCGCTGTCCACGTTTCGTCAACAGGAAGGCGGCGTCTCGGTTGAGCGGCGGCCATTTGTTGCGTTCGGCGGCATACTGAACCAGCACCGAAGTCAGATCTGGTCCGGTCGGCACCAGCCGTGTCTTGTAAAACTTGCTTTCACGGATGCAAAGGATTCCAGAGTCCAGATCCACATCCGCCAGATTCAGGCCGACAGCCTCGCCGATGCGAAGCCCGGTACCATAGAGCAGTAGCAGGAGCGTCCGGCAGGTTAGCGACGACAGATTGCAGCGCTCACGATCCGCCGTCGCCGCCAGTAGACGCTTCATCTCTTCTCGCGAATAGATGTACGGCACGAAGGTCCGGGGCTCCTTGGGTACCGTTAAGGGTAATGGTGAACTGGTGGTGTAGCCGCGAGCAATGGCAAAGCGGTAGAAGCCGCGCAGCGCGCTGAGCTTGCGATGCCAGAAAGCCGTGATGGGACCCTTACCGGCAAGGAACGCATAGACACGATCGGCGTCGATCTCGCGCATATCGATGTCGCCGAGCGTTCGATAAAAGGACTTCAAGGTACGCGCCTCAGTGGAAAAGCGCATCCCCAGTGACTGTTTGTAGGCCACATAGGCGGCAACCGCTTCAGGCAGTTTCATAGCAAGTCTCCCAGGGCAAAGTCTGCAACCTGCCTCAGGCCAGCCAGATCGACCTTGGCATAGGTGCGCGTTGCATAAGCGCTGCGATGACCCAGGTAGTCACCGATTTCCTTGAGTGAGAGTCCCTCAGCCACGAGGTAAGTCGCGCACGCGTGTCGAAGTGAATGGGGTCCACCACGACGGCAACTGATATTCAGAAGCCGCAATCGTCGGTTGACCAGGTAGTGCAGACTCGTAGGCGCGAGTGGACGAAACGGGGCTCGTATGGTGAGAAACAAAGAGCGCGAGACAATATGAGGTCGTACCTGTTCCAGATACCGCAGAATTGCTTCACCTACCTCGGCTGCAAGCGGGTAGTCCTGTTTGCTCCGCTGCTTTGGACGGCTGATGTGAAGGATGTCATGTTCCCAGTCCACGTCGTCCAGAGTCAGGCCCACGACTTCACCCCTTCTCAGCCCGTAGACCGCGAGGAGCAACAGAATGGCGCGGTCCCGGATATCATGGGGACTGTCCGTATCGGTGCTGCGAATGAGTCGCTGCACGTCTTCCCACTTTGGCCCGGCTGGAAGCGTCTCGTGGCTGAACAGACGCGGTCCTTCGATACCGGCGGCGAGTGTCTTCGAGCACCAGGTTTGCTCACCGGCGTAGCGGAGGAAACTTCGCATCGCGCCGGCAAGGCTGGCCATCGATACCCGGGACCAGCCTTGCATTCGTCTCAGTGCAAAAAAGGCGTCGACCTGTTCGAGTCGCATCACGCCGATGCTGCTTCCTTGCTCACTGAGCCAGGACAAAAACGCCTGAACGTGCCAGCATCGATTGTGAATCGTGTGTGACGACAGGCCGCGCTCCTCGCGCAAGTAGCTGTCGAACCGTTGAACAAGATCGACGAATGGCGGCGTTTCAGGTTGCGGCTCCTGCAGTCGTCCCAGGAAGCGAAGCCAGGCCGTAGCGGTCTGAATAAACCGTTCCCGCGAGAACTTTGCCGTCAGGATTCGCTGATGCCGTCGCTGGTAACGAACCCAGCGATCGGCTGCCATCTCGACCTCAGCAGACGGAATCAATCGTCCGTTGTCGAGCGCGATACGCTGGGAAATTGCCAGGAGCTCAGGTGCAAGGCTCAACAGCGTTGAATGGGCAGCACCGCCCTGTGCGCAGTGGGCCAGATAGCGTTCTCGATCATCGGCCGACGGACCATTGCGATGACGAGCCAGTACACGAGGGTAATGAAACAACGTACCGAACATGATCGGATCTCCGAGTTAACCTTCGGATCTCCGACACTACTCCGGCGCAAATTTATGTGGCCTTCAATGGGCAAACACCGCTGACTAACCTCGCCCGTCCCCGCAAGACCACATTTGAGCCAACACCACATATGGCACTACGCTCTCCTGTTTGCTTCATGTCAAGTTTATGGGACTCATCATGCTGGCGACGCTTTCGTCGATGGGCCACGACGAACCCGATAGCCATTGAACAGCTTCAGTTCGTCATAGAGCCATCGC
>NZ_KB902965.1:0-97795 GCF_000379565.1 Cupriavidus sp. UYPR2.512 | reverse complement strand
ACGCAGGGCAAGGGCCTGATGCCGGACGGCACCTCGCGCTTTTCCATCGACGGCAAGCCGATCTTCCACTACATGGGCACGTCGACATTTGCCAACCACNTCGTGGTGCCGGAGATCGCACTGGCGAAGATCCGCCCGGATGCGCCGTTCGACAAGGTCTGCTACATCGGCTGCGGCGTCACCACCGGCGTGGGTGCGGTGCTGTTCACGGCCAAGGTGGAAGCCGGCGCCAACGTGGTCGTGTTCGGCCTCGGCGGCATCGGCCTGAACGTGATCCAGGCCGCGAAGATGGTGGGCGCCGACAAGATCATCGGCGTGGACCTGAACCCGGCGCGCGAAGCCATGGCGCGCAAGTTCGGCATGACCCACTTCATCAACCCGAAGGACGTGGATAACGTGGTCGACCACATCATCCAGCTCACCGACGGCGGCGCAGACTACTCGTTCGAATGCATCGGCAACACGCAGGTCATGCGCCAGGCGCTGGAGTGCTGCCACAAGGGCTGGGGCAAGTCGATCATCATCGGCGTGGCCGAGGCCGGCGCGGAGATCTCGACGCGACCGTTCCAGCTGGTGACGGGGCGCGAGTGGAAGGGCTCGGCCTTCGGCGGCGCGCGCGGGCGCACCGACGTGCCGAAGATCGTCGACTGGTATATGGACGGCAAGCTCAACATCGACGACCTGATCACGCACACGCTGCCGCTGGAGCGCATCAACGAAGGTTTCGACCTGATGAAGCGCGGCGAGTCGATCCGCTCCGTGGTGCTGTACTGAGGAGCGGGCCGTGAGCCTGGAACTGCTGTCCAGACGGCTGCCATGGCGGCATACAGCGCTTCTACCGGCGCGATCCGGCATTCCCCACAGTAGGTGGGCCGCATCAAGCTACGTCAGCAATATCCTCGACGCCAGTGCTCGCGAAGCGCTCACGATAAGCGCCGGGGGTCACATTCAGCCGCCGCTGGAACGCCTGCCTCAGCCTCGCCTCTGACCCAAAGCCGCTCTCCATGGCGATCCGTTTCAGCGGCTGTTCACCGTCTTCAAGGAGCCGCCGGGCCGCATCCAGCCTGGTCTGCTCCACATAAGCCGAAGGCGTGTGCCCGGTCTCTTTCAGGAACACCCTGGAGAAATTTCGCTCACTCATCGCAAAGCGCGCCGCGAGGACTTTTACCGAGAGATCCGCCTTTGGTGAGCGATGGATATAGTCTTGTATATCGCGAACCCTCGGATGAACCGTCATCTGGCTGAGCAGATGTTCGCTGAACTGCGACTGCCCTCCCGGTCGCTTCAGGTAGACCACAAGATCTCTCGCCACCGACAACGCGATATCGCGACCCAGGTCCTCCTCTACCATGGCGAGGACCAGATCGAAGACGGCGGTCACGCCGGCAGACGTCCAGACATGCGCATCGCGAATGAAAATGGCGTCTGCGTCCACCAGTATCTCGGGATAACGTTGTCGCATGAGTTCAGCCACACTCCAGTGCGTGGCAGCGCGCCGGCCGCTCAGCAAGCCTGCCTCAGCGAGAAAAAAGCTTCCCGAGCAAAGGCCCACAATGGTTCTTATCCTGTGAGCACACGTGCGGCACCAGTCCACGATATCGCCAGACGCCGCCAGGACATTCAGAATGTCGCGAGCCCCGACAATCACCACCACATCGGCGGGCACCAAATCATTGAGCGCCTTCGTTGCATCAAGCGAAATGAGCGTATCGGACCGGATAACGCCGGCATGCGGCCCAACCATGCGAAGCTCGTATTTCGCATCACTGCCGAGTTGCCGCAAACGGGTGTTGGCATAGTCGAAGACATTGATGGCGCCAACCGCTTCTATGGCCTTGAATCCGGGATAGATGACGATGTCTACAGTAGTTCTCATTCCGCACAGCGAGGCACGGCGCGGTCGGAGCTTGACCGCGCACGTCGAACGCCCATTGTATCCAACCATTCCGAGTGGCTATGTCTGGCAAAGCGCGAACGCGAGGCGCTGGATTAAACGTAAGGGGACGGAGCCGCGCGGCGGCCTTCTGGTTGCCAATCCTGACCCACGTGGCGAACTGAGCACTGATCTCGACATGGGCCGGGCAGGAAGACATAGGACAGCACTTCGGCCCGCCGCTTGGCCTGGCAACCGCCGGTTAGTGGCCCCCAACGCCCGCGCTGTCGGAAGCAGTGAGTAAGCTCCGACCAGGAGCGAGCACCACGCGCAAGCGCACGGCATCTCGTTCGACGGGCCCTGCCCGCCTTGATAAGATCTAATCGTTGACTGTCGCTAGCCCCATCAGGGGACAGGCCCATGCGCTGCGCAAGGTGCGGGTTCGAGAATCCGGCAGGTGCCAAATTCTGTGAGGAATGTGGCGCCAGGCAGGTGCGCGCCTGCCCGGCCTGCGGGCAAGAGGCGGCTGCCAGCGCCAAGTTTTGCAGCGAATGCGGCGCGCCGCTGGGCGCTCCCGTAAGCGCCCCCGCTGCCTCAAGCGCGGCCCCCGGTGCCACGGCAACTGCGTCCAGCACCCCCATCGACTACACCCCTCCCTATCTGGCCGAGCGCATCCTCGCGGCGCAGGCAGAGATGGAAGCCCGCGGCCCGGCGGACGGCGAGCGCAAGATGGTCACCGCGCTGTTCGCGGACATGGCCGGCTCGACCGCGCTGATCCATGACCTCGATCCCGAAGACGCCCGCCGCCTGATCGACCCGGTGCTGGCGCTGATGATGGAGGCCGTGCATCACTATGAGGGCTATGTCGCCAAGTCGATGGGCGATGGCATCCTGGCGCTCTTCGGCGCGCCCATCGCGAACGAAGACCATCCGCAGCGGGCCTTGCTGGCGGCGCTGCGCATGCAGGAAGCCATGCGTCATTACGCTGACGGCGTGCGCCTCGCCCAGGGCATCGCGCTGCAGATCCGTGTCGGCATCAATTCCGGCGAAGTTGTGGTGCGCACGATCCGCATCAAGGACTTGCACACTGACTATGATCCAGTGGGCAATTCGATCCATATTGCTTCGCGCATGGAGAGCATTGCAGTGCCCGGCTCGATTGTTGCGAGTGAACACACCCGCAACCTGACCGAAGGCTATTTCGCGTTCAAGGCCCTCGGAGAAACGCCGATCAAGGGGCTGCCCAAGCCGCTCGAGGTCTTTGAAGTCGTCGGTCTGGGCCCGCTGCGCACCCGGTTGCAGGTGTCGGCCAGCCGCGGCCTGGCGCGCTTTGTCGGGCGCACCCGGGAACTCGAACAGCTGCACGATGCGCGGGCACGGGCACGAGCCGGACATGGGCAGATTGTCGGCGTGGTCGGCGAACCAGGGGTCGGCAAGTCACGGCTTTGCCACGAGTTCAAGCTGCTCGCGCCGCGCGATGGCCTGGTGCTCGAAACCTTCTCGGTTTCGCACGGCAAAGCCTACCCCTATCTGCCGCTGATCGAACTGCTGCGAAACTACTGCCAGATCACGGTGCAAGACGATGAGCGCCGGCGGCGCGAGAAGCTCACTGGCAAGCTCCTGACGCTGGATCGTGCGCTGGAAGACAGCCTGCCTTATCTTTGCCACCTGCTGGGAGCCGTCGAGCCAGGCTCGGCACTGGCGCAGATGGACACCCAGATCCGCCAGCAGCGCACCTTCGAGGCAATCAAGCGGCTGCTCGTGCGCGAAAGCCTCACCCAGCCACTGGAGCTGATCGTCGAAGACCTGCAGTGGCTCGACAGCGAAACCGAGGCCTTCCTCGGTTTTCTCGGCGAGAGCGTGCCCAGCGCACGCATCCTGCTGCTGGTCAATTTCCGGCCGGAATACCGGCACGACTGGAGCCGCAAGAGCTATTACACCCAGCTACGCCTGGATCCGCTTGGCGAAGCCGAAGCTCGGGACCTGCTGCGCGCGCTGCTGGGCGACGCCACCGAACTTGCCCGGCTCGAGCCGCTGATTCTGGAGCAGACCGAAGGCAACCCCTTCTTTATCGAGGAAGTGGTGCAGGACCTGGTCGAGGGGCAAGTCCTGCGCGGCGAGCGCGGGCATTATCGCCTCGAACAGGTCCCGGGCAAGCTGCACATTCCCGCCACCGTGCAAGGGGTGCTCGCCGCCCGCATCGACCGCCTGCAGCCAGCCGAGAAAGCGCTGCTGCAGACCCTGGCCGTGATCGGCAAGATATTTCCCTGGAGCCTGCTTGCACGCGTCGTCGAGCAGCCCGAGGACAAGACGAAGAGCCTGCTGGCCCGGCTGCAGGCTGGGGAGTTCATCTACGAGCAGCCAGCGTTCCCGGAGGTCGAGTACAGCTTCAAGCATGCGCTGACCCAGGAGGTGACCTACGGCTCCCTGCTGAGTGAGCGGCGTCGTGCGTTGCATGAGCGCACCGCCCAGGCGATCGAGGCCCTGTTCAGTGCTCAGCTCGAGGAGCACTGCAGCGAGCTGGCCTATCACTTCAGCCGCAGCGGCAACACACCGAAGGCGGTGGAGTACCTGCACCGAGCCGGGCGCCAGGCCGTGCAACGCTCGGCTGACGCCGAGGCGGTCACCCACCTCACCATGGCACTGACCTTGCTCGCCACGCTACCAGATGGCCGCGAGCGCGCAGAACAGGAACTCGCGCTCCAGATCACCCTCGGCCCGGCCTGGATGGCCAAAGGAGGCTTCGCTGCCCCGCAAGTGGGCGCAACGTACACGCGCGCGCTCGCGCTCTGCCGGCAACTCGGCGAGACGGACCAGCTCTTTACTGCCCTGATGGGACTCCGCACGTTCTACACAGTCCGTGCGGAGCTCCGGACTGCTCGCGAACTGGCGGAGCAGTTGCTTGACCTGGCCGAACGGGCGCAGGATCCTGCGTTGCTGGTCCAGGCACGTCGGGCGTTGGGCGCCAATCTGTTCTATCTTGGCGAACTGGTGCCGGCTCGTGCGCGACTGGAGCAGGCCATGGCACTCTATGACCCCCGGCAGCACCGCTCGCATGCCTACGTCTATGGCCTGGAACCTGGTGTGCAAGGGCTGGCCCTCATTGCCATGGACCTGTGGATGCTTGCCTACCCGGCCCAAGCCTGCACACGCAGCCAGGAGGCACTCACCCTGGCCCAGAACCCATCCCACCCCTCGGACACGGCCGATGCGCTGATAGCCGCTGCGCAGGTCCGTCTGTTCTGTGGCGAAGTGCAGCTGGCGCACGATCTCGCGCAGGCACTCGTCGCCCTCGCCACCGATTATGGTTTGCCGTACGGCCTGGCTTGCGGAACCATCCTGTTGGGCTGTGCCCTGGCTGCGGGCGGGCAAGTAGCAGAGGGAATCGGCCTCATTCAAAAAGGCCTATGTGCATACAGCGAAACCGGGGCCGAGCTTCTGCGAACCCATTTCCTGGCGCTACTGGCCGAAACCTGTGCCATAGCCGGACAAGTTGAAGCGGGGCTTGCAGCAGTGGCCGAGGCGCTGGCTGTCGTGGAACGAACCGAAGAGCGGGTGCACGAAGCAGAGTTGCATCGACTCAAGGGAGAACTGACGCTGCTGGAAGCGGGCCGACTGGGCGAAGCGAACGAGGTCGCCAACGAAGCCGAAGCCTGCTTCCAGCGGGCGATCGCGATTGCCAGCAGGCAGGATGCCCGCTCGCCGAAGCTCCGCGCGGTTGTAGCGCTGAGCCGCCTGTGGCAGCAGCATGGCCGGCATGCCGAGGCCCGCTCCTTGCTGTCCGAGACCTACGGCTGGTTCAGTGAAGGCGTCGACACAGTGGACTTGCGGGAGGCCCGCGCGTTGCTCATCAAACTCGAGGAACAGTGAACCAATCTTCCGCGGGATGGCTAGCGAATTAGCACTTTGTCATCGCCGAGTTGCGGCCTTCCGAACTACATTTGACATGCTGCAGAACACCAGCCTTAGGCTTCCAAAGGGAGAACAGAATCCAGTTCATCCTGCTGATGGGCGCGTGCTACAAGGTAGCGCCCGTTCCCGAAGACGAGTGGCCTGTTCTCGGACCGTTCCAGGCGGACAACACGTCCGATGTAAACGACATGATCACCTTCCGGATGGGCGGAAATCTTCACGCACTCCAGATTGGCAGCGCATGAACTAATAATTGGAACATCTCCCAAACCAGGGCGAAAGACGATATTGCGAAACTTGTCGTCGCTAGCTGTCGAAAATTGTTTCGAAATTGGGATTTGATGCTCCGAGAGGATATTTACTACGAACCGCCCGGCATCCCGAAACACGGGGTAGCTCCTTGATGAAAGCGATTGACTCCATAGGATCAAAGGTGGAGTTAGTGAGACAGAACTGAACGAGTTGACGGTGATGCCGCATGGCCTTCCAGTGGCGTCCAAAGTGGTCATCACGGTCACCCCGGTGGGGAAAGCACCCAACGCCTTGCGCAGAGTCAGACCATCAATATGTTCCATTGCTTTTCCTTTCAATCTGCCCCAAGGCTTGCCTTGATGTCACCCCTTGGCATCGCGTTTGATACAGGGAATTTGTAGCCCCCCTCAACTGGTTCGCCGGTCATGACGAGGTTGTGCTCCAATCCAATCTCAATCGCGTTCGCGATCTGTTCGTTGCTACCGCCGAGCACCGCCATAAGCCCCGCAGCGGCCATCGAGCAGGTCACCCCGACTTCACCATCGTTATCGACTCTCGGCCGAGCTATCGACGCATTCTTCCTATAAGCGATGCCTATGGCTGCTGCGGTTAGCAAGAAATCAACCACCCCATTCTCATTCGCTCCGGGTACAAACTCACGGTAGTACTGCAGTACAGCAGGAATTACACCCGCAGCACCAATTGTCGGAACGGTCGCTATTTGGTCCGCGGTAGCACTTTCTTCGCTGACCGCTATTGCGCATAGGTCAACACACTCGACCATCCATGACGGATGACCTAGAGACTCCTCACCGCGCTCTGATTGCTGCTGATACCGCTCGGCATCACCGCGCTGCATCCTAATCGGAACAGGCAATTTGCCGCCGATTGAGCAGCCGAGCGCGATTGGAGCTTCCATGGCATCGGCAAATTCCAATAGCCCAGCGCGAATGTCATAGGTGCTTCGCCAGCACTTCTCGTTCTCGAGCATCAGGTCGGCAATGGTGCGACTTGACTCCTTGCACATCTGCAATAGTTCCTCGATGCTCCGAAAGGGGTAAGGAATCGGATGCTCGTCGACGGTCTGCACATGTAGGTAGCCAGCTGCGATCATGGGGGCCGCGATATGCGACCCAGAGGGCCCGTTCTCAACTCGGAAGATATCAAATGTGCTGATTGACATACTGCCCCCAACCATGTCAGTTCCGATCGCTCCGAACTGAGCGCCGTTCGCCTTATGGGCATGTCGCTAGTACATCAAACTCTACGGGTTAGGAGATAGAACCGGTGCGTCGTCACATTGGGACATTTGCGCCAAGGTGGGATTCGTCTGCGGGCAACGACCGCGGCAACCGCGGAGAGAAGCCGTTCAAGAAGTTCGGTAGCAGCCGGGCCTACATGGCGCGAGCGTATTCATTCTATGGCCAGGGATTTGGCAGACAGCCGTGTACGGATCAAGCCAATCCCGCTTCCAGCGAGGCGAGGAAACGTCGACGGGATTCAGCAACAGGCATTCGAAACAGTATGGGATCTGATCTCGGTCTGAGACTCACGCCGTTGGTGTTTGAAGCGTGACGTGGAACAACGGCAAGCTGACCGAGCAAAAGCCGCCATTGAAACTCCAGGAATTCTGGGCAATTTTAACCAACCTGCAGATGTCTGCGAACATCCGTGAACTGGCAATGTTCTTGGGATCGATAGCAAACTTCGTTATGTGACCTGACTCAGTTGCTGGTGTATTTGCACAAGGCAGTCATGCCTAGATGTGATCCTAGGTAGACAAATGAAGCCCGTCATAGATAGGCATCCCCGTGGCAAAATTTCGTCGTTCGGTCCCCTTGACCGGATCACCGTTACGGCAATTTATCCGACCCACCCAGCGCCCGAAAACATCAAATGGAGTTATCGACTTGAGAGCGGAACACGGCAGATGAACCCATTGTTTTACTTCGGCCATGAGAGAGGTGTCAGCTTCCCGGTCGTATGGGAAGATGGCGATCGCGTTGTCGGTAGAGGTTGGCTCCCCGGCCGAGATGGCGTGCCAAAGGCTGTACTAGCTGTGTGGTACGCGGCCGAGCACCCGCGCCCCACTAGTCTCGCGCGCCTCGCGCACGAATACGACTTGAAGGACGAACTGGACGGCAGTTGGGCAGTAAGACCGCTGGAGCTTGTGCGGGAGCATGGCCGGACTGTTTTACTGCTTGACGACCCTGGTGGCGAGCCACTTGCCAAGCTGCTGGGCACCCCCATGGAGGTCGGCCGTTTCTTGCGCCTGGCCATCAGCATCACCGCGGCCTTGGACCAGTTCCACCAGCGGGGTCTCATACACAAGGACATCAAGCCGGCCCATATCCTGGTGAACGATGCCCCAATCGAGGCCCGGCTCACGGGCTTCGGCATTGCCTCGCGCCAGTCGCGCGAGCGCCAGGCACTGGCGCCACCGGAAGAGATCGCCGGCACGCTGGCCTACATGCCCCCCGAGCAGACCGGACGCATGAACCGGTCAATCGACGCGCGGAGCGACCTCTATTCGCTCGGCGTCACGCTCTATCAAATGCTCACGGGCGTGCTGCCGTTCGCCACCGACGACCCGATGGACCTGTTGCACAGCCATCTCGCCCGACAGCCAGTGCCGCCGGCGGAACGGGTACCGTCGATCCCGGCCGTGCTTTCCGCCATGGTGATGAAGCTGCTCTCCAAGACAGCGGAGGAGCGCTACCAGACCGCAGGGGGGCTGGAGGCCGATCTACGGCGCAGTTCGGTCGCATGGGAAAGCCGGGGAAGCATTGACACCTTCCCGCTCGGCGAGCACGACCTGCCTGATCGCCCATTGATTCCGGAGCGGCTCTATGGACGGGAGCGCGAGATTGAAACCTTGCTCGCTGCCTTCGATAGGGTGGTGACCCAGGGCACGCCGGAGATTGTGCTGGTTTCCGGCTACGCCGGTATCGGAAAGACCTCGGCCGTGCTTGCATTGCACAGCGCACTGGCTCTCAGGAATGGCCTC
Source organism: Cupriavidus sp. UYPR2.512 (assembly GCF_000379565.1). Lineage (NCBI taxonomy): Bacteria > Pseudomonadati > Pseudomonadota > Betaproteobacteria > Burkholderiales > Burkholderiaceae > Cupriavidus > Cupriavidus sp. UYPR2.512. The sequence continues at coordinate 88,751 of NZ_KB902965.1, read as the reverse complement.
TTTGCCTCGGGCAAGTTCGATCAGTATAAGCGAGACGTCCCGTATGCGACGTTGGCTCAGGCTTTCCAGAATCTGGTCCGCCCACTACTGGGCAAGAGCGAGGCCGACTTGGCGCCCTGGCGCGCCGCACTGGCGGAGGCGCTGGGCCCGAATGGCGGCCTCATGGTGCCGCTCATACCCGAGCTCGGGCTGATTCTGGGGCCGCAGGCGCCGGTGCCGGAGCTGCCGCCGCGCGACGAGCAGCACCGATTCCAGATGGTTTTCCAGCGCCTGCTTGCCGTCTTTGCCCAAGCCGCGCATCCGCTGGCACTCTTTCTCGACGACCTGCAGTGGCTGGACGCGGCAACACTCGATCTGCTCGAGTATCTGGCGACCCAGCCGGAGGTACGCCACGTGCTGCTTATCGGAGCCTATCGGAATGACGACGTCAAGCCCGGACATCCGTTGCTACTGCGATTGCCGGCAATCCGCCAGGCCGGGGGGCGGGTAAATGACATCGCACTTTCCCCCCTTGGGTTCGACGATGTAAGCAGACTCATCGTCGATGCCTTGCATTGTGCACCTGGGGACGCCGCACCTCTGGCCCGACTGGTGCAGGAGAAGACTGGCGGCAACCCATTTTTCGCCATCCAGTTTCTCACCGCCCTGACCGAAGAGGGGCTGCTCATTTTCGATCATCGTGACGCGCGCTGGTCGTGGGACCTCGAGAAGATTCGGGCCAAAGGCTTTACCGACAATGTCGCGGAGCTCATGCTAGGAAAGCTCAGGCGCCTTCCTGCCGCGACCCGGGACACCCTGAAGCAACTGGCGTGTCTCGGCAACGAAGCGGCGATCGAGATGCTCGCCATGGTGCAAGATGGCGGCGAAGCGTTGCTGGATGCAGCGCTGTGGCCGGCGGTGCGCGCTGGACTGGTGTCGCGCCTGCCCGGTACCTACCGATTCCTGCACGATCGTATCCAGGAAGCTGCCTATGCGCTAATTCCCGAAATCTCGCGGCCAGCGGCGCACCTCGCTATCGGCCGGCGCCTGGTAGCGGGCACGCCTGCAGAGGCAATCGGGGAGCGCGTCTTCGAGATCGTCGGCCAACTCAACCGTGGCGCCGGTCTGATAACGGCCGTCGAAGAGCGGGAACGAGTGGCCGAGCTTAACCTGCTCGCCGGCCAGCGAGCCAAAGCCTCCACAGCCTACGCCTCGGCACTGGCCTATCTCACAGCCGGTGCGGGTTTCATGCAGGACGACGCCTGGCAGCGCCGACCCAGATTCGCTTTTGCGCTCACCTTCCACCTTGCCGAATGCGAGTTTCTCACTGGGGCCTCCGATAAGGCGGAGGCGCGCCTTTCTGGGCTCCTGCGCCGAACCGAAAGCCTCCCCGATCTCGCAGCCATCACGCAACTCCGGCTGCAGCTCTTTCTGGCGCTCGGTCAACGAGAGCGCGCCGTCGTGGTGGGCCTCGATTACCTGCGTCGCGCTGGCGTCGAATATTCGGCGCACCCGACGAAAGAGGACGTTTTCCAGGAATACGAGCGAATGTGGCGAAATCTTGGCGATCGCCCCATCGAGGTGCTGCTCGATCTGCCGCTGATGAGCGATGCGATCGCGTGTGGGACGATGGACGTTCTCAACGCGCTCATGCCGCCCGCCTGGTACACCGATCTCAACTTGGCCATCCTGATCATTGGACGGATGACGAACCTAAGCCTTGCGTTCGGCAACAGCGACGCGTCGTCACTTGCCTATGCATGGCTCGGCATGATCCTGGGGCCGCATTACGGCGACTACAAGACAGCATACCGCTTCGGCCGGCTCGGCCTGGACCTGGTCGAGCAGCGCGGTATGGACCGGTTCCAGGCCCGCGTTTACCAGGTGTTCGGCGGTCACGTGATGCAATGGACCCGCCCGATCCGCGACGCGCGCAGCCTGATCCGGCGCGCGGTCGACGTGGCAGATAAGCTCGGCGACCTCACCTACGCCGCCTTCGCGCGCAACAACCTAATCACGCATTACCTCGCCTGTGGCGATCCGCTGGCCGAGGTCCAGCACGAGGCCGCGACCACGATCGACTTCGCGAGGCGGGCGGGGTTCGGTCTCGCGGTCGACCGGGTCACGCCCCAACTCCAGTTGGCCAGGACACTGCGCGGGCTAACCCTGATCTTCGGCTCCTTCAATGACACCGAGTTCGACGAGGCACAATTTGAGCGCTATCTGGATGCAGCGCCGGCCTCCACGCTCGCTACCTGCTGGTACTGGATTCGCAAACTACAGGCACGCTATCTCGCCGGCGACCATGTAACAGCCATTATGGCGGCGGACAGAGCCGAGGGCCTGGTCTGGACATCCCCCTCGTTCTTCGAGCAGGCGGAATACCATTTCTACGCTGCACTGGCGCGGGCTGCATCTTGTGACAAGACCGCTGCTCCGGAACGGGCCCGGCACCGGGAGGCATTGGCAGACCACCATCGCCAGCTCATGACGTGGGCCGGGCAGTGTCCCGAGAATTTCGCAGCCCGCGCCACCTTGGTTGGTGCCGAAATCGCCCGGCTCGATGGTCGCGACGTTGACGCCATGGAACACTATGAGCGCTCCATCCGCACCGCGCGGGACAATGATTTCATCCATATTCAGGCGCTGGCCAACGAATTGGCCGCTCAGTTCTATGCTGCACGTGGCTTTGAAAAGATCGCCCGTGTCTACATGCAGGATGCCCGCCACGGCTATCTTCGCTGGGGCGCCGACGGCAAGGTGCGGCAACTCGATGCGTTGCATCCGCACCTCCGGGGGGAAGAGCGAGCACCCGCACCAACGACGACGATCGGGGCGCCGGTCGAACACCTGGACCTCGCCACCGTGATTGCCGTGTCGCAAGCTGTGTCCGGCGAGATCGTCCTGGACAAATTACTCGACACACTCATGCGCACCGCGATTGAACAGGCCGGCGCGGAACGGGGACTGCTGGTCCTGCCCCGAGGGTCCGAGCAGCGCATCGCAGCAGAGGCTACGACCGGTGGCGATATTGTCACAGTGCAGCTCCGCGACGAGAGCGTGACTGCGACTGCGCTGCCGGCATCGGTGCTCCACTATGTCCTGCGCACCCGCGAGAGCATCATTCTCGACAATGCCGCGACACAGAAGCCATTTTCCGACGATCCGTACACTCTGCAGCATCATGCCCGATCCATTCTCTGCGTGCCATTGATTACGCAGGCCAAGCTCGTCGGTGTGCTCTACCTCGAGAACAACCTCTCGCCACGCGTCTTCGCGCCAAGCCGAACCGCCGTGCTGAAGATGCTCGCCTCGCAGGCGGCGGCTGCGCTGGAGATTACTTGTTTGTACCGGGATCTCGCGCAACGCGAAGCGAAGATTCAGCGCTTGGTCGAGGCCAATATTATCGGAATCTGCATCTGGCACTTAGACGGCCGAATCCTCGAGGCCAATGACGCGTTCCTCCGCATGCTGGGCTACGACCGCGAGGACCTCGCCTCGGCCCCCTTGCGCTGGACGGACCTGACGCCCCCGGACTGGCGCGAGCGTGACGCACGGTTGCTCCAGGATCTCCGGATCAGCGGGACCTTGCCGCCGTTCGAAAAAGAGTTCTTCCGCAAGGATGGAAGCCGCGTGCTCGTCCTGCTAGGGTGCGCGACATTCGAAGAGGGTGGCGACCAAGGTGTCTCCTACATACTTGATCTAACCGAGCGCAAGCGCGCCGAGGAGGCGCTGCACCAGGCACAGGCCGAACTGGCACACGTTACCCGCGTGACGACATTGAACGCGCTGACCGCCTCGATCGCTCACGAGGTCAACCAGCCGTTGGCCGCCATCGTCACCAACGCCAATGCGGGCCTGCGCTGGCTCGCTCGCCAGCCGCCCGATCTCGCCGAGGTGCGAGAGACGTTGGGGCGCATCGTTCAGGATGGCCATCGGGCTGGCGCAGTGATTGGAGGCATGCGTGCGCTGCTTAAGAAGACGGCCGCCGTCACGGCGCGCCTTGACATGAACACCCTTATCGAAGACACGATTGCCCTCATCCAGGGAGAGGTAGGCCGCCATCAAGTCCTGCTCCGGACGGAGCTGGCGCCTGACCTGCCGCCGGTTGTGGGTGACCGGGTGCAGTTGCAGCAGGTGCTCCTGAACCTGATGATGAATAGCATCGAGGCAATGAAAGAGGTGGCAGAGCGGCCGCGGGAACTGCTGATTCGGTCGCGCCTCGACGCATCGAGGGCTGTGCTGGTTGCGGTTCAGGATGCCGGCATCGGGCTGGAGCCGCAAGATCTGGAGCGGGTTTTCCAGACCTTCTTCACTACCAAGGCGGAGGGTCTGGGCATGGGCCTGGCGATCTGCCGGTTGATCGTCGAGGCACACGGAGGGCGGCTGTGGGCGAACCCCAATGTGCCTTGCGGGGCCGTGTTTCAGTTCACCCTGCCGCCTCAGGACTAGTGTCCTGTTCCGCAAGTAACTTGCCAAAATGAAATCGTCCAGTTGCTCGTCAGGCTAGGCGCGAGGAGGCGCCATAGCTGTAGCTATGGCAACGACGAGCAACGACGCATGGCGGGCAACTGGGCGATTTCATGGCAAGGTATTTGCAGAACAGGACACTAGATGCCTCCCGCCGACCGCGGGAGGCTACAGGGACTCAATGCCGCGCCTCGCAAATGCCGAGTTGCTGTGCCATCAATACAAGCTCGGCAAAGGTGCGCGCCTTCATCTTGCGCATGGCCTGGCCGCGATGAATTTTCACGGTGACCTCGCTGATACCAAGTTCGCCGGCGATCTGCTTGTTCAGCAGACCGGCCACCACCATGCGCATGACCTCGGCCTCGCGCGGCGTCAGGCTCTGGTAGCTGGCTCGCAGTTCATCCAGCTTACGCATGCCATGGCGGCGACGCTGATCCTTTTGCAAGGCGGCCGCCACGGCATCGAGCAGGTCCTGCTCACGGAATGGCTTCGCCAAAAAATCCTCAGCACCAGCCTTCATAGCGGCAACGGTCATGGGGATGTCGCCGTAACCAGTCATAAAAATGATTGGGACCTGGATGCCCGTTTGGGACAGCCGAGTCTGCAGGTCCAGGCCACTCTGCCCGCGGAGCCTGACATCGAGCAGTAGGCAAGTGGGCGCGTCCGGGAACGCGAATGCTAGCAGTTCGGCAGCGGATGCGAACAGTGCGACGCGCATCCCGACTGATCGGAAGAGGTTCTCCAACGCGCCGCGAAGCATCGCGTCGTCATCAACGATCAGCACCATCGCTTCATCACTCGCACAGGTGTCTGCGGTTACGAAGCTGTTGATTGTCAAAGTCTATCTCCAGTGCACCCATCGGTGCGCGAGGTCTGGGCAGGCCCACTTCCGCCACCATGACCTGACCCCGCAAAACTCTCGATTACATCACACAACCGGGATCATGGACTACTTATACCATGGGGTTAGTTCAGTGTGACTGTTGGCGGCTGCCCAAGCCGGCCAGTTTGCAGGCTAACGCACATCGAACCCGCACGCAGCCCCAATGCCTTCCTACGCCGCAAGGGTTGGCAAAGCCGCTCCCCATTTGCTGTAGCACAGCCTGCCGGCTTCGCGATGAAACCAAGGCAGCGGACGGCTAATACGAATCGACAATAGCGTCGGCCGACAGCGCCGACTATTCTTCCCTCAGGTTGCACTCCGGACACAAACGCCGGTCGCGGCCCTTATGCCAAGCCGCCCCGACGCGGCTCTGCCCCGGCGGTGATGCCACGGCAGCCTTACTCTCGCCCCCCCAAACAGGAGCAACGCAATGTCGAACCCCAAGCTTGAAGTCCTCACCCCGCAAAACAGCCAGCTGATTTTCATCGACCACCAACCGCAGATGGCGTTCGGCGTCCAGTCGATGGACCGCCAGGCGATGAAGAACAACGTCGTCGGCCTGGCAAAGGCGGCAAAGATCTTCAATATCCCGACGACGATCACCACCGTCGAGAGCGAGTCGTTCTCGGGCTTCACCTATCCGGAACTGCTCGACGTGTTCCCGGACCAGAAGACGCTGGAGCGCACCTCGATGAACTCGTGGGACGACCAGAAGGTGCGCGATGCGCTCAAGGCCAACGGCCGCAACAAGGTGATCGTGGCCGGCCTGTGGACCGAGGTCTGCAACACCACCTTCGCGCTGTGCGCCATGCTCGAAGGCAACTACGAGATCTACATGGTCGCCGACGCTTCGGGCGGTACCAGCAAGGAAGCCCACGACTACGCCATGCAACGCATGGTGCAGGCCGGCGCCGTGCCGGTGACCTGGCAGCAGGTGCTGCTGGAATGGCAACGCGACTGGGCCCACCGCGACACGTATGACGCCGTGATGAAGCTGGTGAAGGAACACTCGGGCGCCTATGGCATGGGTGTCGACTACGCCTACACGATGGTCCACAAGGCCGCCCAGCGCACGGCTACGGGGCACGAATCCATCGCCCCGGTGCCCGCACGCTAAACAGCTGATCAGGAAGAAGATAGTCATCGGCCTACGCACGATTTCCGTGCATAGGCCGATGCAACCAGCGATCTCATTCATCCAGGATTTCGAGCCAACTTTCAGCTAGCCCTAATCATGCAAATAGAACACACCCAGGAACAAGGTCACAACATCGATGCATCGCGCCGGCAACTCCTGGTAGGCAGCACTGTTGGCGCCGCGGCCGCATCGGTGGCGTCGCTTGCCGCACTGACGCCCACGGCCGCGGAAGCCGCGCCAGCCAGCAGCCGCGCCACGAATCAGGGCCACTACGTCACGACCAAAGACGGCACGCGCATCTTCTACAAGGACTGGGGCACGGGCAGCCCGGTGGTGTTCTCGCACGGCTGGCCGCTCAATGCCGACGCCTGGGACGCCCAGATGCTCTTTCTGGTCCAGAAGGGATTCCGGGTGATCGCCCATGACCGTCGCGGCCATGGCCGTTCGGACCAGCCCGCGCAGGGCAACAATATGGACACCTACGCCGACGACCTGGCTGCGCTGCTGGACGCCCTCGACATCAAGGGCGCAACGCTGGTCGGCCACTCCACCGGCGGCGGCGAAGTGGCGCACTACATCGGCCGTCATGGCACAAAGCGCGTGGCCAAGGCGGTGCTGATCGGCGCGGTGCCGCCTATCATGCTCAAGACCGCGGCCAATCCGAACGGCCTGCCGATGGAAGTGTTCGACGGCATCCGCAAGGGCGTGGCGGAAAACCGCTCGCAATTCTACAAGGACCTGACCACGCCGTTCTTCGGCTTCAACCGGCCCGGCGCCAAGGTTTCGCAAGGCACTATCGATGCGTTCTGGGCACAGGGCATGACCGGTGGCCTCCTGGGCCAGTACGCCTGCATCAAAGAGTTCTCGGAAGTGGACTACACCGGGGACCTGAAGAAAATCACCGTGCCGACGCTGATCCTGCATGGTGACGACGACCAGATGGTGCCCATCGACAATTCGGCCCGCCTGTCGGCCAAGATCGTCAAGCACGCCACGCTCAAGGTCTACCCGGGCGCATCGCATGGCATGTGCGTGATCAACGCCGACCAGGTCAATGCCGACCTGCTGGCCTTCCTGAACGCATAAGCCGAGATGTCCATTACCCGCCGGCACTTCATCGCCTCGGCTGCCGCCCTCGGTGCGGCAGCCTCTTCGGAACTATTCGCCATGTCACCGAACCCGACTCCCGACCTCATTCTCGTCAACGGCAAGTTCGCCACGCTCGACCGTGCCAATCCGCAGGCCGACGCCGTGGCCATCCAGGACGGCCGCTTCGTCGGGGTGGGTACGCGCCAGGACATCATGAAGCTGGCGGGAACGCAGACCAGGGTGATCGACCTGAACGGCCGGCGGGCCATTCCCGGGCTGATTGACAGCCACATGCACATCATCCGCGGCGGCCTGAACTACAACATGGAGTTGCGCTGGGACGGTGTGCGTTCGCTGGCCGATGCCATGCGCATGCTCAAGGATCAAGTGGCACGCACCCCTGCACCGCAATGGGTGCGCGTGGTGGGCGGCTTCACTGAGCACCAGTTCGTGGAAAAGCGCCTGCCGACCATCGACGAACTGAACGCTGTGGCGCCCGACACCCCGGTGTTCATCTTGCACCTCTACGACCGCGCCATTCTGAACGGCGCCGCACTGCGTGCGGTTGGCTACACCAAGGACACGCCGAACCCTCCGGGCGGCGAGATCGTGCGCGATGCACGCGGCAATCCGACCGGCCTGCTGCTGGCCAAGCCCAACGCGACGATCCTCTACGCCACGCTGGCCAAAGGTCCGAAGCTGCCGCCCGAGTACCAGAAGAACTCGACGCGCCACTTCATGCGCGAGGTGAACCGCCTGGGCGTGACCGGCGTGATCGACGCCGGCGGCGGCTACCAGAACTATCCCGAGGACTACAGCATCATCGAGGAGCTGCACAAGGAAGGCCACCTCACGGTGCGCCTGGCCTACAACCTGTTCACGCAGAAGCCCAAGGAAGAGCTGAGCGACTTCAAGACCTGGACGTCGACCGTCAAGCCAGGCCAGGGCGATGACCTCTATCGCCACAATGGCGCCGGCGAAATGCTGGTCTACACCGCGGCCGACTTCGAGGACTTCCGTGTCGAGCGCCCCGACATGGCGCCGTCAATGGAAGCCGATCTGGAGCCGGTGATCCGCCTGCTGGCCGAAAAGCGCTGGCCGTGGCGTCTGCATGCGACCTATGACCAGACCATCACGCGCGCGCTCGACGTCTACGAGAAGGTCGCCAAGGACATCCCGTTCAACGGCCTGAACTGGTTCTTCGACCACGCCGAGACGATTTCCGACCGCAATATCGACCGCATCGCCGCGCTCGGTGGCGGCATCGCGGTGCAGCACCGCATGGCCTACCAGGGCGAGTACTTTGTCGAGCGCCATGGCGCACGCGCTGCCGAAGCCACGCCGCCGGTCAAGAAGATGCTGGAAAGAGGCGTGAAGGTCGGCGCCGGCACCGACGCCACGCGCGTGGCCTCTTACAACCCGTGGGTCTCGCTGTACTGGCTGACCACGGGCAAGACCGTCGGCGGCATGTCGATGTATCCACAGGCCAACCTGCTCGATCGCGAAACAGCGCTGCGCCTGTGGACCGAGGCCAACACGTGGTTCTCATCCGAAGTGGGCAAGAAGGGCCAGATCAAGGTGGGCCAGCTGGCCGACCTGGCCGTGTTGTCGGCCGACTACTACTCGGTGCCCGGCGACGACATCCAGGACATCACGTCGGTGCTGACCGTGCTCGGCGGCAAGGTGGTCTATGGCGACAGCGAATTCGGCAAGCATTCGCCCGACATCCCGCCCGCGATGCCCGACTGGTCACCGGCCCGCCATGGCAGCCAGTACCAGCCGCGCCCGCAGGCCCAGGCGCGCGCACTGGCGCTGAACACCGCGTGCGGCTGCGCCAGTTCGTGCGGCGTGCATGGCCATGCGCATGCCAATGCGTGGACCTCGAGCGTGCCGACGTCGGACGAAAGCACGTTCTGGGGCGCGCTAGGCTGCTCGTGCTGGGCATTCTGATCCACGTTGATCACATCGGAGAGCGGCCATGACCATCTCGACGTCCCCGCTAGCCACGGCCGGCAACAACACGCACCGGCTGCCTCGCTGGCTGCGCTGGATCGCCCTGCTTTTGCTGTGCGCAGCCTACCTGCAGGGCGGATTGGTCAAGCTGTTCGACTTCTCCAGCGCAGTGACAGAGATGCAGCACTTCGGCCTGTCGCCCGCCGTGCCGCTGGCTGCGGCGACGATTGCGCTGGAGCTTGGCGCGTCGGCAATGATCCTGACCGGCTTCTGGCGCTGGCTAGGCGCACTGGCGCTGGCGGCGTTCACGCTGATGGCCACGTTCCTGGCCAACCGGTTTTGGAGCGCACCGCCCGAGGCGCAGTTCATGATGGCTAACGCGTTCTTCGAACATCTGGGCCTGGTGGGTGGGTTCCTGCTCGTGGCGTGGGATGACCTTCGCACGCGGAGACAACCATGACGCAATCTGCCATCTCGGCGGCCAAGCCTGCATCGGGCGGCACGTTTGCCCCGCTGGCCCAACCCACGTTTGCGGTACTGTGGGTGGCCACGATCCTCGGTAACATCGGCAGCTTCATGCGGGATGTGGCCAGCGCATGGCTGGCAACCGATCTCTCCACTTCACCGGCAGCGGTCGCCACGATCCAGGCGGCTGCCACGCTGCCAGTATTCCTCCTTGCGATTCCGGCCGGTGTGCTCTCCGACATCCTCGACCGGCGCCGCTTCCTGATCGTGATCCAGATCGGACTGGCCATGGTCAGCGGCACGCTGATGCTGCTGGCGTGGCGCCAGGCACTGACGATCGAAATCCTGATTGCGCTGGCGTTCGTGGGCGGTGTGGGTGCGGCGATGATGGGGCCAACGTGGCAGTCGATCGTGCCCGAACTCGTGCCGCCGAGCACGCTGCGACAGGCCGTGGCACTGAACTCGCTGGGTGTGAACGTCGCCCGTGCGATTGGACCGGCTACCGGGGGTCTGCTGCTCGCGGCATTCGGCGCGGCTGCCACGTATGGCGCAGACCTGCTCAGCTATGTGTTCGTCATCGCTGCGCTGATCTGGTGGAAGCGTCCCGAAAAGCCAAGCGATCCGCTGCGCGAACACTTCTTCAGCGCTTTCCGAGCAGGCTTACGCTTCACGCGCGCGCACAGCAAGCTGCACGTAGTATTGGCGCGCGCCGCCGTGCATTTTGCCTTCGGCAGCGGCGTATGGGCATTGCTGCCGCTGGTAGCCCGTCAGCTGTTGCATGGCGGTGCCGGCCTCTATGGTGTGTTGCTGGGCGCAGTGGGCGCTGGCGCGATCCTTGGCGCGCTGACGATGTCCAGGCTGCAGCAGCGGCTCGATGCAGATGGCATGGTGCTGTTGTCCGCGATCGTCACGGCGGTCGTCATGGCGGCGCTGTCGAGCGCACCACCCATATGGCTGGCATTGCCGCTGCTATTGCTGCTTGGCGCGGCATGGATCATGGCGCTGACCACGCTCGGCGGCGCGGCGCAGGCGATCCTGCCGAACTGGGTGCGCGGCCGCGCGCTGGCGGTCTACCAGATGGTGTTCAACGGCGCGCTGGCCGGTGGCAGCCTGGTCTGGGGCTTTGTGGCGCAGGCACTGGGCACACCGCATGCGCTGCTGATCGCCGCGGCGGGGCTGGTCGTTACCGCGCTGATCCTGCACCGCATGCGGCTGCCGCGCGGCGAAGAAGACCTCGGTCCCGCACGTCACTGGCCCGAACCGGAGATGGCCGGCGAGATCGCGCACGACCGTGGTCCGGTGATGATCCTGATCGAATACTGCATCCCGCCCGCCAACCGCGATGCGTTCCTGCATGCGGTGCACAAGCTGTCGGAAGAGCGTTTGCGTGACGGTGCGTTCAGCTGGGGCGTGATGGAGGATCCGGCCAACCCCGAACTGCTGACCGAGTGGTTCCTGGTCGAGTCGTGGGCCGAGCACCTGCGCCAGCACCAGCGCGTACCGCACGCCGACGCCGATGTGCAGCGCGACGTGGCCGGCTTCCACGTGGGCGCCGAACCGCCCCACGTAAGACACCTGCTCGGCCTGGGCTTGCCGCCGGCGTGACGCCGCACCGATTTCCCCCTCTCCAACCTTGTCACATATGAAGCTCTATCTCATCTCCCTTGGTGCCGGCATCCTGGTCGGCATCATCTATGCACTGATGCAGGTCCGCTCGCCTGCGCCGCCCGCAATTGCTTTGATCGGGCTGCTGGGCATGCTGATTGGCGAGCAGGTTGTGCCGCCGGTCAAGCGCATGCTGGCGGGCGAGCCAGTCACCATTGCATGGTTCCGCGGCGAATGCGTCCCGAAGATTACGGGTACACCGCCCAAAGCGGACACGGTCGTTGAACCGTCGGCATCCCTCCCCGCGCGTAGCAAGGAAGGGAACCAATAACAGCATGAGTCGTTCCCGAAAGCAGCCCGAAGCACTTGCCAGCCGCACTAACGCAATCGCGCCCCGGCGCATTCACGTCGCCTTGGCTGCCTCTTTGTCCGCGGCCGCGGCACCTGTCATGGCGGACAACAACGTCGCGATCTATGGTCGGCTGAACACGGCAATCGAGTATGTGACCGTGACCACCGCAACCGACGGCACCAGATTGGGCAATACGGCGCGCCTCACGAATAACCGCTCTGTGTTCGGCATGCGGGGCGAGGAACAGTTGGCCAATGGGATCAAGGCGATCTGGCAGATCGAAAGCGCCCTGTCGATTGACAACGGCGCTGGGCAAATCGCCGCGCGGGATACCCGGCTCGGTCTTCAGAGCCCGTACGGCACACTCTTCATGGGCAACTGGGACACGCCATACACAAGTGCAACCAAGAGCTACGACCCGTATTACCCCACCACTGCGGGTTACATGGCGCTGATAGGCAATGGCGCTGCGTCTACCAGCGACAATGTCCAGAACACAAGCTCATTTGATAGACGGCAGAAGAACTCGTTGCACTACCAGTCGCCGACGTGGCACGGCTTGAGCGGCGCCATCGCCTGGGGATTGCCGGAAGAAAAGACCACGGTGCCGCGCAATCCGGCGTTGTATTCCTTTGCCACGGCCTATGGCCACGGCAACCTGAACCTGACGCTTGCCTATGAAATCCACCAGCACTATCAGACCAGCGGACGCAACGACGACGCAATCAAGGCGGGAATTTCCTACCAGTTCCCCTCGACGCGCATCAGTGCTCTGTATGAACGCCTGCACTATCGTACCGCCACTGGAGACCTTACGCGCAATGGCTACTATGTCTCGCTGATACAGGAGCTTGGCCCCGGCAGCATACGCGCCGGCTTCGCCTTTGTCGGCGATGGCACCGGCACAGCTATGGAAACGATTGGATCCGTCCGAAGTGGTTCGGATACCGGCGCATTTCAGGTAACCGTCGGCTATGACTACCCCCTTTCCAAGCGCACCGCGCTATACGCCTACTACAGCCGCATCAACAACCGCAGCAACGCGACCTATGACTTCGCCATCAACAACCTCGGTATCAAGGCTGGCGCAGACCCGCAGACGTTCGCCATTGCGATGCGGCACAGCTTCTGACCGTCCGCTGACCAACCATCGTGAGAGACCGCATTGACAACCACACAGCTTCCTGACGCCGGTCGCCGCGCTGATCTTTCAGGACCGGCGTTCGGCTGCATCCTGGCCTTCGTCGCCGGCTACGTAGACGTGGTCGGGTTCATTTCACTGTTCGGCCTATTTACGGCGCACGTGACAGGAAACTTCGTGATGATCGGCGTCGACATCGCCGGTGATTCTGCGGGCCTGCTCGCCAAACTGCTTGCGCTGCCGACTTTTGCCTTGGCGGTTGCGGCCGCCAGGCTGACCGAGTCACGCATCGTACGGGACAAACAATCGGCACCCTCGCTGTTGCTATTTGCCGAGGCCGTGGCGCTGGTTCTCTTCATAGTTGCCGGGGTCCACGCCTCTCCCATTTCCGATCCAAGTACGCCTGCAGCCGTCGGCGCCGGCATGCTTGCCGTAGTGGCCATGGGTATTCAGAACTCACTGTCCCGGACGTCCTTGTCAGACCTCGGCCCCACCACGATCATGACCGGAAATACGACGCAAATTATCATTGACCTGGTGGACCTGCCATCCGCATCTGAGGCCGAAGGCAAAGCCATACGCGGTCGGCTCAAAAAGATGGTACCGGCGCTCGCGGGTTTCGCATCGGGCGCCGCTCTCGGCGCCCTTGGCTATTCGATGCTTTCGCTCTGGTGTGTAATGCTGCCAGCCGTATTGCTGACGGCGCTCAGTTTCTTGACTTGGCGCAATGGCGCGAACAGCCTGCAGAAGTGAATTGGCAGACGAATGAAATCGAGATGCCGTCGCATGTAATACCTTGGTATGAATCGGACAGAATATCTGGCTGGCTCACTATCGCTGGGGGACTGATTTTCCTGGCCAGCGTGACTTCATCGCAACGTAGCGTGGGACGTGCACCCGAGGAATCGGCAATACCATCGTATGATAGGGTGTGCACCGGTTCGGCGTTACTCTTCCAGCAGAGCATTGCCAGCGCTCAGCGCGTATACAAGGAGTCAGTGTGATAGCTCGCCCCACGATCGCAATAGTTGACGACGATGTCGCCGTCCGAAATGCCATGGGGGGGCTGCTGCGTTCGCTCGATCTTGGCGTGCAATTGTTCGGAGGCGGTCAAGAGCTACTGCGGTGCACTTCGCTGCCTTGCATGTCCTGCGTGATCACAGACGCGCAAATGCCCGGCATGGACGGCTTCGCTTTGATAGAAGCCCTGCGCGCGCGCAATCTCGATATGCCTGTCATTTTCATGACAGCATTTGCGCATGAGGGATTCGATCAGCGTGCCAAGGCAATGGGTGCGACGTGCGTTCTTTACAAGCCATTTCAGGACACGGACATGATCCAATGCATTGAAAATGCATTACGTCCTCGCAAGACGGACTCTCCTCCATCGTGAGTGTGTCGTGCAGTGGATCGATGGGACGTCCTTACATGACCTGCGTCCTCTGCACGCTGCCCGACGCCATCGCTAAGCTATGGTTGCGGCTCCAAGCTGTCGAGGCTGCAGCCGGATGGCAGGCTGCTCGTCAGCTTCGGACTCAGAGGGAAGCAGCACGAGACCGAGAGTTTGCGCAAGAAGCACCAGATCGGCAAAACTCCGAGCCCTCATTTTTCGCATTGCCTGGCATCGATGAACTTTGACAGTCACCACGCTGATGCACATGACGGCGGCAATCTCCTTGTTTGTCAAACCTGATGCGGCATGCGCCATGACCTCACTCTCCCGCGGCGTCAGGGAACGGAAGCAGTCGCGCACTGCAGCCAATCGGCACAAGCGCTCACGTCGCGAGCCCTCCTTCTGTAGGGCCTCCGTGACGGCATCGAGCAGTTCCTGTTCACGGAACGGCTTGGAAAGAAAGTGTTCTGCCCCCGCCTTCATGGCAGCAACCGTCATCGGAATGTCCCCGTAGCCGGTCATGAAGATGATGGGAATATGAATGCCGAGCTCTGCCATGCGGGCTTGCACATCCAAGCCACTTTGCCCCTTCAGGCGCACATCGAGAACCAGGCAACAAGGCGCATCCGGGAAGCCGAAGGCAAAAAGCTCGGCCGCGGAGTCGAGCAGCACGGCTTGGATGCCGACTGAACGAAATAGGCTTCCCAGCGCGTTTCGCAACTGCAAGTCATCATCGACAACAAGGACCACCGCGTCGTCCTGCGCCGCTGATTCGGCGCGCATCGGTAATACAGCAGTCACGGTAGGGCCCTCCACGTAGCATCGACATCAGAGGCGCGAATCACCCCATCGCTCCATGTGGGGAGATACGACGCGCCCGACAGCAATGTAGTGTTACACCAGCCCTTTGGCTTGAACGCGTGTGCGTTTCATTGTCTTTTTGTGCTCAGCGCGGGCCAGATAATGGCTGGCAAGTGCTGGCACCCAGGCGTGCCTAGTCTTGCCGACCGCTCCGCCAGTCACCCGGCGTCAGGCCAAGCTTCTTAGAGAAGCTGCGTGTGAGATGGCTCTGATCCGCAAAGCCGCACGACGCAGCAATCCCGGCTATCGGCAAGTCCGTGGTGCGCAGCAGTGCCGCCGCGCGCTCGAGGCGACGCTCCAGCAGCCATTCATGTGGTGTTTTGCCGGTACTCTGCCGAAATGCCCGGGAAAAATGGCTTCGGGACAATTGACACGCATCAGCAACCTCGGCAATGGACACGTTTCCGTCGTCCAGCCGCGCCGTGAGGAACTCCTGCGCCCGCGCAAGTATGCGAGGCGAAAGTCGGCCCATGGAGTGAATGCGTCCCCGATTGACACCTCCATAATGTTCGACCAGGTATGTGCCGATCACGTGTCCGAGTTGATCGATAAACAACCTGCTGACGCCTTCAGGCCGCGCGAGCGCGGGTAAGAGTGCCTGGGCGAGATGGGCCAGCACGGCGTCCGTCTGCGCCGCGGCATGCCGCAGTTCAAGACCTGCGGGGCAGCCGAGTTCCAGGGCTGTACGCTCCATGAAGGGGCGCGGCAGTTCGATGAGTACGAAATCAAACGTCCCATACATATCCGCCTTGTAGTCATCCTGGAAGTTCCGCAGATAGATGGAACCTGCCTCGAATGCATGCATGTTCGCCTGATTCGGACTAAAAATGCGTCGACGATGGCCTTCCATCAGAGAGACGCCAACCAGAAACCCTCGTGCCGAAGCTGGGGTCACTACCTGACTCATCCGCTCAATCACGGAACTCTTGCGGTAGAAATTGAGATCGCCGGCGGCAAGCGCCTGATCGTATCGCAATGCCTCCGACAAGCACCCTAATGAGTCGCGCTGAATGGCCGGCTTGGCAGATTCGTGAGTAGATGTGGAGAGTCGCATGGCCAGGTAGTCATGATCGTCGCGCCAAGCCAGACACGACCGGGCGACCTTGCGTTACTGAAAATACCATTGACGCTGGCAGCTCGAAAAGCGCCCGCCTTCCTGCAGTCAAACGACTGCCTGAAGAACATACTATCATCGCCAACCCCGAAGGAATTAAGGCTGCTGATATCGCCCCCGATCCTCAAGCAGATCGCGACATGCTTGCCGGCCTGGATGCCGAATGCGTTACAGACACGCCGAGCGTGTAGGCCAGTCATACCAGAAGACGATGGAAACTGTGGGCTCATCCGAATAAAGTGCACAAGCCCCAAGTCAACATTTGGCTGCGCCAGGCCGGCACTTGAGACAGACACGGAATGAGCAAACACGGAGATTCCATGAATGGCAACATCTGCTTAAAGATGGCCCAGCTCCAAGCAGCGGCCCATGCCAATGAACAAGACGCGACGTTGTGGCGCTGGTTCTCAGATCAGATGGAGGACCAGATGATGAGCTGCGAACGACCACCATGTAGATTTCATAATCGCCTTCGAGCATCGCACTCAGGGCGAAGGTGGTATTGCAGACTTCGGCCTTCGGCTGCAACGCCGCCACGGCTCACTGAAAAATGACACGCGACAAGAAGATCGCCACAAAGTGGGAAATGGCGGCGTTTGTTGCACACGCCCACACGTCTTCGTCACTGGGCGTTGTCTCAGGCACGCTCGCCGTTTGCGCGCTGATTGCGCGGGCCATGCATAGCTGGGCAGAACAGCCCGTTAACGCGAGCGCCGCTCCCTTGTAAAAAAGGCGCAGTCCTACGGCCACACTTTCATTTCATCCGCCAAAACCCTGCTTCCCGGACGTTTCCAATGGACACCCCATTTCACCAGTTTTCTGACCTGTTCGCCCAGCTCGGCTTGCCATCGAGCAAAGCGGACATCCTTGCGTTCGTTGCGAAGCATTCGCCGCTACCGCAAGACATCAATCTTTGGGAAGCACCATTCTGGACGCCGGCCCAGGCAACCTTGCTGCGCGACGAATTTGACGAGGATGCAGACTGGGCACAGGCCGTGGACCAATTGAATCTTGCGTTGCGCACACCTGTTTGACGGAACGCTGCGCGGGCGAAGATAGCGCGTGGCCCAGATGGCTGTCGAAATCATCCAAACCAGGATTGATGGAAGGAGCCGACATTGTGCATGCAGGGGGCCTTCGGCTGTCCCTTTCATCCCTAAAGATGGATATGCTCACAAAAGAAGATTCATATTCTTACGTGAGCATATGTATTGGGTTATTCCATTTCCGATGGAATGCACAGAGATTGCAACGGAATAACCTCTGCTCCTAGCTCAATTCTCCACTTCTCGTCTACCCTACGCGCATTGACCGCTGCGCGGGTCGGGTAACCCGAACGAGGGGACGAGAGGCGATCTCCTTCCAGCCATGGTGTAAGCCTGCCTTGAGCCGCCGGCGGCGTTTACCAATATCAGCCCCCCTTCACCCAGGACATCGCTCAGCAGAACAGGACCAAGTCGGGATGCGCGATCTGATGCTTGAGCCCCCGGTTACCGATGGACTGACAATACCTGTCGACGGCTAGTTCTCGCAGTTCTCTTCAACGACGATCCGGTCCGCATGGTCTCTAGCTTCAGTACCTGCATCACGAACCCGATCCCAGCAAGCTCGTCAGCACAAGGCGCAGTACATTGGACTCAGGTTTGCCTTCGAAACACACGCGCACGCCGCGACATTCGATGACGAGCCCGGACGATGCAATCGGCTCTGGCCTCGGCGGCGAGGCTACCTGTTGGGTGGTACAGGCTCTTTTTGGCGCCTTCACCGGGTGGTGAAACGGGCATAAAAAAAGGACCTAGATCGCTCTAAGCCCTTGATTTTATTGGTCTTGCGGTGGTGGGTGCTGAGGGGCTCGAACCCCCGACCTACGCCTTGTAAGGGCGCCGCTCTACCAACTGAGCTAAGCACCCGCTCGACCATCGCAGGCTCGCTGCCTGCAACTTGCTGATCGCTCCGCACCTCGCGGCAGTTGCCGTGGTTTGCATTGCGAGGGCGCAAGTGTAATACAGGTGATTTCAGTTTGCCAAGACCTGCGCGCGCAAAAAAACGCCGCCGGGCATCGCTACCCCGCGGCGTTTCATTCACACGGCCGAGGCTGCGTCAGTGGTGCAGGCGCTCAACCTTGGCCGTGGCCTTGTCCGCCACTTCGGCGGGCTTGGCGTCTTCGTCCGCCAACGCTTCGGGCTTGCGCTCGAGCGCCAGTTCCAGCACCTTGTCGATCCAGCGCACCGGCACGATCTCAATGGCGTTCTTGACGTTGTCAGGGATCTCGGCCAGGTCCTTGACGTTGTCCTCCGGGATCAGCACCAGCTTGATGCCGCCCCGGTGGGCCGCCAGCAGCTTCTCCTTCAGGCCGCCGATCGGGAGCACCTCGCCGCGCAGCGTGATCTCGCCGGTCATGGCGACATCCGCGCGCACCGGGATGCCGGTCAGCACCGACACCAGCGCGGTGGTCATCGCACCGCCCGCCGACGGGCCGTCCTTGGGCGTGGCGCCTTCGGGAACGTGGATGTGGATGTCGCGCTTCTCGAACATCTCATCCGTGATGCCCAGGCGTCGTGCCCGCGAACGCACCACCGAACGCGCGGCTTCCACCGACTCCTTCATCACATCGCCCAGCGAACCGGTGCGCGTGATGTTGCCCTTGCCCGGCATGATCGCGGCCTCGATGGTCAGCAGGTCGCCGCCCACCTCGGTCCACGCCAGCCCGGTCACCTGGCCGACCTGGTTTTCCTTGCCGGCCAGGCCGAAGTCGTACTTGCGCACGCCGAGGAATTTGTCCAGGTTCTCGGAATCGACCTTGATCGTGCCCGCCTCCTTCTTCAGCAGCAGCAGCTTGACCACCTTGCGGGCGATCTTGGACACCTCGCGTTCCAGCGAACGCACACCCGCTTCACGCGTGTAGTAGCGGATGATGTCGCGGATCGCACTTTCGGCAACCTCGATCTCGCCTGCCTTCAGACCATTGTTCTTGATCTGCTTGGGCAGCAGGTAGCGCTGCGCGATATTGACCTTCTCGTCTTCGGTGTAACCCGACAGGCGGATCACTTCCATGCGGTCGAGCAGCGGCGGCGGGATGTTCAGCGAGTTCGACGTCGCCACGAACATCACGTCGGACAGGTCGAAGTCCACTTCGATGTAGTGGTCCTGGAACGTGTGGTTCTGTTCCGGATCCAGCACCTCAAGCAGCGCCGACGACGGATCGCCGCGGAAGTCCGCGCCCATCTTGTCGATCTCGTCGAGCAGGAAGAGCGGATTGCGCACGCCGACCTTGGACAGGCTCTGCAGGATCTTGCCCGGCATCGAGCCGATGTAGGTACGGCGGTGGCCGCGGATCTCGGCCTCGTCGCGCACGCCACCCAGCGCCATGCGCACGAACTTGCGGTTCGTGGCGCGTGCCACCGACTGGCCGAGGGAGGTCTTGCCCACGCCGGGGGGGCCGACCAGGCACAGGATCGGCGCCTTCAGCTTGTCCACGCGCTGCTGCACTGCAAGGTATTCGAGGATACGTTCCTTGACCTTCTCAAGACCGTAGTGGTCCTCTTCCAGCACGCGCTCGGCATTGGCCAGGTCATTGTTGACCTTGCTCTTCTTGCGCCACGGCAGGTTCACCAGCGTGTCAATGTAGTTGCGCACGACGGTGGCCTCGGCTGACATCGGCGACATCAGCTTGAGCTTCTTGAACTCGGCGTCGGCCTTCTTCTTGGCTTCCTTCGGCATGCGCGCGGCCTTGATGCGCTTGTCGAGTTCTTCCAGGTCGGCGCCTTCTTCGCCTTCGCCCAGTTCCTTCTGGATGGCCTTGACCTGCTCGTTCAGGTAGTACTCGCGCTGGCTCTTCTCCATCTGGCGCTTGACGCGGCCACGGATGCGCTTTTCGACCTGGAGGATGTCGATCTCGCCTTCGAGCTGCGACAGCAGGCTTTCCAGGCGCTCGGTCACGTTGACCATCTCCAGGATCTTCTGCTTCTGCTCAAGCTTGATCGGCAGGTGCGCGGCGATGGTGTCCGCCAGGCGGCCTGCCTCGTCGATACCCGACAGCGAGGTCAGGATCTCGGGCGGGATCTTCTTGTTGAGCTTCACGTACTGGTCGAACTGCGACACGATCGCGCGGCGCAGGGCCTCGGTCTCGGCGCTTTCGCCAGGTGCGGGCGGCACGGGCACGGCTTCGCACATGAAGTGCGATTCGTCCTCGCTCACCTCTCGGATATTCGCGCGCTGGGTACCCTCGACCAGCACCTTCACGGTACCGTCGGGCAGTTTCAGCATTTGCAGGATATTGGCGATGCAGCCGACCTCATACAGGTCGTCGGCGGTCGGCTCGTCCTTGGCCGCCGTCTTCTGGGCCACGAGCATAATGCTCTTGCCCGCCTCCATCGCAGTCTCAAGCGCCTTGATGGACTTCGGGCGTCCCACAAACAGCGGGATCACCATGTGCGGAAACACCACCACGTCGCGCAGCGGCAACAGTGGGAGGCGAATCGGCTCGGCCGGGAGGAGTTGTGTTCCGGACATCATTTTCCCCAAGTCAGTCATTTAAGGCGTAAATTGGGCCGCCCGAATCGATTACAAGATACGTGCCAATCGATTCACCAAGGCAGGCAGATGCCGCTCCCTGCACTTGCTGGCCCCTCTGAAACAGCATACCCGCGTTTCCTCCCTCTCGTCGGTAGAAATAAACAAAAAAAGCCGCTCGCTTCTACGCGAACGGCCTTTCCGACCAGCTGCCGGTGTGGTCCCGACCACTTACCACGTCTGGCAGCCCTCGCGTCAGTTGGACCCCGCCACCTTGGGCTGCTGCTCTTCGTACATCAGCAGCGGCGGTGCATCGCCGTTGATCGTATTTTCATCGATCACCACCTTCTGCACGCCCTTGTAGTTGGGCAGGTCGTACATGACATCCATCAGCGACTGCTCCAGGATCGAACGCAGGCCTCGGGCCCCGGTCTTGCGGCGGATCGCCTTGCGGGCGATGGCGCTCAGCGCACCCGGGCGGATTTCCAGCTCGACGCCTTCCATTGCCAGCAGCTTCTGGTATTGCTTGACCAGCGCGTTCTTGGGCTCGACCAGGATCTGCATCAGCGCGGCCTCATCCAGCTTGGACAGCGTCGCGACCACCGGCAGGCGGCCGATCAGTTCGGGGATCAGGCCAAACTTGATCAGGTCTTCCGGCTCGGTCTGCGGCAGCACTTCGCTGGCGTCGCGCTCTTCCTTGCTCTTGACCTGCGCGGCGAAGCCGATGCCGGTCTTGTCCGAGCGCTGCATGATGACCTTCTCGAGGCCATCGAAGGCGCCGCCGCAGATGAACAGGATGTTGGTCGTGTCCACCTGCAGGAAGTCCTGGTTCGGATGCTTGCGGCCACCCTGCGGCGGCACCGATGCCATGGTGCCTTCGATCAGCTTGAGCAGTGCCTGCTGCACGCCCTCGCCCGACACGTCGCGGGTAATCGACGGGTTGTCGGACTTGCGCGAGATCTTGTCGATCTCATCGATGTAGACGATGCCGCGCTGCGCCTTCTCGACTTCGTAGTTGCAGTTCTGCAGCAGCTTCTGGATGATGTTCTCGACGTCCTCGCCCACGTAACCGGCTTCGGTCAGCGTCGTCGCGTCAGCGATCACGAACGGCACGTTGAGCAGGCGCGCCAGCGTCTGCGCGAGCAGCGTCTTGCCCGAGCCGGTCGGCCCGATCAGCAGGATGTTGCTCTTGGACAGCTCGACATCGTCCTTCTTGCCGAGGTGCTTGAGGCGCTTGTAGTGGTTGTAGACCGCCACGGCCAGGATCTTCTTGGCCTGTTCCTGGCCGATCACATACTGGTCCAGGCTTTCGCGGATCTCGTGGGGCGTGGGGAGGTCCGAGCGCGCAGCCGCGGCGGCGTCTTTCTCGGATGCCGTGGCCTCGTCGCGAATGATCTCATTGCACAGGTCGATGCATTCGTCGCAAATGAACACCGACGGGCCGGCAATCAGCTTCTTGACCTCATGCTGGCTCTTGCCGCAGAAGGAGCAGTACAGAAGCTTTTCGCTGGATGAACCTTTTTTGTCCGCCATAGGAATCAGTCACTTATGCAGTGCGCACGCCGCGGGGCGACAGGCTCCTCGGCGATACGCTTCAAACGCATCATACGCCAAAACAATTGGCACCACCGGCGGTTCCCCCCGGCTGTGGGGCAAAAGCAAAAAACGAGGCACGGGGCCTCGTTCCGGTGTAGCCTTCGCCATTTGAGCCCGTGCCAGCCTGGCCGGCCGCCGCTGCGGATTGCGCCACGGCGGCTCGCAGCATCAGCCGCGGCGGGCGAGGACCTTGTCGATCAGGCCGTAGTCAACCGCCTGGTCGCCGCTCATGAAGTTGTCGCGATCGGTGTCGCGCGCAATCTTCTCGGCCGGCTGGCCCGTCACCTCGGCCAGGATGGCGTTGAGCCGCTCGCGCAGGTACAGGATCTCGCGCGCCTGGATCTCGATGTCCGAGGCCTGGCCGCGCGCGCCGCCCAGCGGCTGATGGATCATGATGCGCGAGTTGGGCAGCGCCGAACGCTTGCCCTTGGCGCCAGCCGCCAGCAGGAACGCGCCCATGCTTGCCGCCATGCCCATGCACAGCGTGGACACGTCCGGCTTGATGAACTGCATGGTGTCGTAGATCGCCAGCCCCGCCGATACGGAACCGCCCGGCGAGTTGATGTACAGCGACACGTCCTTGTCGGGGTTCTCGCTCTCGAGGAACAGCAGCTGGGCCACCACCAGGTTGGCGGTCTGGTCGTTGACCTCGCCCACCATGAACACCACGCGCTCCTTCAGCAGGCGCGAGTAGATGTCATAGGCGCGCTCGCCCCGGCCGGACTGCTCGACGACCATCGGCACCAGCCCCAGGCCCTGGGTTTCCAGTGCCGAAGCCTGCGTGGTGGCGAGACGGTCAAGCAAATCATTGCGGGTCATGCATGTTCTCCATGGATTCGTCGGATCGCAAGGCAATCCGGGGAAACTCGGGAAGTTGCCCCGCCCCACGCCGTGGCGCGGGGCGGCGGGTCACTTCCGGCCTCAGGCTTGCTGCTGGTTGCCTTCGGCGGTAAGTTCCTCGAAGGACACCTTCTTGTCGGTGACCTTGGCCTTGTCGCACACGAAATTTACCACGTTGTTTTCGAGCACGTAGGCTTCCATTTCGGCCAGGCGCTGCTGGTCGCCGTAGTACCAGCGCATGACTTCCTTCGGGTCTTCGTAGCTCTTGGCGAAGTCCTCGATCTCGGCCTTGATCTGGTCAGCCTTGGCTTCCAGGCCATTGACCTTGACGACCTCGGCCAGGATCAGGCCCAGCTTGACGCGGCGCTCAGCCTGCTGCGCGAACATCTCGGCCGGGATCGGCATGTCCTTGGCGTTGGGCATGCCACGCTGTTCCAGGTCGCGGCGGGCCATTTCCACCAGGCGTTCCTGGTCTTGCTCGATCAGGGCCTTGGGCACTTCCAGCTCGCTGGCCTTCAGCAGCGCTTCCATGACCTGGTCCTTCAGCATGGAGTGCGTGCGGCGCTTCACTTCGCGCTCGAGGTTCTCGCGGATGTCGGCGCGCATCTTCTCGACACTGCCGTCGGCGATGCCCAGCGACTTGGCGAAGGCATCATTGACTTCCGGCAGGTGCGCCCACTCGATCTTCTTCAGCGTCACGGTGAACTCGGCGGTCTTGCCGGCCACTTCCTTGCCGTGGTAGTCGGCCGGGAAGGCCAGCGGGAAAGTCTTGCTTTCGCCGACCTTCAGGCCCAGCGCGGCCTGCTCGAACTCGGGCAGCATGCGGCCTTCGCCCAGCACGAACGGGAAGTCCTCGGCCTTACCGCCGGCGAACTCTTCACCGTCGATCTTGCCGACGAAGTCCAGCGTCACGCGGTCGCCGTTCTGGGCCGTGACGTCGGCGCCGCCGTCGCCGTGCTCGCCGGCTTCGCCGCGGGCGTGGTAGTGCACGCGCTGCTTGCGCAGGATGTCGATGGTCTTGTCGACTTCGGCATCGGTGATTTCAGTGCCGGTGCGGGTGACTTCGGCAGCCGACAGGTCGCCGATGGTCACTTCCGGGTACACCTCGAAGGTCGCGTCGAATGCGACTTCATCCTCGCCCACGCCTTCGTTCTTGATCTCGAACTTGGGCTGGCCGGCAACCTTGACGTCCTGTTCCTTGGTGATGTCGAAGAACTTGCGTGCGGCCTTGTCGTAGCGCACTTCGAACTCGACCTGCTGGCCGTACTGCTTCTCGACCATCTTCATCGGCACCTTGCCCGGACGGAAGCCCGACATCTTCACGGTCTTCGACAGGCGAACCAGGCGCTCCTGCTTTTCCTTCTCCACTTCGGCCTTGGGGATGGCCAGGGTCACCTTGCGGTCCAGCTTGCCGAGGTTCTCAATCACGTTCGACATGGTCGTAGATCCAATCCAGAAAATGTAGTTGTGTTCGTAGGTGCTACCGCTTGCGCATGTACCGCCCGCTTTACCGCCACGGCGCCGTCACAACAGGGCGGCCGGGGCGGCGCACCGGCGAACGGGAAGCTCCGCACAAACGGAAAACGGGGATTATCGCACGATTTTCATTCGCTTCCGGCAGATTTTGCCCGGAACGGGCCCGGAACCGGCTCGCCGGACCTGCGGCGCTATCCCGCCTGCCCATGGCGCAGCGCGCGCAGCAGCAGGCGTGCCGGATCCACCGCATCGGCCAGGTCCGACTCCAGTGGCAGCGGCTCGCCCTCGATCTGGCTGGCCAGCAGTTCCGCGCCCAGCGCCGCCCAGGTGAGGCCGCGCGACCCATATGCAAGGGCTGCGTAGAGCCCGGGCATGCGCGGCAGGTCACGCAAGTGCGCGCCGCGCAGCGATGCGGCCTGCGCCAGCGCGGCGGCCTCGTCAGGCACCTGGCCGACCAGCGGCAGCCGGTTGTGCGTGACTGTGCGCACGCCGACATAGCCGGAGAGCGCCGCGGGATCGATGACGGCCACGGCATCGGCCTGGCGCGGCAGCATACCGGACAGGCGCGCCAGGTTGGCCGCGTGGACGGCGGGCTGCTCCACCAGCGGGCCCTCGTCGGCGTCGTAGCTGGAGCCGACCCGGCCGGCGCCGTCTGCGCCACGCGGCAGCAGGTAGCCGGCACCGGTCACCACGCAATCCGGCCAGCCGCCGAGCGCATCCACCTGCGCCGACTCCAGCGTGGTCAGCTGCCCGCGCACGCGCCGCATGGTCCAGTGCTGCTGCGGCAGCAGTTGCTGCGCCTCATGCGCGTTGGCCAGTACCAGCACCGGCGCCGAGGCCAGCACTTCACCGTCTTGCCCGACTGCCTGCCATTGGCCGTCAACGCGAGCGATGGCGGCAACCCGGCAGCCGAAACGTGCCGTCACCGCGGCGCCCGCTTGTGCCAGCTGCGCCGCGCAGATGTCCGGCGGCGCCACCCAGCCGCCTTCCGGGAACCACAGGCCGCCACGCGGCACGCCGGCTTGGTGGGCCACTGCCGCCTCTGCAGCGCTCATCCAGCGCACGAATCCTTCCGGCAAGCCCAGCGCCGCCAGCGCGGCGCGCTGGGCCTCGCCCTCGGCTTCGTCCTCGCCGAGCTGCAGCACGCCGCAGCCATGCCAGCCGACCGGATGGCCGGCCTCGGCCAACGCCGCCCAGGCGCGCAGCGCGTACTGGTTGCCGGCGCGCGACAGCCGCGACAGCAAGCTGTCGTCGGCGGACACGTGCGCATGCATTGCCGCCGCGCGATGCGCCGAGGTCTGCCGCGCCGGCCCGCCGTGGCCATCGAACAGCGTCACGCGCCAGCCGCGCGCGGCCAGCCGCTCGGTCACTGCGCAGCCGGCCAGGCCGGCGCCGATCACGATGGCATGGCGCCCGGCCCATTGCGCCGCCAGTGGCGGCGCATGGCGGCGTGCTTTCCATTGCGGGCGAAAGCGTGCAACGGTCATTTGCCACTTGCCGCCAAAGCCGGGCGCCTTGCTGACTTCAAAACCGACGTCTTTGAGTCCGCGCCGCACAAAGCCCGCGGCCGCAAACGTGGCCAGCCTGGCGCCTGGCCGGGCCAGCCGCGCCAGTCCGCGGAACACCTGCGGCGACCACATCTGCGCATTGCGCGCCGGCGCGAAACCGTCCAGGTAGAAGGCATCCACGCCGGCCGCCAGCCGCGGCAGCATCTGCCCGACATCGCCCAGCGCCAGCGTCAGCACCACGCGCCCGCCGTCGAAGACCAGGCGGTGCAGCCCCGGCAGCGCCAGCGGCCATTGCGCCTGCAGCGCCTGCGCCAGCGGCTGCAGCCCGTCCAGCCCGGCGTGCAACTGCGCCAGCCCTTCGCGGGTGAACGGATGCTTTTCGATCGAGACGAAATGCAGCGATCCACAGCGCTGCGGATCGCTGCGCCACGCCTGCCAGGTCGCCAGGAAATTCAGCCCCAGGCCGAAGCCGGTCTCGAGGATGACGAACTGGCGCTGGCCGGCCCACGCCTGCGGCAGCCCGTTGCCGCCCAGGAAGACATGGGCGGCCTGCGCCAGCCCGCCTTCAGTGCTGTGGTAGACGTCGTCGTAGCGAGGCGAATACGGGATGCCTTCGGCAGACAGGATCGGCTCGGCGGGCTCTAGTGCGCGCGGCATGGGACAGGAAACTTGGCGGAAGCAAAATGCCCGGGCGGATTCGCCGGGGCGTGGGACCAGGGTTGGCCGGGGTTGGGAACTCGCGCCGGATGGTAGCATAGCGGCCTTCCCGCAGACCGCACCGCCCTGCCCCTTGATTTGCGCCGCCCAGGCGCCCCGCTCCACATGCTCAGCTACCGTCACGCCTTCCACGCCGGCAACCATGCCGATGTCCTCAAACACGCCGTCGTGGTGCAACTGCTCGAGCACCTGGCGCAGAAGGACAAGGCATTCTGGTATATCGACACGCATGCCGGCGCCGGCCTCTATGCGCTGGACCACGCCTACGCGCAGAAGAAGGCCGAGTTCGAGACCGGCATCGCGCCGCTGTGGCGCGCCGCCGCCAGCGGCACCCAGCTGCCGGCGATGCTGGACGAATACCTGGACCAGGTGCGCGCGCTCAACCCGGACGGCAACCTGCGCCACTATCCCGGATCGCCCTGGCTGGCCTGGCAGATGCTGCGCGAGCACGACCGGCTGCGGCTGTTCGAGCTGCACAGCACCGAGATCCAGGTGCTGCGCGACAACTTCCGCGGCGCCGGGCGCCGCGTGATGCTGTACGACGGCGACGGCTTCGGCGGCATCAAGGCCATCCTGCCCCCGCCGCCGCGCCGCGCGCTGGTGCTGGTCGACCCCTCCTACGAGGACAAGCAGGACTACGCCCGCACCGTGCAGACCATCCGCGACGGGCTGGAGCGCTTTGCCACCGGCGTCTACGCGGTCTGGTACCCGCAGGTGCAGCGGCGCGAATCCGTGCAGCTGCCGGCGCAGCTCAAGGGCCTGCCGCTCAAGAGCTGGCTGCACGTGACCCTGACCGTCAAGCATCCGGTCGAGGGCGGCCTGGGCCTGCACGGCAGCGGCATGTTCATCGTCAACCCGCCGTGGCGGCTGAAGGAATCGCTGCAGCAGGCCATGCCGGTGCTGGCGGATCTGCTCGGGCAGGACGACGGCGCAAAGTTCACGCTCGAAGCCGAGGAGAGCTGAGGCGGCGCACCAGCCAGTCCAGCGCCATGCCCGCGGCCAGGCCGATGCTGTCGGCCAGCAGGTCCAGCCAGTCGGCCTCGCGGTAGCCGGTCTGCCCCTGCAGCAGTTCGATCAGCCCGCCGTACGCCACCAGCCCCAGCAATACGGCCCAGCCACGCCCGCTGTAGGCGCGCCGGCCCAGCACGCCCAGCACCGCGAACGCCAGCATATGGTTGGCCTTGTCCCAGCCGGTGGTAGGCAGGGGCTGCGTCGGCGGCATCAGCGAAAGCGCCAGCACCGCTGCCGCGCAGCCCCAGAACAGCAGGCGCCAGCGCAGCGGGGTCAGGGTCGGGAAGGCAATCATCGGCATGTGTGCGGCCTCTCTGGAAAACCGCCAATATATCCCTGCCGCCTGCCGCCGCCACCGGAGCGCCCGGCAGGGCTGGATTCCCCCCGCGCCTTGCGCTACAATCCGCAACCTCGTTGCACCGCAGGCGCGAGCCATGCCGAGACCACGGTTCGGCGGCCAGTGCCGGCAGCAGCGGACAGATGAAAGGCGGGCAGTTCCAGCCGCCTTTTTTGCTGTCCTGTCCGGCGCAAGCCAGCGAGCATCGCGGCCGCCCGCCCGGGCAGCGCCGCAAGGACCGCGAGGGTGGCGAAATTGGTAGACGCACCAGGTTTAGGTCCTGACGCCAGCAATGGTGTAGGGGTTCGAGTCCCCTCCCTCGCACCACCCGCCCTTCAAGTGGCGGACTGACAACTTCCGTTTTCAAATCCCCTTCGGCCCGCTCCTCCCTGCAGGCATTCCCACGCCGCGGCACTTTCCAGCCTGCGCCAGCGACGGTATCCTTTCGCCGTCGCATCGATAATCGATACATTCGTATATTGGTGCAATACTCATTCATCGTGGTGCAGCCGTCCCGCGGATGGTGCCGCCCGGCCTCCCGCCCCGACCCAACTATGCCCTCAAAACCCGTCCCGCCACCCGCGCCCGACCGCGACAACCCGCTGTTCAACCAGTCGCTCGAAAAAGGCCTCGAAGTCCTGCGTGCGTTCAACGGCGTCCACCGCACGCTGACCCTGTCGGAGCTGGCCACGCTGACCGGCATGAACAAGAGTTCGGCGCAGCGCACCATCTATACGCTGGAAGCGCTGGGCTATGTCGACAAGCACCCGCAGACGCGCCGCTTCCGGCTGACGCCGCGGGTGATGGAGATCGGCTACAACTACCTGGCTGCCGACGCGCTGATCCCGGCGGCCAGCCCCTACCTGTCGCAGCTGGCCGCAGCCAGCGGCGAGACCGCCAACCTGACCGAGCCGATCGGGCTGGACATGGTCTACGTGGCCCAGCTGATGACCGCCAAACACATGCCGGTGCTGACGCCGGTGGGCATGCGCATCCCGATGTATTGCACCAGCTCCGGCCGGGCCTACCTCAGCACGCTGCCTGACGAGCAGGTCCTGGCGATGCTGGAGCAGTCGGCACGCGTGGCGCGCACCCCCGCGACGCTGACCGGCGTGGATGCGATCTTCGAGCGCGTGGCGGCGTGCCGCCGGCTGGGCTATGCCAGCAATGAAGAGGAACTGTTCATCGGCGACATGGGCCTGGCCGCGCCCATCGTCAACAGCCAGGGCGTGGCGGTCGGCGCGGTGCACGTGTCGCCGCCGGCCAGCCGCTGGGGCATGGCCGAGGCGCAGAAAAAGCTGGCGCCGCTGGTGATGGAATGCGCGCGCGCGATCTCGCACTCGATTGCCCACTAAGGCCCGGCACGGGGAACGCCGGCCAACTTGCGCAGGGGTGGTAGAACACCTGAGTGCCAGTGCCTTTCGCGGACCCTTGCCGCGATCTATGCTGAAGGTGTTGGGGCGGCACCGAGCCGCGCCGGCATCGATATCTCAGCCCTGATCGGAGGGCATATGAAATTCCCCGCCTTGGTGTTGGCAGCGTCGATGGCCGCTGGCTGGTCATCGTTCGCACAGGCCGCCGGATGCCAGTACGACATGCAGTGCAAAGGAGAACGGATCTGCCAGCAAGGGCAGTGCGTCTTTCCTGATGCGGAAGAGATGGCGGAGGCTAGCGGGTCGGCTCCGCTGCCAGCGACCAAGCGGACGCCGGCGGGGCCACCACACCGCGCGGACGACATGGCGGAAGCTGGCGGTCCGGCTCCGCTGCCAGCGATCAAGCGAACGCCGATGGCGCCACCCCCCCGTGGCTGCTGCACCGTGGCAGGCAAGCTTAAGCTGTCACCAGCCGCGGCCGCGGATACCAGCCTGGCGAGCGGCGATGCGTGCCAGGGGCTGACCGCCTCGGGCAAGCCGGTTCCCGGCACGATCTGCAACTAGCCCCGGATCTGGCGCGAGCGCCTAGCGCGCGTGCGCCAGCATGGCCTGCAGCAGCACGTTGGCGCCCGCCTCGATGTGCTCGGGCAGCGCGTCTTCCAGTTCGTTATGGCTGATGCCGTCCTTGCACGGCACGAAGATCATGCCGGTGGGCGCGCGCCGCGCGACGTGGACTGCATCGTGGCCGGCGCCGCTGACCACGTCCATATGCGGCAGGCCCAGCGCCGAGGCCGCGCGCCGTACGCTGTCCACGCATTCGGGCGCGAACACGCATGGCTCGAACTTCACCACCTGGCGGATTTCGACCGCCACGCCGGCGGCCGGGGCAATGCCTTCGAAAGCCGCCTGCATGGCCGCGTGCATGCGGTCCAGGCCAGCCTGCGAGAGGTTGCGGAAGTCGACCGAGAAATCGACCCGGCCCGGAATCACGTTGCGCGAGTTCGGCGTGACCTGCAGGTAGCCGACCGTGCCGCGCCCGTGCGGCGCCTCGTCGCGCGCGATCTGGTTGACCGCGTCGACCATGCGCGCGGCCGCCAGCATCGCGTCGTGGCGCAGCGCCAGCGGCGTCGGGCCGGCGTGCGCGTCCATGCCGGTCACGGTCACGTCGTACCACTGCTGGCCCAGCGCGCCCGAGACCACGCCGATCGGCAGGCCGGCCGCCTCCAGCACCGGCCCCTGCTCGATATGCGCCTCGAAGTAGGCCGCGAACATGCCGCCCGGCACCGCGCCCGCCGGCTGCGCGCCGCGGTAGCCGATGGCCGCCAGCGCGTCGCCCACGCTGACGCCGTCCACATCGGTCTGCGCGCGTGCAAAGGCCGCGCCGAACTCTCCGGCGAACACGCCCGAGCCCATCATCACCGGCGTGAAGCGCGTGCCCTCCTCGTTGGTCCAGAACGCAACCTCCAGCGGCGCGCGCGTGACGATGCCCAGGTCGTCGAGCGTGCGCATGACCTCCAGGCCAGCCAGTACGCCGAAATTGCCGTCGAACTTGCCGCCCGAAGGCTGGGTGTCGATATGGCTGCCGGTGGCCACGGCGCGCGCGCGCGGGTCGCTGCCGGCGCGGCGCGCGAAGACGTTGCCGATCTCGTCGACGCGCACGTCGAGCCCGGCCTCGCGGCACCACTGCACCACCAGGTCGCGCCCTTTGCGGTCGGCTTCGGTCAGCGCGATGCGGCACACGCCGCCCCTGGGCGTGGCGCCGATCGCGGCGAGGTCCATCAGCGATTGCCACAGGCGGGCGCCATTGATGCGGGGAAGGTGTAGCGGGTCCATGTCTCGTTGCGGGTGGGGTGGAGGGAGAGGAAACGGCAGCAGGTTCAGCAAGAAGCAGACCACCGTCGCCCGCACGCCGGCCCGGGTTCCCGGCCCTGCCACCGTGGCACATGACTTGCTTTGCAGACATTGGTCCCTTCAAGCCAACCCAGGAGCAAGCCTGTGCACCACGATCCGTCCCCTCTCTCGAAAGGTCTCAAGTCAGCTGCCTCGGTCATGAGCGCCACCGTGCTGGCGCTGCTCGCGCTGCCCGGTGCCGCCCATGCCGACAAGGTGCTGCGCATCGGCATGACCGCCGCCGACATCCCGCGCACGCTCGGCCAGCCCGACCAGGGCTTCGAGGGCAACCGCTTCTCCGGCATCCCGATGTACGACGGCCTCACCCAATGGGACCTGTCCAAGGGCAACGGCCCCAGCCTGCTGATCCCGGGCCTGGCCACCGAATGGAAGGTCGACGCCGCCGACAAGACCAGATGGGTGTTCAAGCTGCGCCCCGGCGTCAAGTTCCACGACGGCACCCCATTCAACGCCGATGCCGTGGTCTGGAACGTCGGCAAGGTGCTGGACAAGACCGCCAGGCAGTTCGATCCCAGCCAGGTCGGCGTGACTGCCTCGCGCATGCCGACGCTGCGCACGGCAAAGAAGATCGACGACCTCACCGTCGAACTGGTCACCTCCGAGCCGGATTCGTTCCTGCCCTACAACCTGACCAACCTGTTCATGGCCTCGCCCACGCAGTGGGAGAAGAAATTCGCCGCGGTGCCGGCCCCGGTCACCGATCCGGTCGAGCGCTCCAAGCAGGCCTGGGTCGCGTTTGCCGCCGACGCCGCCGGCACCGGGCCGTTCAGGATGAGCCGCCTGGTGCCGCGCGAGCGTCTGGAAGTGGTGCGCAATGCGCAATACTGGGACGCGAAGCGCGTGCCAAAAATCGACAAGGTGGTGATGGTGCCAATGCCCGAGGCCAACGCCCGCACCGCCGCGCTGCTGTCGGGCCAGGTCGACTGGATCGAAGCGCCTGCCCCCGACGCCATCGCCCAGATCAAGAGCCGCGGCTTCCAGGTCTATGCCAACGCGCAGCCGCATATGTGGCCGTGGCAGCTGTCGTTCGCGCCCGGCTCGCCGTGGCTGGACAAGCGCGTGCGCCAGGCCGCCAACCTGTGCGTCAACCGCGCCGGGCTGAAGACCCTGCTGGGCGGCTACATGGCCGAGGCCAAGGGCATCGTCGAGGCCGGCAACCCGTGGTGGGGCAATCCCAGGTTCGATATCAAGCATGACCCGGCCGCGGCGAAAAAGCTGATGCAGGAGGCCGGCTACTCGGCGGCGAAGCCAGTCAAGGTCAAGGTGCAGGTGTCGGCCTCGGGTTCCGGCCAGATGCAGCCGCTGCCGATGAACGAATACGTGCAGCAAAACCTGAAGGAGTGCTTTATCGACGTCGACTTCGACGTGGTCGAGTGGAACACCCTCTTCACCAACTGGCGCGTCGGCGCCAAGGACGCCAGCGCGCACGGCGCCAACGCCATCAACGTCAGCTTTGCGGCAATGGACCCGTTCTTCGCCATGGTGCGCTTCGTCAGCACCAAGACGCAGCCGCCGGTCTCGAACAACTGGGGCTACTTCGGCAATGCCGAGTTCGACAAGCTGATCGAGAACGCGCGCACCTCGTTTGACGAGAAATCGCGCGACGCGGCGCTGGCCAAGCTGCATGCCCGCATCGTCGAAGAGTCGCCGTTCGTGCTGATCGCGCATGACGTCGGCCCGCGCGCGATCTCGAAGAAGGTCAAGGGCGTGGTGCAGCCGCAGAGCTGGTTTATCGATATCGTAACGATGTCGATGGACTGAGCGCACGCGCCACCTTGGCCTTTGACACCGTAGCCCCGCCGCACGCGGGGACCCAGCGGCTTTAAAGACACTGGATTCCCGCCCACGCGCCCGTCGGGTATGTGCGGGAATGACGGTGGTTGTTCTGAGCGATCAGCGATCCTCGCGGCTCGCTGCAACTGGATACCGCCAGCCATGCAATACCTGTTCCGCCGTTTCCTCTATGCCATCCCCATCCTGCTCGGGGTGGCGCTGCTGTGCTTCTCGCTGGTCCATATCGCCCCCGGCGATCCGCTGGTGTCGGTGCTGCCGCCAGACGCCTCGGAAGACCTGCGCCGCCAGCTGACCGCGCTCTACGGCTTCGACAAGCCCTTCCTGGACCAATTCGTGCACTGGCTGGGCCGTGCGCTGCAGGGCGACCTGGGCACTTCGATCGCCACCAGCCGGCCGGTGATGGCCGAAGTCGGCGCCGCCGTGGTCAATTCCCTGCGCCTGGCCACCGTGGCCACGCTGATCGGCTTCAGCTTCGGCTGCCTGTTCGGCTTTGTCGCCGGCTACCTGCGCGATTCCGTGGCCGACCGCACCGCGTCGCTGCTATCGGTGCTTGGCGTCAGCATCCCGCACTACTGGCTGGGCATGGTGCTGGTGATCGCGTTCTCGGTGCAGCTGGGCTGGCTGCCGGCCACCGGCGCCGGGCCGGGCGGTTCAGGCGACTGGGCGTGGGACTGGGAGCACATGCAGTACATGCTGCTGCCGGCGGTGACCATGTCGGTGATCCCGATGGGCATCGTGGCGCGCACGGTGCGCGCGCTGGTGGCCGAGATCCTGGCCAACGAGTTCATCGTCGGCCTGCGCGCGCGGCCTGTCCGACCTGGCCGTGTTCCGCCACGTGGTCAAGAACGTGGCGCCGACCGCGCTGTCGGTGATGGGCCTGCAACTGGGCTACCTGCTGGGCGGCTCGATCCTGATCGAGACCGTGTTCTCGTGGCCAGGCACCGGCTTCCTGCTCAACGCCGCCATCTTCCAGCGCGACTTCCCGCTGCTGCAGGGGACCATCCTGGTGCTGGCGGTGTTCTTCGTGCTGCTCAACCTGCTGGTCGATGCGCTGCAGACGCTGTTCGACCCGCGCATCCAGCGCAACTGAGGAGGCCGACATGGACATGACCCTCGACCCATCACCGGCCGCCGCAGCGGTGCAGCGCTCGCCCGGCTACTGGACCACGGTCGGCCGGCGCCTGCTGCGCAACAAGCTGGCCATGCTGGCCGCGCTGGTGCTGCTGGCGCTGGTGCTGATGGCGCTGCTCGCCCCGGCACTGATGCCCGCCGACCCGTACGCTTCATCCATCCTCAAGCGCCTGAAGCCGATCGGCACGGAGCACTTCCCGCTCGGCACCGACGAGCTGGGCCGCGACATGCTGTCCCGCCTGATGCTGGGCGCGCGGCTGTCGCTGTTCATGGGCATCACGCCGGTGCTGCTGGCCTTTGTCATCGGCAGCGCACTCGGCATCGTCGCCGGCTATGCCGGCGGCTGGACCAACACCGTGATCATGCGGCTCACCGACATCCTGTACGCCTTCCCGTCGGTGCTGCTGGCGATCGCGCTGTCGGGCACGCTGGGCGCGGGCGTGGGCAATGCGCTGCTGTCGCTGACCATCGTCTTTATCCCGCAGGTCGTGCGCGTGGCCGAAAGCGTGACCACCCAGGTGCGCAACCGCGAGTTTGTCGACGCGGCGCGTGCTTCCGGGGCGTCGTCGCTGACCATCGTGCGCGCCCATGTGCTCAACAACGTGCTCGGGCCGATCTTCGTCTATGCCACCAGCCTGATCTCGGTGTCGATGATCCTGGCCTCCGGGCTGTCCTTCCTGGGTCTTGGCGTCAAGCCGCCCGAGCCGGAGTGGGGCCTGATGCTCAACACGCTGCGCACGGCCATCTACACCCAGCCGTGGGTTGCCGCCCTGCCCGGCGCCATGATCTTCCTGACCTCGGTCTCGTTCAACCTGCTGGCCGACGGCATCCGATCGGCCATGGAAATCAAGGACTGAACCATGCCAGCACTGATGCAGGCCCCTTCCCCACAGGCCGGCCGTGATGTCGGCGGCCCGGCGCAGCCGCTGGTGATCGCCCACCAGCTGGTCAAGCACTTTCCCATCAAGTCCGGCCTGCGCGCGCGTGCCGCGTCGGTGCGCGCGGTCGACGGCGTCAGCTTCGACGTGCTCAAGGGCGAGACCCTGGGCGTGGTCGGCGAGTCCGGCTGTGGCAAGTCCACCACCGCGCGGCTGCTGATGCAGCTGACGCAGCAGGACAGCGGCGAACTGATCTTCGACGCGCAGGGCGTGGGCTCGGCCCAGTTGCCGATGAAGCAGTTCCGCAGCCAGGTGCAGATGGTGTTCCAGGACAGCTATTCGTCGCTGAACCCGCGCCTGACCATCGAGGCGTCGGTCGCCTTCACGCCGCGCGTCCATGGCGTGCCGGCGCGCGAAGCCACCGAGCGCGCCCGCTACCTGCTGCAGCGCGTCGGGCTGGACCCGGCACGCTTTGCCGGGCGCTACCCGCACGAGCTGTCGGGCGGGCAGCGCCAGCGCGTCAACATTGCCCGCGCGCTGGCGCTGCGCCCGCGGCTGGTGATCCTGGACGAGGCGGTCTCGGCACTGGACAAATCGGTGGAGGCGCAGGTGCTGAACCTGCTGCTGGACCTGAAGGCCGAGTTCGGCCTGACCTACGTCTTCATCAGCCACGACCTCAACGTGATCCGCTACCTGTGCGACCGCGTGATGGTGATGTACCTGGGCAAGGTGGTGGAGATCGCGGATACCGAGACCCTTTATCGGCACCCGGCGCACCCGTACACGCGCGCGCTGCTGGCGTCGATGCCGTCGATGGACCCGGACCGCCGCACCGAGGTCGCGCCGCTGGCGGGCGACCCGCCCAATCCGATCAACCCGCCACCCGGCTGCAGCTTCCATCCGCGCTGCGCCATGGCGCAGGACGCGTGTGCGCGGCGCGAGCCGCAGCTGACCGACCTGGTGGCCGGGCATCCGGTCGCCTGCCTGCTGGCCACGCCCTGAGGAGCCCACCATGTCCACCACCCCACAAAGCACACCCGGCGAGCCGATGATCTCGGTGCGGGACCTGCGCGTCACCTTCTCCGGCGGCGGCAAGACCATGCGCGCGGTCAACGGCGTCTCGCTTGACGTGGGCGCCGGCGAGGCCGTGGCCCTGATCGGCGAATCCGGCTCCGGCAAGAGCGTCACGCTGCGCGCGCTGATGCGCCTGCACCCGCCGCGCCGCACCCGCATGGCAGGCCAGATCCGCGTCGACGGCGCCGACGTGATGGCGCTCGACAAGCGCGCGCTGGCCCGGCTGCGCGGCGGCACCATGGCGATGGTGTTCCAGGAGCCGCTGCTGGCGCTGGACCCGGTCTACACGGTGGGCCAGCAGATCGTCGAATCCATCCGCAGCCACGACAAGGTCTCGGCCGCCGAGGCGCGCGAGCGCGCGCTGCAGGCCCTCGAGTCCGTGCGCATTCCCAGCCCGGAGCGGCGGCTGGCGGCATATCCGCACGAGCTGTCGGGCGGCATGCGCCAGCGCGCGATGATCGCGCTGGCACTGTCGGCGCGGCCCAGGATCCTGCTGGCCGACGAGCCCACCACGGCGCTGGACGCCACCGTGCAGATCCAGGTGCTGATCCTGCTGCGCGAGCTCCAGCGCGAACTGGGGCTGTCCATCGTCTTCGTCACCCACGATATCGGCGCGGCGGTGGAGATCGCCGACCGCGTCGCGGTGATGTACGGCGGGCGCATTGTCGAGGAAGGCCCGATCCGGACCCTGCTGCGCGCGGCGCGCCACCCCTACACCATCGCCCTGCTGCAAAGCCGGCAGCATGGCATCGACCGTGGCCAGCGGCTGCAGGCCATTGGCGGCGCCCCGCCCGACCTGGCCGCGCTGCCACCGGGCTGCACTTTCGCGCCGCGCTGCCCGCATGCGCGCCCGCAATGCCTGGCCGAGGTACCGCAGGCGGTCACCGTCGGCACCGGGCACCGCGTCAGCTGCGTGCTGGCCACCGATCCCGCGGTCGCCACCGCGGCATGACCCCCATCCCAGAACCCCAACGTATTCCAGCCACGATGACGCTTGCCACCCATCCCGCCCGTGCCTTCATGCCGTATCCGGAGATTGCCGTCCCGCACGCCGCCAGCGGCCCGCTGCAGGGCCTGAGCTTTGCCGTGAAGGACCTGTTCGACGTCGCTGGCTATCCGACCGGCGGCGGCAACCCGCACGTGCTGGCGCGCTCGGGCATCAAGGCCGCGACCGCGCCGGCGGTGCAGCGGCTGCTGGATGCCGGCGCCGCCTTCGTCGGCAAGACCCACACCGACGAGCTGGCCTTCTCCATGAACGGCCAGAACGCCCACTATGGCCGCCCGGTCAACGGCGCGGCGCCGGAACGCATCACCGGCGGCTCGTCGTCGGGCTCGGCGTCGGCGGTATCGAACGGGCTGTGCGACTTCGCGCTGGGCTCCGACACCGGCGGCTCGGTGCGCGCGCCGGCCAGCCATTGCGGCCTGTTCGGCATCCGGCCCACGCACGGGCGTATTTCGCTGGAGCGCTGCCTGCCGCTGTCCGAGAGCCTGGATACCTGCGGCTTTTTTGCGCGCGACATCGGCACCTTCGCGCGCGTGGCCGAGGTGTTGTTCGGCGCGGACCCGGCGCCGCTGCCGGCCGCGCCGCGGCTGCTGTCCGCGTCAGACCTGTTCGGCCAGCCGGCCCCGGAGGCCCGCGACGCGCTGGCGCCAGCTGTCGCCAGGATCGAAGCCGCGCTGGGCCGCGCCGCGCCGGTCACGATGGCCGACCGGCCGCTGTCCGAGCTGTGGTGGGCGTTCCGCTACGTGCAGGGCTGGGAGGCGTGGCACAGCGACGGCGAACTGATCGAGCAACACGGGCTGGAGCTGGGTGCCGATGTCGCGGCACGCTTCGCCTTCTCGAAGGCCGTCACCCGCAGCCAGTTCGAGCAAGCCAGCGCCGTGCGCCGCGACTTCACCGCACACCTGGGCCGGCTGCTGGGGCAGGACGGCGTGCTGGTGCTGCCGACCATGCCCGATATCGCGCCGCTGCGCGCCGAGCCGGTCGAGTCGCTGGAGACCTACCGCAACCTCGCCGCCCAGACGCTGTGCCTGACGCCGCTGAGCGGCTTCCCGCAGCTGAACCTGCCGCTGGCCGGCCGCGACGGCGCGCCGCTCGGGATCTCGCTGCTGGGGCCGGCGGGCAGCGACCGCAGCCTGGTGGCACTGGCGCAGGAGATCATGGCGCACCAGGCGTGACGCGGAGAGCCCTCCTGGCGCCTGCGCCCCTGGTCGTCAGGCCGCCAAGGCTCCCGGCCCATCTTCCGGCCGCCTGACGCGGAACCACGCGGCGTACAGCGCCGGCAGGAACAGCAGCGTCAGCACCGTGGCAATGATCAGCCCGCCCATGATCGCCACCGCCATCGGCCCCCAGAACATCGAGCGCGACAGCGGGATCATCGCCAGCACCGCCGCGGCGGCGGTCAGGATGATCGGGCGGAAGCGGCGCACCGCGGCTTCGACGATGGCGGTCCACTGCGGCACGCCGGCGCTGACGTCCTGCTCGATCTGGTCGACCAGGATCACCGAGTTACGGATGATCATGCCCAGCAGCGCGGTGATGCCCAGTTGCGCCACAAACCCCATCGGCGCGCGCAGCAGCAACAGCGTGGCGGCGGCGCCGATCAGGCCCAGCGGGCCGGTCAGGAATACCATGGTCGCGCGCGAGAAGCTGTGCAGTTGCAGCATCAGCAGCGTGAAGATGATGAAGATGCACAGCGGCAGCTGCGCCGCGATGGAGGCGCCGGCCTTGCCGCTCTCTTCTTCCGCGCCGGCCACGGTGATGCGGTAGCCCGGCGGCAGTTGCGCGCGCAGCTTGTCGAGTTTCGGGTTGATCTGCGCGGTCACCGTCGGGCCCTGGATGCCGTCGACCACATCGGACTGCACGGTCACGCCGAAGTCGCGGTTCTCGCGCCACACCACGCCCGGCTCCGAGCGCAGCGTCACGCGCGCCACCTGCGTCAGCGGCACCATGCGCCCGGTGTTGGCCGGCACCAGCATGTTGTTCAGGTCCGAGATCGCATCGCGCTCATTGCGCGGGGTGCGCATCAGGATGTCGATCAGCTTGTCGCCGTCGCGGTACTGGCCCACCGGCACGCCGCTCAGCACGGTCTGCGTGACGCGGGCGATGGCATTGGTGGTCACGCCCAGTGCGCGCGCCTTGTCCTGGTCGATCTCCAGGCGCAGCATCTTGACGTTCTCATTCCAGTTGTCGTTGACCCCGACGGTGTTGGGGTTGGCGCGCATCTCGGCCTTGATCTGGTCGGCCAGCTGGCGCACCCCGGCGGCGTCCGGCCCGATCACGCGGAACTGCACCGGATAGGCCACCGGCGGCCCGTTGGGCAACAGCTTGACGCGGCCGCGCAGGTACGGGAACTCGGCATCCATCAGCTTGATGATGCGGCGGCGCAGCGCGTCGCGCACCTCGGTGCTGACCGGCATCACGATCACCTGCGCCACGTTGGTCTGCGGGAAGATCTGGTCCAGCGGCAGGTAGAAGCGCGGCGCGCCGGTGCCGACAA
The DNA here is from genome assembly GCF_000379565.1 of Cupriavidus sp. UYPR2.512. Taxonomy (NCBI): domain Bacteria; kingdom Pseudomonadati; phylum Pseudomonadota; class Betaproteobacteria; order Burkholderiales; family Burkholderiaceae; genus Cupriavidus; species Cupriavidus sp. UYPR2.512. The sequence continues at coordinate 48,650 of NZ_KB902965.1, read as the reverse complement.
AGGTGGTCAGGCTCTCGACCTCCTTGTCCTTGCCGACCAGCTGCTCAAAGCGCCTGGCCTCTATTTCCATCTGGGCAAAGCTGGTGCCCTCGGGCATCCACAGCTCCACCATCAGCTCGGGGCGGCTGGAATCCGGGAAGAACTGCTTCTCGACAAACTTGAAGGCGTAGATGCCCAGCGCAAAGGCCGCCAGCGTGATCGCGATCACCACCTTGCGCCAGGTCACGCACCAGTCCACCAGCCGGCGGAAGCGCGCATAGAACGGCGTGTCGAAGATCTCGTGGGCCTCGCCCGCGCCCGGGCCGCGGGTCTTGAGCAGCAGGTAGCCCAGGTAGGGCGTGAAATAGACCGCCGCCAGCCACGACAGCACCAGTGCCAGCGCCGTCACCGCAAAGATCGCGAAGGTATATTCGCCCACCGTCGAGCGCGCCAGGCCCACCGGCAGGAAGCCGGCCGCGGTGATCAGCGTGCCGGTCAGCATCGGCATCGCGGTGGAGGTATAGGCGAAAGTCGCCGCCTCCATCTTGGAGAAGCCCTCTTCCAGCTTGCGCACCATCATCTCGACCGCAATGATGGCGTCATCCACCAGCAGCCCCAGCGCCACGATCAGCGCCCCGAGCGAGATCTTGTGCAGGCCGATGCCGAAGATATGCATGAACAGGAAGGTCACGGCCAGCACCAGCGGGATCGTCAGCGCCACCACCAGCCCGGGACGCACGTCCAGCCGCAAGGGCCGCGTATGCAGGCCCAGCGCGATGAAGCTGACCGCCAGCACGATCACCACCGCCTCGATCAGCACGCGCACGAACTCGCCGACCGAACGCTTGACGGCTTGCGGCTGGTCCTGCACCTGGTCCATCTCGATGCCTACCGGCAGCTGGCCGCGCAGCTGGCCAAAGGCCGCGCGCAGGTTCTTGCCCAGCTCGATGATGTCGCCGCCCTTCTGCATCGAAATGCCCAGCCCGATCACGTCCTTGCCGTTGAAGCGCATGCGGGTCTGGGTCGGGTCGACATAGCCGCGGTAGACGTGCGCGATGTCGCCCAGGCGGATATTGGCGATGCCGTTGGGCCCGCGCAGCACCAGGTTCTCCAGGTCTTCCACGCTGGCGAACTGGCCCGACAGGCGCACCTGCAGGTTGTCGGTCGGGGCGACCAGCACGCCGCTGCCGGTCAGGTTGTTCTGCTGCGAGATCTGGTCGGCGATGGCGTTGATATCCAGCCCCAACTGGGCAAAGCGCGCCTGGTTGAACTCGATGAAGACCTTCTCGTCCTGCAGGCCGATCAGCGACACCTTGGCCACCGACGGCACGCGCAGCAGTTCCTGGCGCACCAGGTCGGCGTACTCGCGCAGCTCCTTGTAGTTGAAGCCGTCGGCCGAGAGCGCGTAGATGGTGCCGTACACGTCGCCAAACTCATCATTGAAGAACGGCCCGCGCACGCCCGCGGGCAGCGTCTGCTGGATATCGCCGATCTTCTTGCGCACCGTGTACCAGATCTGCGCGGTCTCCTTGGCCGGCGAGGTGTCCTTGAGCTGGAAGATCACCGTGGTCTCGCCCGGCTTGGAAAAGCTGCGGATCTTGTCCGCATAGGGCACTTCCTGCAGCTGGCGCTCGATCTTGTCCGTCACCTGGACGGCAATCTGCTCGGCGGTGGCGCCGGGCCAGAAGGCCTGCACCACCATCACGCGGAAGGTAAAGGGCGGATCCTCATCCTGGCCCAGCTGGAAGAACGCCAGCATGCCGCCAAGCAGCAGCACCACCAGCAGGTAGCGCGTCAGCGGCTGGTGCTCGAGCGCCCAGCGCGACAGGTTGAAGCGGGAATGGTCCATCCGCTCACCCCTGCCTCGGGGTGGCGGCCGGTGCCGATGCCGGGGCCGAAGCAGGTCCTGCCGCAGGCGCGACCGTCTGCAGCGGGCGCACCTTCTGGCCCGCGCGCAGCAGGTGCACCCCGGCGGTGACGATGGTCTGGCCCGGGGCCAGGCCCTGGCGCACCTCCACCTCGTTGCCGATGGCCTCGCCCAGCGTCACCGGCACCGGCTTGACCGTGCCGGCTGCGGCGTCATAGATCCAGACCTGGTTGCGGCCCTGCTCCTGCAGCAGCGCGGTCAGCGGCACCCGGATGGCCGGGGTGGCGCCGGTGCGCATGAAGGTCACCACTGCGGTCATGCCGAGCTTGAGGTCGGCGGGCGGATTCGGCACCGTCACGCGGGTGGCATAGGTGCGGGTGACCGGGTCGGCCGCCGCGGCAATCTCGCGCACGCGGCCAGGCAGCGTGCGCTGCGGCTCGGCCCAGGTATGGATGGTCACGTCGGTAATGCCGCGCAGCAGGTCGACCTGGTCTTCGGGCAGGCCGATGGCGACTTCCTTCTCTGCCGTCTGCGCCACGCGCACCACCGGCTGGCCAGGCGTCACCACCTGGCCCACCTCGGCATCGATCGCCGTGACCACACCGTCCGCGTCGGCATGCAGGACCGAATAGCCGGTCTGGTTGGACTGGCTGCGCAGCCCGGCCTGGGCCTGGCGCAGCCGCGATTCGGCGGCGTCGTAGTTGGCCTGGCGCCGGTGCTGCTCGGCAGCGCTGATAAAGCCTCTGGCGAACAGGTCGTTGTAGCGCTTCAGGTCGGCGGCGGCCAGGTCGCGGTCAGTCTTCGCGGCCTCGAACTGGGCGCGCGAGCCGGCCTCGGCCAGCGACAGGTCGGTGGGATCAAGGCGCGCCAGCGGCTGGCCCTTGCTGACCACCGCGCCCACATCGACCAGCCTGGCGGCAATCTTGCCCCCCACGCGGAAGCCCAGCCGCGACTCCACGCGCGGGCGCACGTCGCCGGAGAACTCGAAGGCGGTCTTGCCGTTGTGCGGGCTCAGCTGCATCAGGCGCACCGGGCGGACCTCCGGCGCCGGCTCGGCCTTCTTGCCACAGCCGGCCAGGGCCAGCAGGCTGGCCGTCAAAAGTGCGGCTACGATCATGCCTCGACCGAGGTGGCGCGGCGGCATCGTAACGACAGGGGTATCTGCAGCCGCAACTTCCGGCACTTGGCAAAGCACTGGCATCGGTAGGCAACGAGTCGGTTGGAAACAACTGACAAGACTGGCCGGTGACCGCAATCCCCCGCGCCCGGGAGGTCGTCGGGGCCGTCGGAATGGCCGCAGGCAGCCGGCATTGGCAATAAATAACTTGCCGGTCAGTAATATAGCGATCGCCCCCGGGTGCGTCAAACGGCAGGCGACGAAACGGCTGGAATGAAGACTCAGCTGCCGTTCCGGGCCGGTGGACTGGGCCGACAGGCGTCGGCATGCGCGACCATACCCTGCCCAGCGCGATGCTACAATCCGCCGCGCCGCTGGCGCTTCCCCCCACATCTTCGACCCGAGACCGGCGTGACGCCCGATCAGTATTGCCAAGAGAAAGTCGCCCAGAGCGGCTCGAGCTTCTATTACAGCTTCCTGTTCCTGCCCGCCGAGCGCCGCCGCGCCATCACCGCGCTGTACGCCTGGTGCCGCGAAGTCGACGACGTGGTCGACGACACCCATGACGCGGGCCTGGCCCACCAGCAACTGGACTGGTGGCGCGCCGAACTGCGCCGCCTGTTCGAGGGCGAGCCGACCCATCCGACCACCAAGGCCCTGCAGCCGCATGTGCGCAGCGCCGGCCTGCCCCAGGGCGAGATGTCCGAAGTGCTGGAAGGCATGGAAATGGACCTGACCCAGACCCGCTACCTGGACGAGGCCGCCCTGAACCGATACTGCCATTGCGTGGCCGGCGTGGTCGGCACACTCAGCGCGCGGCTGTTCGGCTATACCGACCCGCAGACGCTGGCATTTGCCGAGAAGCTTGGCCAGTCGCTGCAACTGGTCAATATCCTGCGCGACGTCGGCGAGGACGCGCGGCGCGGGCGCATCTACCTGCCGGTCAATACGCTGCAGCAGTTCCAGGTCCCCGCATCCGAGATCCTGAAGGGCCAGCATTCCGAGCGCTTTGTCGCGCTGATGCAGTACCACGCCGGCCGTGCCCGCGCGCTGTACCATGAGGCACTGGCGCTGCTGCCGAAGCAGGACCGCCGCGCCCAGCGTGCCGGCCTGCTGATGGGCGCGATCTACCACGCGCTGCTCGACGAGCTGGAAGCCAGCCAGTTCCAGGTGCTGAACCAGCGCATCGCGCTGACCCCGCTGCGCAAGCTGTGGATTGCCTGGAAGACCTGGTTGCGCAACAGCTAGTTCTGCTCCTTTTTCCTGACCGCCCCACCCCAAGCCGTACCGCCATGACGCAGACCTCAGCTTCCCTCGGCGACGCTATTCTCGCCCACGCCGACCAGCTCGCCCGTTTCTCCGACATGGAAGGCGGCCTCACCTGCGCCTACCTGACCCCGGCCCATCGCGCCGCGCAGGCCCGGCTTGCGCAATGGATGGAGGCGGCCGGCATGCAGGTGCGGATCGACGCCATCGGCAACGTCATCGGCCGTTATGCGGCCGACCCGGCCGTGCCCGGCGCGCGCGTGCTGATGACCGGCTCGCACTTCGACACCGTGCGCAATGGCGGGCGCTATGACGGCCGGCTTGGCATCCTGCTGCCGATCGCCGTGGTCGGCGCGCTCAACCAGGCCGGCATCCGCCTGCCCTATCACTTTGAAGTGGTGGGGTTCGCCGAAGAGGAAGGCCTGCGCTTCAAGACCAGCTTCCTGGCCAGCAGCGTGCTGGCTGGCCGCTTCGATCCCGCCCTGCTGGAGCGCCAGGACGCGGACGGCATCACGCTGCGCGAGGCGCTGGCGGCATCGGACCTGCCCGGCGCGGGCGATCGGCAGGCCCTGCGCGCCGCGGCGGTCGATCCGGCGTCGCTGCTGGGTTTTGTCGAGGTGCATATCGAGCAGGGCCCGGTGCTGCTGCACCACGGCCTGCCGCTGGGCGTGGTCACGCAGATCGCGGGCAGCAGCCGCTTTGCGGTGCGGGTCGAAGGCCTGGCCAGCCACGCCGGCACCACGCCGATGGGCATGCGCCGCGACGCCGCCGCCGGCGCGGCGGAGATGATCCTGCTGGTGGAGCAGCGCTGCGCGGCGGCGCCGACGCTGGTCGGCACGGTGGGTCAGCTGCAGGTGCCCAACGGGTCGAGCAATGTCATCCCGGCGGCCTGCACCTTCTCGATGGATATTCGCGCCGGCGAGGATGGCATCCGCGAGGCCGCCATCGCCGACATCGTGGCCGGCATCGGCCAGATCGCGGCACGGCGCGGGCTGGCCGCCCAGGTGGAGCGCGTGCCCCCGGTCAACAACGCGCCGTGCGCGCGCTGGCTGATGGACCAGTTCGGGGCGGTGCTGAAGAAGCGCGGGCTGCAGGCCTTCGAGCTGCCCTCCGGCGCCGGCCATGACGCCATGATGATGCAGCGCATCACCGACGTGGCCATGCTGTTCGTGCGTTGCGGCAACGGCGGCATCAGCCACAACCCGCAGGAAACCATCACGGCAGAGGATGCCCAGCTGGCGGCGGAGGTCTTCGTGGATTTCCTGCGGCACTTCCAGCCACGTGGCTAAGCGCCACAGTGGCGTACCATGGGGGGCGCGGCACGATAAGAACGGATCAGCCGCCCTGGTAGATATCGCGCCCGAAGTCGTAGAGGTTCTTGCGCAGCTTGCGGCGCTCGTCCGGCGACAGGCGCGAGCCGCCGCGTTCGTCCCCGCGCCGGCGCTCGGCGTCGCGCTGCTCGGCGCGATGGCGCTCGGCGCGGGCCCGCGCCTCGCGCTGGCTGTTGCCGGGATCGCTGGCCTGGGTCGACGGATGGCGCTTGAGCAGGTTGCCCATGCCGGCCGATTGTGCCTGCACCGTCCCGGCCGGAATGCACAGCGCCAGCACGGCCAGCGCCAGCACAATGCAGGCGCCGGCGATACCATGCTGCGGAAGCCCGTGCCGGGTTCGGTTCACTTTCATTGATAATGGCGATCTTGGCTTCGGGAAAAGCAGTCTTTGGGACCGACTGGATAGCCTGCCCTGAAGCCGGGAATTCCGGTACCCCGTCCGGCGCCGCACCCTCTGCAAGCATCGCGCCAGCGCGGGCGAGGCAGGCTGGGCGAGGCAGTGGTACGTCTGGTGCAAAAGCGTGGAAATCTGCCGCGCATGGTGCCCAAAAAGACGGATTGCGCAGTGTAATCGCACGATTGGTGCACACTGCCATACCACGGGGTAAAGTATGTAACGTTTTGTTAAGCCATTTTGAGCGAAAGCGATAGTCGCTAAGATACCGCCATGGAAAATACCAGCCACAAGATTCTTGTCGTCGACGATGACCCGCGTCTGCGCGATTTGCTGCGCCGCTATCTGGGCGAACAGGGTTTCACCGTGCTGGTGGCGGAAAACGCCACCGCGATGAACAAGCTCTGGCTGCGCGAGCGTTTCGACCTGCTGGTGCTGGACCTGATGATGCCGGGCGAAGACGGCCTGTCGATCTGCCGCCGGCTGCGCGGGGCCAATGACCAGACCCCGATCATCATGCTCACCGCCAAGGGCGAGGACGTGGACCGCATCGTCGGGCTGGAGATGGGCGCCGACGACTACCTGCCCAAGCCGTTCAATCCGCGCGAGCTGATCGCGCGCATCCACGCGGTGCTGCGCCGCAAAGGCCCGGCCGAAGTGCCCGGCGCCCCCTCGGAAACGCCAGAGACCTTCGCCTTCGGCGACTTCGTGCTGAACCTGGCCACGCGCACGCTGACCAAGAACGACGAGGAAATCACGCTGACCACCGGCGAGTTCTCCGTCCTCAAGGTATTCGCCCGCCATCCGCGCCAGCCGCTGTCGCGCGAGAAGCTGATGGAAATGGCGCGCGGCCGCGAATACGAAGTGTTCGACCGCAGCCTGGACGTGCAGATTTCGCGCCTGCGCAAGCTGATCGAGCCGGACCCCAGCAACCCACGTTTTATCCAGACGGTGTGGGGCCTGGGCTACGTCTTCATCCCCGATGGCGTGAAATAGCCGATTACGGCCGCTGTTCCTATCGTGGCGACCGTTATCGGTAGAACCGCAACGCGGTTCTTTGGTTCGCTGTTCTGGCGGACCTTCATGCTTATCGCCCTGCTGCTGGCGATTTCGCTGGGCATCTGGTTCCAGAGCTACCGGCTGTTCGAACGCGCCCCGCGCGCGCAGCAGATCGCCATGCAGGTGGTCAGCGTGGTCAAGCTCACGCGGGCCGCGCTGCTCTACTCCGACCCGGCGCGGCGGCGCTTCCTGCTGCTCGACCTGGTGCAGAACGAAGGCATCAAGGTCTATCCGCGCGAGAAGGACGACGACTTCGCCGCGCCCACCGCCAACCCGTTCCTGACCACCCTGGTGCAGCAGGAGATCCGCAGCCGCCTGGGCGAGGACACGGTGCTGGCCACCACCGTCAACGACATTCCCGGCGTGTGGGTCAGCTTCGAGATCGAGGGCGACGACTACTGGGTGGCGATCAGCCCGGAGCGCTTCGAGCGCGTGCCCGGCATCCAGTGGCTGTGGTGGAGCATTGCCGCGCTGCTGCTGTCGATCATCGGCGCGGCTTTTATCACCGCGCGCGTCAACTACCCGCTCAAGCGGCTGGCCAACGCCGCCCGCGCCATCGGCGCCGGCGGCGACCCGCCGCCGCTGCCCGAGCACGGCGCCAGCGAGGTGGCACTGGCCAACCACAGCTTCAACCAGATGGTGCGCGACCTGCGCCAGCTCGACGACGACCGCGTAGTGATGCTGGCCGGCATCTCGCACGACCTGCGCACGCCGCTGACGCGGCTGCGCCTGGAAACCGAGATGTCGCCGATGGACACCGTCACGCGCGACGCCATGATCGCCGACATCGAACAGATGGACGCGATCATCGGCCAGTTCCTCAACTACGCGCGGCCGCCGTTGGAAACCGTGGAGCCGGTGGACCTGTCGGCGCTGGTGCACGATGCGGTGGGCGTCTACGCCGCGCATGACGACGTGCGCGTGCACGTGCGCGCCAATGAGCCGGTGATGGCCGTGGCCAACCGCATGGAAGTGCAGCGCATCCTGGACAACCTGGTCGAGAACGCGCGCCGCTATGCCAAGGACGAGCTGAGCGGCATGGCCGTGGTTGAGATCTCCACGCAGGTGGACGACAAGGAAGCCGTGCTGACCGTGGCCGACCACGGCAACGGCGTGCCCGACGGCCAGCTGTCGCTGCTCACGCGTCCCTTCTACCGGCTCGACGCCGCGCGCAGCGAGGCCAAGGGCGCCGGGCTGGGCATGTCTATCGTCAACCGCATCATGCAGCGCAACGGCGGCCGGCTGCTGCTGGCCAACCGCGCCGCCCCGGCCACGGGGCTGGTGGTCAGCGCGTGCTTCCGGCGCGCCTGAGGGTCACCTGAGCGCGCGCGATCCCCGGCGCCTTGACAGGTTTTCGACAGCCTTTGATAGGCTTCTGAAAGGCATTTGACAGGGCAATGACAGGGGCTCGGCGCACACTGGCCCCCGTCATCAGGCCCGCGGCGATCCCTCCCCCTCATGGCGCGGCCCGCGCGCGCCTGGCTGACTTCTCCGAAATAATCATGCCGCCGGCCCGACCGGCGGTGACTGAGAGACAGCCATGTCAGATACCTCCACAGCCACCTCCGGCTCGCAGCACGGGTTCCGCACCGTGTTCCGCGTCGTCAGCGGCAACTTCCTGGAAATGTACGACTTCATGGTGTACGGCTTCTACGCCGCCGCCATTGCGAAGACGTTCTTCCCGAGTGGCAACGAGTTCGCCTCGCTGATGCTTTCGCTCGCCACCTTCGGCGTGGGCTTCCTGATGCGGCCGCTGGGCGCGATCGTGCTGGGCGCCTATATCGACCGCCACGGCCGCCGCAAGGGCCTGATCATGACGCTGGCGCTGATGGCCCTGGGCACGCTGCTGATCGCCTGCGTGCCGGGCTATGCCTCCATCGGCGTGGCAGCGCCGATGCTGGTGCTGGCCGGGCGCCTGTTGCAGGGCTTTTCCGCCGGTGTCGAACTGGGCGGGGTCTCGGTCTACCTGTCCGAGATCGCCAAGCCGGGCCGCAAGGGCTTCTACGTCGCATGGCAGTCGGGCAGTCAGCAGGTGGCGGTGATCTTCGCCGGACTGCTCGGCGTGATCCTGCACGCCACGCTGGCGCCGGCGCAGATGGATGAATGGGGCTGGCGCATCCCCTTCCTGGTTGGCTGCCTGATCGTGCCGTTCCTGTTCCTGATCCGCCGCTCACTGGAAGAGACCGAAGCCTTCAAAGCGCGCAAGCACCGCCCCGCCATCAGCGAGATCTACCGCTCGATGCTGGACAACTGGCGCATCATCCTGGCCGGCTGCATGATGGTGGTGATGACCACGGTGTCGTTCTACATGATCACGGCGTACACGCCGACCTTCGGCAGGACCGTGCTGAAGCTGGACGATGTCGACAACCTCATCGTCACCATGTGCGTGGGCCTGTCCAACTTTATCTGGCTGCCGCTGATGGGTGCGCTGTCGGACCGCATCGGGCGCAAGCCGCTGCTGGTGTTCTTCACCGTGGCGACGCTGCTGACTGCCTACCCCGCCGTGTCGTGGCTGGTGGCCGAGCCGTCGTTCTCGCGGCTGCTGATGGTGGAGTTGTGGCTGTCGTTCCTGTACGGCAGCTATAACGGCGCCATGGTGGTGGCGCTGACCGAGATCATGCCGCCCGCGGTGCGCACCACCGGCTTCTCGCTGGCGTACAGCCTGGCGACCGCGCTGTTCGGCGGCTTCACGCCGGCGATCTCGACCTACCTGATCCACGCCACCGGCAACAAGGCGGCACCGGGACTGTGGCTGATGTTCGCCGCCATGTGCGGGCTGGTCGCCACGCTGGTGATCTTCCGTGCGCGCCGCGCGGAGCCGGCCATGCAAGCGGCCTGAACATGGTGGGTTGAACTCGCCGCAATCGTCACCAAGTTGCCATAAGCGGGCTCATCGCGCATGGCATACTTGCCCTTCCGCATCGAGGCCGCGTGGCAGGCGCCGCGCCGCTGCGCATGCCGGGATTCGCTCCGTGCGTCACATGCTTTGCCTATCGGGCTGTTTGAGAATATCAATTAGCCCGGCGCCGGATGATGACGCATAATCACGTTTTGTCGCGGTGCATTGCAGCAAAGTCTAGTACCGGTCCCACGCCGGCCGTGCTGCAACCGTACCGCTCTCATTGCAACCGTATCAGGAGAAGTCTATGAAGACCGTTGGTGACAAGCTCGAAGCCTTCCACGTCGTCGGTGTCAAGCCGGGTTTCAACAATCACGAAGAGAACGGCCAGTCGGCTTTCGAAGACATCACCGAAAAGTCGTTCGAAGGCAAGTGGAAGATCATCTACTTCTACCCGAAGGACTTCACCTTCGTCTGCCCGACTGAAATCGTTGCCTTCGCCAAGCTGAACGGCGACTTCGCCGACCGCGACGCGATCGTGCTGGGCGGCTCGACCGACAACGAGTTCGTCAAGCTGGCATGGCGCCGCGAACACAAGGACCTGAACAAGCTGGACCAGTGGCAATTCGCCGACGTGACCGGTTCGCTGATCGACCAGCTGGGCGTGCGTGACCACGCTGCCGGCGTTGCCCTGCGCGCGACCTTCATCGTCGACCCGGACAACGTGATCCAGCACGTATCGGTGAACAACCTGAACGTGGGCCGCAATCCGGAAGAAGTCCTGCGCATCCTGGACGGTCTGCAAACGGACGAACTGTGCCCGTGCAACCGTGCCGTTGGTGGCGCCACGCTGTAATTTGCTGCCAGTCGCCAGACACCGTGGCGATCCGCGGAGGGCCCCGCCCTCCGCTTCAAAACCCGCTTGCGCGGGTTTTTTGGGCCCCGATCGATAGGAGAAATAAATGGAATTCCTCAGCACGATTAAGAATTGCATCCCCGATTACGCCAAGGACATCCGCCTGAACGTGGACGGCACCATCGCGCGCTCTTCGCTGGAAGGCAACGATGCGGTGGGCGTGGCGCTGGCGGCGGCTTTCGCGGCGCAGAGCAAGGTGCTGGTGGATGCCATCCGCAATGCCGGCGTGCTGTCGCCCGAGGAAACCAACGGCGCGCTGACCGCAGCCGCGCTGATGGGCATGAACAACACCTGGTACCCGTACGTCGAAATGGCCGACGATCCGGACCTGGCCACGCAGCCGGCCGGCCTGCGCATGAACGCCTATGCCACGCATGGCGGTGTGGACAAGCGCCGTTTCGAGATGTACGCGCTGGCCGCCTCGATCGTGGGCAAGTGCCACTTCTGTGTGAAATCGCACTACCAGCTGCTGAAGAATGAACAAGGCATGAGTGCGCAGCAACTGCGCGATGTCGGCCGCATTGCCGCCGTGATCGTGGCCGCCGCCAACGTGATCGCCGTGCAGTAAGCCCGGCCACAGCGCACCCCCGCGCCCGGCCACGAGCCCCGTAGCACAGCAGCCGGCAGCTTCCCATCAGGAATTGCCGGCTGTTCTCATCCTGCAACCGCTCTGCGCCAAGGCTGCACACGTGCGGCGATCGGCCTACAATCCAGGCAGGATACGCACTTACAGCCTGCCATGACCCTGCCTTCGCCGACTTCCCCCCGCTTCCACTACCGCCTCGCGGCGGTGCACGACTGGGGCGACATCGCCGCCGTCACGCAACAAGCCTACGGGCAATACGAGCTAGCCATCATGGAAGACTGCCGCGCCTCGTTCCAGCGCGGCATGCAGGCGGTGCTGGCGACCAGCAATCCGGATATGGAATGGTGGGTGGCGGAGACCGATCACGGCATCATGGGCGCCGTGCTGTTCTGCCATCCGGGCGCCACGCTGCCGGCACTCGACGGCAGCACCATCACCCTGACCCAGCCGGAAGCGCGGCTGCTGTCGGTCAGCCCGCAGGCGCGGGGCCTGGGCCTGGGCCGCACGCTGATGCAGATCTGCATCCAGCGCGCGCGCGATATCGGCGCGTCCATGCTGGTGGTGCGCACCATGCCGGAAATGGCCTCGGCCAACCGGCTGTGCCAGCAGATGGGCTTCACCAAGCGCACCGAAGCCGGTGCGCGCGCGGGTGCAATGGCCCGCCTGATCGACTACACCTACGCCATCCCGCCGGAAGACGCCGCGGCACCAGACGCCGCGCGGCCCTGATCAGTCCTGCGCGTCGCCCACCGAGGCACGCCAGAGCAGCACCGCGGCCTGCGCCACGATGCCTTCCTGGCGCCCTTCGAAGCCCAGCTTCTCGTTGGTCTTGGCCTTGACGTTGCAGCGTCCGCGCGCAATCGCCAGGTCTTGCGCCAGGTTGGCCACCATCGCGCCGATATGCGGCGCCAGCTTGGGCGCCTGCGCGATCACGGTGGCATCCACATTGCCGATTTCATAGCCCGCCTCGCGCACGCGGCGCGCGGCCTCGCGTAGCAGCACGCGGCTGTCGGCGCCGGCGAACTGCGCGTCGGTGTCGGGGAAATGGCGGCCGATATCGCCCAACGCGGCCGCGCCGAAGAGCGCGTCGGTGACCGCGTGCAGCAGCGCGTCCGCATCGGAGTGGCCCAGCAAGCCGCGGTCGTGCGGGATCTCGACCCCGCCCAGGATCAGTTTGCGGCCGGGCACCAGCGCGTGGACGTCGTAGCCCTGTCCCACCCGGATATCGAAAGGCATCATGCGGTCAGGCTCCTTTGCCGTCGTTGCCCAGCAGCACTTCGGCCAGCGCGAAGTCCTCCGGGTAAGTCACCTTGAAATTGCGCAGCGAGCCGTTGACCAGCCGCGGATGCAGCCCCAGGCGCTCGATCGCGCTGGCCTCGTCGGTTACCACCGCGCCGGCCGCCATGGCGTCCTGCAGCGCCTGGCGCAGCACGCCCAGGCGGAACATCTGCGGCGTCTGCGCCTGCCACAGCCCCTCGCGCGGCACTGTGGCGCCGATGCGGGCGTCGTCCTGGGCGCGCTTGAGCGTGTCGGGCACCGGCACCGCCAGGATGCCGCCGATGGCGGCGTCCGGGTCGTCGTCGCCATCGCTTTCCACCGCGCGGACCAGCGCGTGGATCATCGCGGGGGTCAGGCCCGGGCGCGCGGCATCGTGCACCAGCACCCAGTCGCTGTCGGTCGCGCCCAGTTGCGCCAGGTGGTGCAGCCCGGCCAGCACCGAGGCATGGCGGGTATCGCCGCCGACAAAGGCGGTATCGAAGCGCAGCCCGGCAAAAGCCGCCGCGCCGAAGCGCGATTCCAGCGGCATGTCGTCGGGCGCCAGCACCAGTGCGGTGGCGTTGATGGCGTCGCACGCCGAAAACGCCGCCAGCGCGTACCAGATCATCGGCCGGCCGGCCACGGTCTGGTATTGCTTGGGGACGGCGCCGCCGGCGCGGCTGCCGGTACCGGCACAGGGAATCAGGGCAAAGCGGCGAGCGGACACAGGATCGGCGTGGAGTGAAAGAGGCGCGGGCGCCTGCTGGCCAGCATGGCCAGCGGGACAACCGGTGCGCATTCTATAATACGGCCCTTGCCCGTCGCCATGCCGCGCCATTCCGCATTGACGCGTGCCCGGCAGGCGCCACGGGCCGTTGAGGTCCCCTGCTCCGACCCCCGCCCGCAATGCCGGCGGGGTGTCGTCGTTTTGAACGCTTCGCTGCCGACATGCCTGACGCCACGCCCGCCTTCCCCTTTGTCAACCTGCCGCTGGTCAAGCCGGGGCTGCGCCACAGCGTGGCCGGCCTGCGCGGCTCGGCCGATGCGCTGGCTGTGGCCGCGTACGCACGCCAGCACCGCGAGCGCGCGCCGATGCTGGCCGTGGTGTGCTCCCACGCGGTCGATGCCCAGCGCCTGGCCGAGGAAATCCCCTGGTTCGCGCCCGAGCTGCGCGTGCGCCTGCTGCCCGACTGGGAAACCCTGCCCTACGACAGCTTCTCGCCGCACCAGGACCTGGTGTCCGAGCGCCTGGCCACGCTGCACGACATCCAGACCGGGCAATGTGACGTGATGCTGGTGCCGGCCACCACCGCGCTGTACCGCTTGGCGCCACCGGCATTCCTGGCGGCATACACCTTCTTCTTCAAGCAGGGCGAGCGCCTGGACGAGAACGCGCTCAAGGCCCAGTTCACGCTGGCCGGCTACGAGCACGTCAGCGCCGTGATGCGCCCCGGCGAATACAGCGTGCGCGGCGGCCTGATCGACCTGTACCCGATGGGCTCGGCGCTGCCGTACCGGATCGACCTGTTCGGCGATGAGATCGAGACCATCCGCGCCTTCGACCCCGACACCCAGCGCAGCCTGTACCCGGTCAAGGAAGTGCGGCTGCTGCCCGGGCGCGAGTTCCCGCTCGACGAAGCCGCGCGCACCGCCTTCCGCGGCCGCTGGCGCGAGGTGTTCGAAGGCGACCCGACCAAGTCGCCGATCTACAAGGACATCGGCAACGGCGTGCCGTCGGCCGGCATCGAGTACTACCTGCCGCTGTTCTTCGAGCACAGCGCCACCGTGTTCGACTACCTGCCCGCCAATACGCAGCTCGCCTTTGCCGGCAACGTCGACGAGGCCATCCGCCGCTTCTGGGCCGACACCACGCAGCGCTACAACTTCATGCGGCACGACCGCGAGCGCCCGCTGCTGCCGCCCGCGGACCTGTTCCTGTCCGAGGAGCAGTTCTTCGTCGCCGCCAAGCCGATGGCACGGCTGGTGCTGCAGGCCGAAGCCAATGCGGACCAGCCGGCGTTCTCGGCCATCCTGCCCGACGTCTCGGTCAACCGCCGCGCCGAAGACCCGCTGGTCAATCTGGAAGCGCTGTTGCTCGATAAAGAGACCCGCGTGCTGATGTGCGCCGACTCGGCCGGGCGGCGCGAGACGCTGCTGCAGCTCTTTGCCGAAAGCGGCCTGCGCCCGCAGCCGGTGGACGACTTTGCCGCGTTCCTGGCCGGCGAAGCGCATTTCTCGATCGCGGTGGCGCCGCTGCAGAGCGGCTTTGCGCTGCCGCAGGGGCAAATCGCCTTTGTCACCGAGGCCGAGCTGTACGCCGGCACCGCGCGCCGCACCGGGCGCCGCAAGCAGGAGCAGGCCTCCGCCGTCGACTCGATGGTGCGCGACCTGGCCGAGCTGAAGATCGGCGACCCGGTAGTGCACAGCGAGCACGGCATCGGCCGCTACCAGGGCCTGGTGACCCTCGATATGGGCCAGGGCGACGAGGAATTCCTGCATCTGGACTATGACAAGGGCAGCAAGCTGTATGTGCCGGTGCACCAGCTGCATGTGATCTCGCGCTATTCCGGCGCCGATCCCGATACCGCGCCGCTGCACCACCTGGGCTCGGGCCAGTGGGACAAGGCCAAGCGCCGCGCCGCCCAGCAGATCCGCGACACCGCCGCCGAGCTGCTCAACCTGTACGCGCGCCGCGCCGCGCGCGAGGGCTTTGCCTTCCCGCTCTCGCCCAAGGACTACGAGACCTTTGCCGAAAGCTTCGGCTTCGAGGAAACGCCGGACCAGGCCGCCGCAATTGCCGCGGTGATCGCCGACATGACCTCGGGCAAGCCGATGGACCGGCTGGTCTGCGGCGACGTCGGCTTCGGCAAGACCGAGGTGGCGCTGCGCGCGGCCTTTGTCGCGGTGCTGGGCGGCAAGCAGGTGGCGATGCTGGCGCCGACCACGCTGCTGGCCGAGCAGCACTTCCAGACGCTGTCCGACCGCTTTGCCGAATGGCCGGTGCGCATCGTCGAGCTGTCGCGCTTCAAGACCAAGAAGGAGATCGACGCGGCCATCAAGCAGATCAACGAAGGCACCGTCGACATCGTCATCGGCACGCACAAGATCTTGTCCGACCAGGTCAGGTTCGAGCGCCTGGGCCTGGTCATCATCGACGAGGAACACCGCTTCGGCGTGCGCCAGAAGGAAGCGCTGAAGACGCTGCGCGCCGAGGTCGACGTGCTGACCCTGACCGCCACGCCGATCCCGCGCACGCTGGGCATGGCGCTGGAGGGCCTGCGCGACTTCTCGGTGATCGCGACCGCGCCGCAGAAGCGGCTGGCGATCAAGACCTTCGTGCGGCGCGAGGAAGACGGCGTGATCCGCGAGGCCATCCTGCGCGAGCTCAAGCGCGGCGGCCAGGTCTACTTCCTGCACAACGAGGTCGAGACCATCGAGAACAAGCGCGCGCGGCTGGCCGAGCTGGTGCCCGAAGCGCGCATTGCCGTCGCACACGGCCAGATGCACGAGCGCGAGCTGGAACGCGTGATGCGCGACTTCGTTGCGCGCCGCGACAACATCCTGCTGTGCACCACCATCATCGAGACCGGCATCGACGTGCCGACCGCCAACACCATCCTGATCCACCGCTCAGACAAGTTCGGCCTGGCGCAGCTGCACCAGCTGCGCGGCCGGGTCGGGCGCTCGCACCACCAGGCCTATGCCTACCTGCTGGTGCATGATGTCGAAGGCCTGACCAGGCAGGCGCAGCGCCGGCTCGAAGCGATCCAGCAGATGGAGGAACTGGGCTCGGGCTTCTACCTGGCCATGCACGACCTGGAAATCCGCGGCGCGGGCGAGGTGCTGGGCGACAAGCAGTCGGGCGAGATCCACGAGATCGGGTTCCAGCTGTATACGGACATGCTCAACGCCGCGGTCAAGGCGCTCAAGGCCGGCAAGGAGCCCGACCTGATGGCGCCGCTGGCCGCCACCACCGAGATCAACCTGGGCACGCCGGCGCTGCTGCCCAACGACTACTGCGCCGACGTGCACGAACGCCTGTCGCTGTACAAGCGGCTGGCCAACTGCGAGACCGCGGAGCGTGTCGACGATATCCAGGAAGAGCTGATCGACCGTTTCGGCCGCCTGCCGGACCAGGCGCAGGCGCTGGTGGAAACGCACCGGCTGCGCATCGCCGCCGCACCGCTGGGCGTGCGCAAGATCGACGCGGGCGATGCCACCATCAGCGTGCAGTTCGTGCCCAACCCGCCGATCGACGCGATGCGCATCATCGACCTGGTGCAGAAGAACCGCCACATCAAGCTGGCCGGGCAGGACAAGCTGCGCATCGAGGCCAAGATGCCGGACGTGGCGGTGCGCGCGCAGACCATCAAGCATACGTTGCGGCAACTGGCGTAGGCGTCATGGGCATCCTGCATGGACGCGGCGCGCGGCCGGGTGTAGCATCAATTCCTTAACAAGTTAGTGATAATCGCCCCATGTCCGCCCAAGCCGCTTCCTCCCGCCAGCCCGTCACCGAAACCGCCGCGCGCGGCAGCGCGCTTGAATGGACCCAGCGGCTGGTCGCGTACGACACCACCAGCCGCCACTCCAACCTGGGCCTGATCGAGTCGGTGCGCGACCATTTCCTGGCCAAGGGGCTGAAGCCGCATCTGAGCTACAACCCGCAGCAGGACAAAGCCAACCTGTTCGTCACCGTGCCTGCCGCCGACGGCAACACCAACGGCGGCATCGTGCTCTCCGGCCATACCGACGTGGTGCCGGTGGACGGCCAGGACTGGACCACTGACCCGTTCAAGCCGGTGGTGCGCGACGGCAAGCTCTACGGCCGCGGCACCTGCGACATGAAAGGGTTTATCGGCACCAGCCTGTCGCTGCTGCCGGCCATCCTGCAGGCCAGGCTGCGCGAGCCGGTGCACTACGCGCTGTCCTTCGACGAAGAGATCGGCTGCATGGGCGCGCCCTACCTGCTGGCCGAACTGCGCGACCGCGGCGTGACGCCCGGCGGCTGCATCGTCGGCGAGCCCACCAGCATGCGCGTGATCGTCGCGCACAAGGGCATCAACGCCTACCGCTGCTGCGTCAGGGGCCAGGCCGCGCACTCGTCGCTGACGCCGCGCGGTGTCAATGCGATCGAATACGCCGCGCGCCTGATCTGTTTCATCCGCGACATCGCCGATGAATTCAAGGCCAACGGCCCCTACGACCAGGCCTTCGACGTGCCCTACACCACCGCGCAGACCGGCACCATCCAGGGTGGCATCGCGCTGAACACCATCCCGGCGCTGTGCGAGTTCGTGTTCGAATTCCGCAACCTGCCCGGCGTGGATCCCGAAGCCATCTACGCGCGCATCCAGGCTTACGCCAATGACGTACTGCTGCCGAAGATGCGCGCCGAGCATGCCGACGCCGGCCTGACGCTGAGCAAGATCGCCGCTGCGCCATCGCTGGACGTGGCCGAGCAGGAAGCCATCACGCAACTGGTGCGCGCGCTGACCGCCGACCGCGACACCAACAAGGTCGCCTATGGTACCGAGGCCGGCCTGTTCCAGCGCGCCGGCATTCCGGCCGTGGTGTGCGGGCCTGGCGATATCCAGCAGGCGCACAAGCCGGATGAGTTTGTCGCGCTGGAGCAGCTGGCTGCTTGCGAGGCCTTTCTGCACAAGGTGGTCGACAGCCTGCGCGTGGCGGACTGACATCCCCCCTGCCGCGTTGAGTGCCCGGCCAGGACACACAGCGCGGCACCCTTCTGGCCGCCCCATCCGCAGCGGCCGCAGCACTGCCTGCATCACACCAACAACAACGAAGGAGACCTTGCATGGCTGTCCGTGATTCCGCATCCCGTTCCACCACGCGCTTCGCGCTCGCGGGCGTGGCCCTCGCCGCCGGCCTGCTCTGCAATACCGCGCAAGCGCAGGCACCGGCCGCCGCGTCTCCCACGCTTGCCGGCGCCGACGCCCTGCACGCGCAGATCGAAACCCGCGCCAAGGCGGTCGAGCAGCAGCTGATCGCATGGCGCCGCGATATCCACCAGCACCCGGAACTGGGCAACTACGAGACCCGCACGGCCAAGCTGGTGGCCGACCACCTGCGCAAGCTCGGCATGGAAGTGAAGACGGGCGTGGCCAAGACCGGCGTGGTCGGCGTGCTTAAGGGCGGCAAGCCCGGTCCGGTGGTGGCGCTGCGCGCCGACATGGACGCGCTGCCGGTCAAGGAGCGCGTGGACGTGCCGTTTGCATCGAAGGCCAAGGGCCAGTACCTGGGCAAGGAAGTGGACGTGATGCACGCCTGCGGCCATGACACCCACGTGGCGATTTTGATGGCCACCGCGGAAGTGCTGGCCGGCATGAAGGACCAGTTGCCCGGCACGGTCAAGTTCATCTTCCAGCCGGCCGAGGAAAGCCCGGCCGACTTCGAACCCAATGGCTCCAACACGTGGGGCGCCAAGCAGATGGTGTCCGAGGGCGTGCTGGACAATCCCAAGGTCGACGCGATCTTCGGCCTGCACGTGAGCAGCGGCATCGAATCCGGCAAGCTGGGCTGGCGCAGCGGCCCCTCGATGGCGGCGGCCGACCAGTTCTGGATCGACGTCAAGGGCCGCCAGACGCACGGCGCGCGGCCGTGGGGCGGGATCGACCCGATCGTGGTGGCGTCGCAGATCGTGATGGGCCTGCAGACCATCCAGAGCCGCCAGGTCAACGCCATGCTGGAACCGTCGGTGATCACCGTGGGCACCATCCACGGCGGCAACCGCATGAACATTGTGCCGGAGAAGGTCGAGATGATGGGCACCGTGCGCACCTATGACGAAGGCATGAAGAAGGACATCCATGCCCGCATGAAGCGCACTACCGAGGCCATCGCCACCAGTGCCGGCGCCGAGGCCAACTTCCGCGTGGTGGAGCTGTACAACGCCACCATCAACCAGCCGGCCCTGACCGAGAAGATGGCGCCCACGCTGCAGCGCGTAGCCGGCGCAGGCAACTGGATGATCACGCCCAAGGCGACCGCGTCCGAGGACTTCTCCTTCTACCAGGAGAAAGTGCCGGGCCTGTTCTTCAACCTCGGGGTGACGCCCAGGGGCCAGGATGTGACCAAGGCGCCTTCCAACCACTCGCCTGAGTTCTATGTGGACGAGCCGGCGCTGATCAACGGCGTGCGCGCCCTGTCCAGCCTGACCGTGGACTACATGGTGATGGCGCAGCGCTGAGCGGCTCGCCCGGGGCGCTGCGGCGGGGCTACAATAGCTGTTTTGCCGCGCGCAGCGCGGCCAGCCCCGGCCCCGCCTTGCCGCCCGCGCGGCAAGCGCCCGATCCTCATTCGTCATGCCCCTGATCCTCCAGAGCACCGCCCCGCTTTCCCCTGCTGACCTCGACACCGCCCGCACTCTGGCCCGCGCCTCTGAACTGGTGCTGCGCAGCGACACCGTGGCCGCTGCCGAGGAATGCGCGCCGCTGACGCCGGCGCTGCGCGATGCGCTGGACGATTTCTGCGGCCCGCGCGCGATCGACTGGGCGGTGGTGCCCGCGGGGCGCAAGCTGTCCGACTTCCGCCTGGTGGCGATGGACATGGACTCGACCCTGATCACGATCGAGTGCATCGACGAGATCGCAGACTTCTGCGGCCTCAAGGCCGAGGTCTCGGCCATCACCGAAGCCGCCATGCGCGGCGAGATCACCGATTTCAACGAAAGCCTGCGCCGCCGCGTGGCCCTGCTCAAGGGGCTGGACGCCAGCGTGCTGGAGCGCGTCTATGAAGAGCGCCTGCGGCTGTCGCCGGGCGCCGAGCGCATGCTGCAGACCGTGCAGGCGCTGGGCCTGCGCACGCTGCTGGTGTCGGGCGGTTTCGTCCACTTCACCGAGAAGCTCAAGGCACGGCTCAAGCTCGACGTGACCCGCGCCAATACGCTGGAGATCGTCGACGGCAAGCTGACCGGCAATGTCGTTGGCGAGATCGTCAACGCCGACGTCAAGGCCCGCACCGTGCAGGAAGTCTGCGCCCGGATCGGCGCCACGCCGGACCAGGCCATTGTCATGGGCGATGGCTCCAACGACCTGAAGATGATGGCCGTGGCCGGCCTGTCGGTGGCCTTCCGGGCCAAGCCGGTGGTGCGCGCGCAGGCCAGCGTCGCGTTCAACCACGTCGGGCTGGATGGCCTGCTGGCGCTGTTCCCGCACTGATCCCGGGCCGCGGCAAACGCGGCATCGCGCGCCGGGCGCCGGGCGCCCGGGCCGCCAGCACCAATTCGCGCTAGAGCCAGCGCAAGTCCCTCCCTTAGTGCAGATAAATCCCTGCTGAGACGCAGTGTCTACTTAGCGCTTGCTTCTTTAAATGCGAATCATTACTATTAATGTTTCGTTTATCTGACATTCCCCCATGCAAGTTCTGGCCGTCCTTCTCGGCCTGGCTGCGGCTGTGTGCCTGTACCTGGCCGCGCCCAACCAGGTCCTGCTGCCGCCCGGCAGGGTCGCGCAACCGCGTGTGCCGGGCTGGCTGGGCCTCGCCCTGGTCATCGCGAGCACCTGGCTGTGGAGCACGACCGACGGCTGGCCCGTAGCCATTGCGGCCAGTCTGGTGACCGTGCCCTGCGCGCTGTCGGTATGGCCCTTTATCGGCACCTATGCCGCGCGCAAGCGCCGGGCAGCACGGGAGCAACGGGCATGAGCGCAGACCCATCCGCGATGGGCACCAAATGGCTGGCCGGCGCGCTGCTCGGGCTGCCGCTGGCGGTGGCGCTGTGCACGCTGTCGATCCTGTGGCTGCCGGGCGGCTGGGAAACCGGCATCGTCGCGGCCGTGGTGGCCTGCCTGCCGGTGTGGGTGGCCATCATCAGCGCCAGCCTGCTGTTCCGCTCCAGCCGCACCGCCTGGCTCTGGCTGGGCGGCGCCAACCTGCTCTGCTTCGGCATGCTGTGGGCGCTGCGACTGGCCGGCCTGGCGCCGGCTGCACTGGCCGCCCTGCCCGCCTCCTGAGACCGCCATCATGAAAACCGCAACCCTGCGCCTGTACCAGACGCTGCATACCTGGGTCGGCCTGATGGCCGGCTGGGCCCTGTTTATCGCCTTCTTTGCCGGGGCGGTCACCGTGTTCCATCACGAACTGCATGTATGGCAATCGCCGTCGCGGCTCAAGGGCAGCGCGCCGGTCGAGGCCAAGGCCGACCCGGCCGCGGTCGACCGCCTCATGCAGAAGCTGGTCGCGATCCACCCCGAGGCCGCGGCGAGTTCCTATGTGATCATGCCGTCGGAGGGCGAGCCCAACATCTCGGCCTACTGGCAGGACCAGGCCGGCGAGTGGCAGATGACCACAGACGCCCGCCTGGCCGGCGATGCCGCGATGCAGCGCGACACCTCGCGCGACCATGTGACCGGCGAACTGTCGGCGTTCCTGAACAGCCTGCACTACTCGCTGGGGATCCCGGCCGGCGGCATCTACTTCATGGGTGCGATCTCGGTGCTGTACGGGCTGGCACTGGTGTCGGGCGTGCTGCTGCACCTGCCGCGGCTGAAGAAGGACCTGTTCGCGGTGCGCCCCGGGCGCAACCTGAAGCGCTTCTGGATGGACACCCACAATGTGCTGGGCCTGTTCAGCCTGCCCTTCCACCTGGTCTTTGCCGTCACCGGCGCGCTGTTCTGCCTGTCGCTGGTGCTGATGATGGTGTTCAACACGCTGACCTTCGACGGCCGCCTGTTCGAGGCGGTGCCGCGCGCCACCACCGCCGTACCGGAAGTGGCCGCGGCCGGCCGTACGGTGCCGACCATGCCCACCGCCACGCTGATGCAGATCGCGCGCGAGCATGGCGGCGAGCGTTTCACGCCCGAGTCGTTCCGCTTCCAGCGCTATGGCGACGCCAACGCCGTGGTGGAGGTGCGCGGCACCAGCACGCAGGCACTTGGCAACCTGGGCTCGGTCGGCATCCATGCCGCCAGCGGCGAGCCCAACGCGGGCCAGCTGAGCGCCAACCAGACCGCCGGCACGCGCGACGGCAACCACGGGCTTTACAGCGCACTGTACGCGCTGCATTTCGGCACCTTCGGCGAGCTGCCGGTGCGGCTGGTCTACCTGCTGGCCGGGCTGGCCGGCGCCTTCCTGTTCTATTCGGGCAACCTGCTGTGGATCGAGTCGCGGCGCAAGCTGCGCCAGGCCGAGCAGCCGCGCGTGCACCGGCTGCTGGCGCAGGGCACAGTCGGCGTGTGCATCGGCTCCTGCATCGGCGTGGCGCTGTGCTTCCCGGCGGCGCTGCTGTGGCCGGAACGCGCGGTGAGCTACACGTATTTCACGGTGTTTGGCCTGGCCTGTGCCTGGGCGCTGCTGCGCCCGCCGGTGCGCGCCGCGGTGGAACTGCTCTACGCCGCCGCGCTGGCGTCGCTGACGGTGCCGCTGGCGAACGCGGTCCTGACCGGCGACCACCTGCTGCAGAGCATCCCCAGCGGTCACTGGATCATCGCCGGCTTCGATATCGGCGCGATCGCGCTGGCCGCGGGCTTTGTCGCCCTGGCCCGCGCCACGCAGCGCCGCGCGCGCAGCGGGCCGGCGGAGTCGGTCTGGGCGATGCCACAGACAGCCCAGGCAGCCCAGGCAGCCCAAGCCGCCAGGCCCACCGCGAGCGCAAAGACGATGCCCAGCACGGATACGCCCTGAGCGCACGGCGCACGCACGCACGCACGCACGCAAAAACGGACGCAGCAGCGTCCGTTTTTGTTTCCTTGGGCGCGCCGGCCCGGCCGCTGCCCTACACTATCTCAGGCCAACAACATCGAGCCAACCGCCATGGAATCGACCTTCCACCAGTTTTCCGAACTATTCGCCCAACTCGGCCTGGCCTCCGACGAAGCCAGCATCCGCAGCTTTATCGGCACGCATGCCCCGCTGCCCGACAATGTCGAACTGGCCGAGGCACCGTTCTGGACCCCCGCCCAGGCCACGCTGCTGCGCGACGAGCTGCTGGACGACGCCGACTGGGCCGAGATCGTCGACCAGCTCAATCTCGCCCTGAGACAGCCAGCCTGAGACCGCTTACGCGGCCAGCGTAGCCTCCAGCGCCTGGCGCAGGTCGGCGATCAGGTCGCGCGTGTCTTCCAGGCCGATATAAAGCCGCACCAGTTCGCCGGTGTCCTGCCAGCCGGCCGGCGGCCAGGTGCCCGCCGGGCGCATGCCCTGCACGTGGTATGGCACGGCCAGGCTGTGGGCGCCGCCCCAGGACCAGCCGATGGCAAACAGCTGCAGCGCCTCGACCAGGGCATCGACCTGCTGGCGCGTATAGCGGGCCCGCAGGATGATGGCAAAGAGCCCGCTGGCACCGGTGAAATCGCGCCGCCAGTTGGCGTGGCCCGGGCAGTCCGGCAGCGCCGGATGCAGCACGCGCGCGACCTCGGGCCGCTGGTGCAGCCACTCCGCCACTTCGCGGGCCGCACGGTCATGCGCGGCCAGGCGCACCGGCAGGCTCGGCAGCCCGCGCAGCACCAGGTGGCAGTCATCGGCGGAAACACCCCAGCCCATCAGCATGCGGGTGCGCTTCAGGCGGTCGTGCAGCGCATCGTCGCAGGTCAGCACCGCGCCCATCAGCACGTCGCTGCCGCCGGACTGGTACTTGGTCAGCGCCTGCACCGAGATGTCGATGCCCTTGTCGAACGGGCGGAAGTAGATGCCGGCCGACCAGGTATTGTCGATCGCGGTCAGCACGCCGCGCGCCCTGGCCGCGGCGACGATGGCGTCGCTGTCGGGCACTTCCATGGTCACCGAACCGGGCGACTCCATCCAGATCAGGCGCGTATCCGGCCGGATCATCGCCGCCACCGCAGCGGCGTCCATGGGGTCGTAGTAGCGCACGGTCACGCCGAATTCGCGTGCCAGCCACTCGCCGTGGTCGCGGTTGGGGCCGTAGACGTTGTGCGGCACCAGCACGTCGTCGCCGCTCTTGAGCAACGCGAAGTAGACCAGTGAGATGGCTGCGAGTCCCGATGGCTGCAGCAGCGTGTGGCGCGCGCCCTCCAGCAGCGCCAGGTGCTGGCACAGCGCCTCGCTGGTCGGCGTGGCGTGCAGGCCATAGCGCCAGTAGGTGGTGGCACCGTCGCCATGGGCGCGCAGTTCGGCCAGGTTGCGGAACACCACGGTGGAGCCGCGGTGCGTGGCGGGAGAAAACGAGGCAAAGCCGGGCGCGATCTCCAGTTCGGGCTGGACCGCAACGGTTTGCAGGTAATGGGCGGGGGACGCGGGCTTGTCGGATGGCGAATCGGACACGGCGGTTTCCTTGCTGGCTGCTGGCCGGCCACGGCGCGCTGCCCCGGCGGTATCGCCCAGGCAGAAGCGCGGCACGGTCAGGAATGAGACTCGATGAGCCTTCGAGCTTACCAGCAAATGCCGGCCCCGCCACCGGCGATGGCAGCTGCGGGCACCAGGAAGCGGCTTACCAGCCGGAAATCGAGGACTTCGGCGGCGGCGGCGCGTAGGTGACGCCGCTGTTGGGTCGCATGTCGAACGGGGGGATCACCAGCACGCCCAGCGGGCGGATAAAGAACGGCAGCACGATGGCCGGGTTGAACGCATCGGTCCAGGTGCCGCGCACGGCGCCGCTGGCGTCGATGCTGCCTTCCCAGTTGCCGGATACGCGGGTGCCGTCATCGGACTCCTCCATCAGGAAGGCGCCGTCCTCCCACTCGCCAGCCAGCAGGCGCACACCGGTGCCACGGCCGGCGTATTCGCCGCGCACGCTGTCGCGCTCGTCAGGCTTGGGGCCCAGGCGCAGCCGCACCGGCTGGTCGCCGACCTTGCCGACGTAGACCGGCAGTGACGCATATTCCGGCCGCGGCGCCAGAGGTTTTGGCGCACCAGTGGAAAGCGAGGTGCCGCCGCGCCGGGCTTCGCCGTCGCGAATGGCCTGGTTGATGCCCAGGCCTTCCCCTCCGGCTGGCCCAGCGGTCACCGGGCCAGTCGACAGCTCGGTCGCCGGCGCTGCCTGCGCCGTGCCCGCCAGGGCGAGCACGGCGGCCAGGCCGAGCGTCCGGAGGTTCTTCGTCAGCAAAGCCAGGCGCAAGGCAAACCTCAGATACGCTCGAAGATCGCGGCAATGCCCTGCCCGCCGCCGATGCACATCGTCACCAGCGCGTAGCGGCCTTGCACACGGTTCAGCTCATGCAGCGCCTTCACCGTGATCAGCGCGCCGGTGGCGCCGATCGGGTGGCCCAGCGAGATGCCCGAGCCGTTCGGGTTGACCTTGGCCGGATCCAGGCCAAGCGCCTTGGTCACCGCGCAAGCCTGCGCGGCAAAGGCCTCGTTGGCTTCGATCACATCCAGGTCCGATACCTGCAGGCCGGCACGCTCCAGCGCGATCCTGGTCGCCGGCACCGGGCCGATGCCCATGGTCTTCGGGTCCACCCCGGCATGGCCGTACGACACCAGGCGGGCCAGCGGCTTCAGGCCGCGGCGCTCGGCCTCGGCGCGCTCCATCAGCACCACGGCGGCGGCGGCATCGTTCAGGCCCGAGGCATTGCCGGCGGTGACAGTGCCGTTTTCCTTGACGAAGACCGGTTTGAGCTTGGTCATGTCGTCGATGGTGGCGTCATGGCGCACGTGCTCATCGGTGTCGAAGGTGACGTCGCCCTTGCGGCCCTTGCTCACCACCGGGACGATCTGATCCTTGAAGTAGCCGGCCTTGATCGCGGCCGAAGCGCGGCGGTGCGATTCCAGCGCCGCCTCGTCCTGCTGCGCGCGCGAGATGTCGTATTCCTTGGCGACGTTCTCGGCGGTCACGCCCATGTGAATGCGATGGAAGGGATCGTGCAGCGCACCCAGCATCATGTCGACCAGGCCGGCATCGCCCATGCGTGCGCCCCAGCGGGCCGCGGGCGCCAGGTACGGCGCGCGGCTCATGCTTTCCGCGCCGCCGCCGATGGCCACGTCGGTATCGCCCAGCAGGATGGTCTGCGCGGCGCTGACGATGGCCTGCAGGCCCGAGCCGCACAGGCGGTTGACGGTCAGAGCGGGCGCATTGACCGACACGCCGCCGTTGACTGCCGCGACGCGGCCCAGGTACATATCGCGCGGCTCGGTCTGGATCACGTTGCCGAACACCACGTGGCCGACATCGTCGCCCGACACCTGCGCGCGCGCCAGCGCCTCGCGCACCACCAGCGCACCCAGCTCCGCCGGCGCCACATCCTTCAGGCCGCCGCCAAAGGTCCCGATCGCGGTACGGACACCGCTCACCACTACGACTTCACGCGTCATGACTTGTCTCCAGGAGGTTATGTTGCACCGCACAGTATAGCGGGGTTCCGTAGAAAACGAACGACCGTACTTTTACCTAACTATTCCCTGAGCGAACTTCGTCCGGCAGGACTACTTCAGACTTCGCCCCAGAGGTCGTGGCCGTCCGCGCCGGTGATCTTCACGTCGACGAACTCGCCTGCGCGATAGCGCTGGGAATGGCGTTCCGGCGGCGCGATATAGACCAGGCCGTCGATTTCCGGCGCATCGGCGGACGAACGGCCGATACCGCCCTCCTGGTTGACCTCGTCCACCAGCACGCGCAGGGTCTGGCCGACCTTGCGCTGCAGGCGGCGCGCGGACACTGCTTCGGCCACCTCCATGAAGCGGGCACGGCGCTCTTCGCGTACTTCGTCGGGCAGCGCACCCGGCAGGTCGTTGGCGGTGGCGCCCTCCACCGGCGAGTAGGCGAAGCAGCCCACGCGGTCCAGCTCGGCCTCGGCGATAAAGTCCAGCAGGGTCTGGAATTCCGCCTCGGTCTCGCCCGGGAAGCCGGCGATAAAGGTGCTGCGGATGGTCAGCTCAGGGCAGATCTCGCGCCAGGCGCGGATGCGGTCCATGGTCTTCTCGGCATTGGCCGGGCGCTTCATGCGCTTGAGCACGTCCGGGTGCGCGTGCTGCAGCGGCACATCGAGGTACGGCAGCACATGGCCCTGCGACATCAGCGGGATGATTTCGTCCACGTGCGGGTACGGGTAGACGTAGTGCAGGCGCACCCAGGCACCGTACTGCGCGGCCAGCTCACCCAGCGCCGCCACCAGTTCGGTCATGCGGGTCTTGAGCGGGCGGCCGTTCCAGAAGCCGGTGCGGTATTTGACGTCCACGCCATAGGCGCTGGTGTCCTGCGAGATCACCAGCAGTTCCTTGACGCCGGCCTTGAACAGGTTTTCGGCCTCCAGCATGACCTCAGCCACCGGGCGCGACACCAGGTCGCCGCGCATCGACGGGATGATGCAGAACGAGCAACGGTGGTTGCAGCCTTCGGAGATCTTCAGGTAGGCGTAGTGCTTGGGCGTCAGCTTGATGCCGGCGGCCGGCACAAGGTCAGTGAACGGGTCATGCGGCTTGGGCAGGTGCGTGTGGACCGCCTGCATCACCTCGCCCAGCGCATGCGGGCCGGTCACGGCCAGCACCTTGGGGTGCACCGACGACACAATGTCGTGGCCCGCCGCATCCTTCTTCGCGCCCAGGCAGCCGGTGACGATCACCTTGCCATTTTCGGTCAGGGCCTCGCCGATGGCGTCAAGGCTCTCCTGCACGGCCTCGTCGATAAAGCCGCAGGTATTGACCACGACCAGGTCGGCGCCGTCATAGGTGCCGCTGATGGCATAGCCCTCGGCGCGCAGCTGGGTGATGATCTGCTCGGAGTCGACCAGCGCCTTGGGGCAGCCAAGGGAAACAAATCCCACACGCGGACTATGGTCTTTTTGGGTCGTTGATTCTGAAGGGTTTTTCACGGTGCAATCCGAATGTGGGGCAGGCGCGGCGGAATATGCGGGACAAGGCCGGGAGCCGGTGAGCCAATCGCGCATTTTAACCGTTTGCCATGATTTCTCGGCGCCTGACTCCACACATGTGGCCCAGGCCGCGGCAATGCCGCGTCATTCCGGCGCGGCAGCGGCTCCTGGCAGGCCTTCCAGGACCCGCTCTATCTCCAGCGAGTCCTGCATGCGCCGGATGGCCGCATGCAGTTCGGCGGCCTGTGGCCATGTCCGCTTGAGATAGCTGAGCCAGAGTTTCACGCGCCCATGCTCATGGCAGGAGGCAATACGGGCATGCAGCTTTTTCAGGTAAGTGGCGATCTGGCGCAGCACCAGCGGCCACTCCTGGTCCGACGGCGCGCTGTCCATCAGCCCGCGAATGCGCAAGGCCAGGAAAGGGTCGGACACGGCGCCGCGCCCGATCATCACGTCGGCGCAGCCGCTGACGGCCCGGCAACGCTCCCAGTCGGCGACAGTCCAGACGTCTCCGTTGGCAATGACGGGCACGTCCACCGCAGCCGCAATGCGCGCGATCCAGTCCCAGTGGGCCGGCGGCCGGTAGCCGTGGTCCCGCGTCCGGGCATGCACGACAAGTGAAGCCGCTCCGCCCTCGGCCAGCGCCGTGGCGCAATCAATGGCCAGCGAGGTATCGGAGACGCCCAGCCGCATTTTTGCCGTCACGGCGATATGGGCCGGCACCGCCGCGCGTACGGACGCAACGATTCGGTTCAGCAGTTCCGGGTTCGTGAGCAGCATCGCGCCGCCGCCATGCCGGTTGACGACCTTGGCGGGACAGCCGAAGTTCAGGTCGATGCCATGCGGCGACAGGGTCGCGGCATAGGCCGCATTGCGTGCCAGCCATTCCGGATCGCTGCCGAGCAACTGGATCACCATCGGCGTGCCGCCGCGGGTATAGCCACCGGCGAGGATTTCGGGCGTATCCCGCTCGTAGACCCGCGCCGGAAGCAACGAACCCGTCACCCGGACAAACTCGGACACACAGCCGTCGTAGCCGCCGGTATCGGTCAGCACGTCGCGCAAGACGTAGTCGGCAAGCCCTTCCATGGGGGCCAGGAACAGCCGGCTCATGGCGAAGCCTTCACCAAAGCAGAGGGCCGGGCCTTGATGGACGGCGCCTGACAAGCACATTGAATGACGGAGGGCATCGGGATTCGCGCAGTAAAGGCGAGTCCACACTGAGCCGCCGCTGGAGAGAGTTGCGTGATTGCGTGCGCCTGGGGCAGCGCAGACCGCGCATTCTACCTGCTTTGCGTCGTCGCGGTTTTCGGGGAGGTGTGCCGGCGCCGGGCATCCGCCTGCATGGGAGCGCGGACTGAGTGCCAGCCAGCGTGCCGGATATGCGGCGGGTGCAGAGCCCGCCGCTGCCAGTGTTTTACTTCTTGTCCGGCTGGTTGAACGGGAACGTCCCGAACATATTCTTGGCCTGGCTTTGCATCTGCTCCTGCATCTGTACGAACAGGTTCTTGCTCTGCTCGATGTAGTTGCTCATCATGCCCTGCATCATCGGGCCCTGCATGTTCATGAACTGCGACCACATGTCGGGGCTGAAGGTTTCGCCGGAATACAGACCCTTGGAGTTCTCTGCCAGCTTGTTCTGGATGTCGATGAAGGCCTGGATGTTCTTTTCCAGGTAGGTGCCCATCATGCCCTGCATGGCATGGCCATAGAAGCGGATGATCTGCGACAGCATCGCGCTGGAAAACATCGGCACGCCGCCCGTTTCTTCTTCCAGAATGATCTGCAGCAGGATGCTGCGGGTCAGTTCGTCACCAGACTTGGCGTCGACAACCTTGAATTCTTCTGAATCCATGACCAGTTGCTTGACGTCGGCCAGGGTGATGTAGGTGCTGGTCTGGGTGTCGTAGAGCCTGCGGTTCGGATACTTTTTGATCAGTCGCTCTGCGCCTTTTTTGGTCGTGGCCATCGGTGCTCTGTCCTTGTGTCATCGCTGTTTGCGCGCTGCTGCACCGCACGGGGTGCAGTGCGCAAATCGGTACCGCCCGCGCCATCTGCTTGTTGTCGTGCCGGCCGTCTGGTGGCCTGTTCGCGCATGGCTGCGCGTGGCGGCCTGTAACCTCGCCCCCGCGAGGACTGCGCTGCACGAACATGGTGCTGGCTGCGCCGCTGCCCTGATTCTATGCCCAACAAGGCACTAAGAAAAGCGACGGGGCTTAAGGAAAACCCGGTGAATTGGCGCAAAAAGGGAGGAATGCCGCGCTGGCGGAAACGATTCGCGGGCCATGACGGCCCGCGAGACGGGCGGCGAAACGAAGCGTCCGCCGCCTTGTGCGCCGCGCTGGCTGCACCGCAATACGCGGGCGCCAGCGCCGGCTGCCGACTGGCTGAACCAGGCCGGCAGGTCAGCCCATATGCAGGCCGCCGTTGAGCGAGAAGTCGGCGCCGGTCGAGAAACCGGACTCCTCCGAGGACAGCCAGGCACAGATCGAGGCGATCTCTTCCGGCAGGCCCAGGCGCTTGACCGGGATCGTCGCGACGATCTTGTCGAGCACGTCCTGGCGGATCGCCTTGACCATGTCGGTGGCGATATAGCCCGGCGAAACGGTGTTGACCGTCACGCCCTTGGTCGCCACTTCCTGCGCCAGCGCCATGGTGAAGCCATGCAGGCCGGCCTTGGCGGTGGAGTAGTTGGTCTGGCCGAACTGGCCCTTCTGCCCGTTCACCGACGAGATGTTGACGATGCGGCCCCAGCCACGGTCGGCCATGCCGTCGATCACCTGCTTGGTGACGTTGAACAGCGAGGTCAGGTTGGTGTCGATCACCGCGTCCCAGTCGGCGCGGGTCATCTTGCGGAACACCACGTCGCGGGTGATGCCGGCGTTGTTGATCAGCACATCGACCTCGCCGACCTCGGCCTTGACCTTGTCGAATGCCGTCTTGGTCGAGTCCCAGTCAGCCACGTTGCCTTCAGAGGCAACGAAATCGAAGCCCAGGGCCTTCTGCTGCTCCAGCCACTTTTCGCGGCGCGGCGAGTTGGGGCCGCAGCCGGCCACCACACGATAGCCATCTTTGGCCAGCCGCTGGCAAATGGCGGTTCCGATACCACCCATGCCGCCGGTCACATACGCAATGCGCTGAGTCATGTCCACTCCTTGATTGGCTCTTCGTTATCTGCCGCCGGGCCCGTGCGAACCTGCGCGGGCCCGGTATACCTTTTGATTCTCAGTTGCGCTCGACCGCCAGCGCCACGCCCATGCCGCCGCCGATGCACAGCGAGGCCAGGCCCTTCTTGGCATCGCGGCGCTTCATCTCATGCAGCAGCGTCACCAGGATACGGCAGCCGGATGCGCCGATCGGGTGGCCGATGGCGATGGCGCCGCCATTCACGTTGACCTTGGAGGTATCCCAGCCCATCTGCTGGTGCACCGCCAGCGCCTGCGCGGCGAAGGCCTCGTTGATCTCCATCAGGTCCAGGTCCTGCGGGGTCCAGTTGGCGCGCGACAGGGCGCGCTTGGAGGCCGGCACCGGGCCCATGCCCATCACCTTGGGATCGACACCCGCATTGGCGTAGCTCTTGATCGTGGCCAGCGGGGTCAGGCCCAGCTCCTTGGCCTTGGCCGCCGACATCACCACCACGGCGGCGGCGCCGTCGTTCAGGCCCGAGGCGTTGGCCGCGGTCACCGTGCCGGCCTTGTCGAAGGCGGGCTTGAGGCCGGACATGCTGTCCAGCGTGGCGCCCTGGCGCACGAACTCGTCGGTCTTGAAGGCCACCGGGTCGCCCTTGCGCTGCGGGATCAGCACCGGGACGATCTCTTCGTCAAACTTGCCGGCCTTCTGCGCGGCTTCGGCCTTGTTCTGCGAGCCGACGGCGAACTCATCCTGCGCCTCGCGCGTGATGCCGTATTCCTTGGCCACGTTCTCGGCGGTGATGCCCATGTGGTACTGGTTGTACACGTCCCACAGGCCGTCGACGATCATGGTGTCGATCAGCTTGGCATCGCCCATGCGGAAACCGTCGCGCGAGCCCGGCAGCACGTGCGGGGCGGCGCTCATGTTCTCCTGGCCGCCGGCCACCACGATCTCGGCGTCGCCCGCCATGATCGCGTTGGCGGCCAGCATCACGGCCTTCAGGCCCGAGCCGCACACCTTGTTGATGGTCATGGCCGGCACCATCGCCGGGAGGCCGGCCTTGATGGCGGCCTGGCGTGCGGGGTTCTGGCCCGAACCGGCGGTCAGCACCTGGCCCATGATGACTTCGCTCACCTGCTCCGGCTTGACGCCGGCGCGCTCCAGCGCGGCCTTGATGACCAGGGCACCCAGTTCCGGCGCCGGGATCTTGGCCAGCGAGCCGCCAAATTTGCCTACCGCGGTGCGGGCGGCAGATACGATGACAACGTCAGTCATTGTGTAGTCCTTTCAATGGAAATGGGAGGGAACCTGCAGGCCTGCCGGCGCCGTGCATGACGCACGCCGGCCCTCATGCAAGCGTCATGCCTTGGCTTTGACGTATCGCCCAGGCGCGGGTTCGATTGCGGGATAGCGCGCATTGCCGTAGTTGGCTGGCGCGGCGCGTTTCGCGCCGGCCTGGCCTGCCAGCCATGCGGTCCAGTCCGGCCACCAGCTGCCGTGATGCTCGGTGGCGCCGGCCAGCCATTGCTGCGGCGACTGCGGCAGCGCATCATTGGTCCAGTGGCTGCGCTTGTTCTTGGCCGGCGGGTTGATGACACCGGCGATATGGCCCGATGCGCCCAGCACGAAGCGCAGCTTGTTCGCCAGCAGCGCGGTCGAGGCATAGGCCGCGGTCCACGGCACGATATGGTCTTCGCGCGAGCCATAGATATAGGTCGGCACGTCGATGCTGGCCAGGTCCACCGGCACGCCGCACACGGTCAGCTTGCCCGGCAGCTTGAGCTCGTCCTGCAGGTAGGTGTGGCGCAGGTACCAGCAATACCACGGCCCCGGCAGGTTGGTGGCGTCGCCGTTCCAGAACAGCAGGTCGAACGGCACCGGCGTGTTGCCCTTCAGGTAGTTGTCGACCACGTAGTTCCACACCAGGTCGTTCGGGCGCAGGAACGAGAAGGTATTGGCCAGCTCAAGGCCGCGCAGCAGCGCGCACGGCGCGCCGGCGCCGCCGCCAAGCGTGGCCTCGCGCAGCTGCACATGGCCCTCGTCGACAAAGACGTCGAGGATGCCGGTGTCGGCGAAGTCCAGCAGCGTGGTCAGCAGCGTGACGCTGGCCGCCGGGTGCTGGCCGCGCGCGGCCAGCACCGCCAGCGCGGTCGAGACAATGGTGCCGCCCACGCAGAAGCCCAGCACGTTGATCTTGTCCTGGCCGCTGATGTCGTGCGCAACTTCGATGGCGCGGATGGCCGCGTGCTCGATGTAGTCGTCCCAGGTGCTGCCAGCCATGCTGGCGTCCGGATTGCGCCACGACACCAGGAACACCGTATGCCCCTGCTCCACCACATGACGCACCAGCGAGCTCTCCGGCTGCAGGTCCAGGATGTAGTACTTGTTGATGCACGGCGGCACCATCAGCAGCGGGCGCGCGTGCACCTTGTCGGTCAGCGGCTTGTACTGCAATAACTGGAAGTATTCGTTCTCGAAGACCACGGCGCCTTCGCTCACCGCGACATTGCGGCCGACCTC
Organism: Cupriavidus sp. UYPR2.512; assembly: GCF_000379565.1. Taxonomy (NCBI): domain Bacteria; kingdom Pseudomonadati; phylum Pseudomonadota; class Betaproteobacteria; order Burkholderiales; family Burkholderiaceae; genus Cupriavidus; species Cupriavidus sp. UYPR2.512. The sequence goes on along the minus strand of NZ_KB902965.1, from coordinate 14,662 downwards.
AAACGCGCTCTCGTCGGTCTGCGAGATCTTGCCGCGCGTCAGGTCTTCCATCATGTTGCGCACGCCGGCACGCAGCGATTCGCCGCCCGACTCGATCAGCAGGCGCTGCGCCTCGGGATTGGTGGCAAGGAAGTTGGCGGGCGACATCGCATCGACCCATTGCGAGATCGCAAAGCGGATGCGCTGGCGCGTCTTGGCATCGGCCTCGACGGCATCGGCCAGCTCAGTCAAGGTGCGCGCATTGAGCAGGTAGAACGCGGCAGCGAAGCGGTATGGCAGGTTGGTGCGCCATGCGTCGCCGGCGAAGCGCCGGTCGTGCAGGGGCCCGGTGGCCTCGGCCTTGCCTTCGGCCATGGCCTGCCACAGTGCCGAGAAGTCCTTCATGTAACGCTGCTGGATATCACCCAGCTGCGCCGGAGCGATCTTGACGCCTGCCAGCGCATCCAGGCCCGGAATGCCGGACGCAGCCGCGTGGCCGTTGCCTTCAGTGCCCTGCCACTGGCGGGACCATTCCAGCCATGTGGCTGGATCGAATGGCCCCGGCGTGAGCTTGAATGGTTGGGACTTGCCTTCCTGATTGGAAGCTGCAGCACCTTTGCCGGTCGCCATGATTTGATTGTCTCTCTGCCGTCACTATTCGAACCGGCTCCGGGCATTGCCCTGGCCGGCACTTTGCATGGGGAGATGCTATCCGAATGGACCCGGCTTGCGCCTCCCCCAAAGCGGGAGGGTCTGCCGGCACATCTGCCCTGGAACTGGCTGGAAGCCTCGACTGCACCTGCTGCGGCCGTGGCTTGCGTCCAATCCGATAGCGGCTCCCCTTTTATCCGGCAAGCGCGACATCCTGGCATGGCAACGCCATGCGGTATGCTTGCCGGAAAAACCTGGGAATCGTCAGCGATTCCGAGACATTTGAGCCCATTGTTGCCTTGCAACGCACGTGCTGTCAATGCGGAAATCAGCCCCGGCGCTGCGCGCTCCCCGACCTACCGGACGGTATGCAGCGCTCGCATCTGCCGAGGCCACAGAGCATAGGCGAGAAGGATGAAAGTTTGATGTACATCGTGGCCATTGGCTGGCTCTACGTGGCGCTGATGATGGCGATCACCGAGCACACTGTGGTGGCAGGGGTTGCCACCTTCCTGCTGTATGGCGTGGCGCCGGTGGCGCTGGTGCTCTACATCATGGGCACGCCCGGCCGGCGGCGGCGCAAGGCCGAAGCCGAGCGCGCGCAGGCGGCCAGGGGCGAGGACGAGTGAGGCAGCGGCCGGCTCAGTCCGCCAGCCAGACCAGGCTGGCCATGCGGCCGGTCACGCCGTCGCGCCGATAGGAGTAGAAGCGACCGGCATCGGCCACGGTGCAGGCGTCGCCGCCGTAGACCTCGGTGCAGCCGGCACGTGCCAGGCGCGTGCGCGCCAGCGCATAGATGTCGGCAAGGTACTTGCCCGGTGCACCGGCGCGGAAGGCTGCGGCAACCGCGGCCTGCTCATCGGCGCGTGCCTGGGCCAGAAAGGCATCGCGCACTTCGGCACCCACCTCGAACGCATCGGGGCCGATGGCCGGGCCCAGCCACGCCAGCCAGCGCGGGGCGCCAGCACCGGCGGCGGCCTGCATCCGTGACAGCGTGGCTTCGATCACGCCGTTGCACAGGCCGCGCCAGCCCGCATGCGCGGCGCCCACCACCGTCCCCTGCGCATCGCACAGCAGCACCGGCAGGCAATCCGCCGTCATCACGGCGCAGACGTGGCCGGGTGCCACCGCCAGGCTCGCGTCGGCCTGGGGCACGGGCGCGCCCGGTGCCGCCACATGGTCGACCGTCGCCACCGCGCAGCCATGCACCTGCTCCAGCCATTGCGGCATCGACGGCAGGCAGGCGGCCAGCCGTGCGCGGTTGCGCGCCACGTCGGCGGGGTCGTCGCCAACGTGGGTGCCCAGGTTCAGGCCGCCCGGGGCTGCGCCGGCAAGCCCGTACGGGCCCTTGCTGACACCGCCCTGGCGCGTCGTGGACAACGCGCGCACACGCGCCGGCGCGGGCCAGCCAGGGACCAGCCAGGCGGGATCAGGCGCTGCGCTCATCGTCATCGCCGGTCACCGTCTTCGTCACCGCCGGCGTATTCCCAGTGGGCCTCGCCGCCTTCCCAGACTTCGTCCCAGGCCTCTTCTTCCTCGCCGGCCTGCGCGCTTTCAAAGTCCAGCGCATCGATCAACGCCTGCAGGTCTTGCGGCGGCTGCGCGGTCCACGACATGTGCCTGCCGGTGGCCGGATGCACCAGGCCGAGCTGGTACGCATGCAGCGCCTGGCGCTCATACGGCACCGGCAGCGGCGCGCGGACCGCCGGGCGCTGCCCGCGCTGCGTGGCGCGGAAGTAGACCGGGTCGCCCACCAGCGGGTGGCCGATCGACTCGAAATGCACGCGGATCTGGTGCGTGCGGCCGGTCTCCAGCTTGCACATCACCATCGACACGAAGCCCCGCCCCAGCGGCACCGTGGCCAGCGTGCGGAAATGCGTGCGCGACGGCTTGCCGCTGGCGGTATGCACAACCGCCATGCGCGTGCGCTCGCGCGGGTCGCGGCCGATGGGCGCGTCGATGGTGCCCTCGTCATAGGTGCGGCCCCACACCAGCGCGATATAGGTGCGCTTGACCGTGCGCGCCTGCAGCTGGCGCACCAGGTCGGTCTGCGCGGTCAGCGAGCGCGCCACCACCATCAGCCCGGAGGTTTCCTTGTCGAGCCGGTGCACGATGCCCGCGCGCGGCAGCGACGCGGCAGCGGGGTCGCGGTGCAGCAACCCGTTGAGCACGGTGCCGCTCCAGTTGCCGGCTGCCGGATGCACTACCAGCCCGGCGGGCTTGTTGATCACCAGCAGGGTGTCGTCTTCATAGACCACGTCCAGCGGCACCTCCTCAGGCGCGAAGGCGGACGATTCCGGCGCGGCCTGCGGCTGGATCTCGATGCGGTTGCCCATCTGCACCGCGTCGCGCGGCCGGCGCACCTGGCCGTCGACGCGCACCGCGCCGCTTTCGATCCACTGCTGCAGTCGGCTGCGTGAAAACTCGCTGAAGTGACGCGCGAGCAATTTATCGAGCCGCTCGCCATGCGAGGCGCTGTCCACCTCCAGCGACAGGGTCACGGCCGGCTCGGCAACTGGCGCGCCGCTGCCGGAGGGCGTCTCGGCAAGGTCTTCAAAGTCCTCGGGATGGGCCTCGAATTCGGCCACGGACGCGGCTGCGCGCACCCGTTCTGGTGGAAGTCCTCCCACGCCATCTCCTGCTTCGGAGTTGGGCTGGGGGCTTGGGCTATAATGCTTGACGCTATTTTTCTTCATCCGGGATACGATTGCCCATGCAATTGCAGAGCATGAAACGCGCGCGCTGGCGCACGACAATTGGAGCGGTTCTGCTCGCAGGCGGCTGCGTCATGCTGTCTGCATGCGGCCTGCTCGCGGACCAACCCGACGAGACCGCAGGCTGGTCGGCCAACAAATTATATTCGGAAGCCAAGGATGCGCTGGATGGCGGCGACTACACGCGTGCCGTCAAGCTGTATGAAAAGCTCGAAGGCCGCTATCCATTTGGCCGCTATGCGCAGCAGGCCCAGATCGATACCGCCTACGCCAACTACAAGGATGGTGAAACGGCCGCAGCCCTGGCCGCAGTGGACCGCTTCATCCAGCTGCACCCCAACCACCCCAATATCGATTACGCCTACTACCTCAAGGGCCTGATCAACTTCAACGACAACCTGGGCTGGCTGGGCCGATTCTCGGGCCAGGACCTGAGCGAGCGCGATCCCAAGGCCGCGCGCGCCGCGTACGACGCGTTCCATACGCTGATCACGCGCTACCCGGAAAGCAAGTACACCCCCGACGCCACGCTGCGCATGCAGTACATCGTCAACTCGCTGGCCCAGCACGAAGTGCATGCCGCGCGCTACTACTACCGGCGCGGCGCGTATCTGGCGGCGGTCAACCGTGCCCAGCAGTCGCTGAAGGACTACGACGGCGCGCCGGCCAACGAAGAGGCCCTGTACATCATGAACCGCTCGTATGACGCGATGGGCATGAAGGACCTGCGCGACGACACCGCGCGCGTGATGGAGCGCAATTTCCCGGACAGCGATTTCATCAAGTACGGCGCGCGCCGCAAGGACAAAGCCTGGTGGGAAGTGTTCTGACGCCGCCTGGCCGGCGGCCATAATGAAACGGGACGTATCGGAGAGGATACGTCCCGTTTTTCTTTTTCCGGCACCCGCGGCGATCAGTCCTCTGCCGCGTCCCCGGCGCCGGCGGGCTCCGCCTCAGACCCCTTGCCGGGACCGCGCAGCGACTCCAGGAACCGCACCACGGTCGCTGCCTCACGCGTGCGCGTGAACGGCGGCAGGCTTTGCCAGATCTGCCGGCCATAGGGTTTCTCGACCAGCCGCGTATCGAAGATCGCCAGCACGCCGCGGTCCGACTCCGAACGGATCAGCCGCCCCGCCCCCTGCTTGAGCGTAATCACCGCATGCGGCAGCTGGTGCACGGCAAACGGGCTCAGGCCCTTTTTCTGCAGCACTTCCATGCGCGCGGCCAGCACCGGGTCGTCGGGCGGCGCGAACGGCAGCTTGTCGATGATCACCAGCGACAGCGCCTCGCCGCGCACATCCACGCCCTCCCAGAAGCTCTGGCTGCCGACCAGCACCGCATTGCCCAGCTCGCGGAAGCGGTCCAGCAACTCGGTGCGGCTGGCCTGGCCCTGCACCAGCAGCGGCAGGTTCAGGCCGCGCTCGGCAAACGCGTCATACAGCAGGTCCGAGGCACGCTGCACGGCGCGCAGCGTGGTGCACAGCAGGAACGTGCGCCCGCCGGCGGCTTCGATCAGCGGCAATGCCGCCTGCACCACCGCGTCGGTGAACTGTGGCGACTGCGGCTGCGGCATGTCGCGCGGCACATAGAGCAGCCCCTGCCTCGCGTAATCGAACGGGCTGGGCAGCGTCAGCGAGCGGTCCTTGTCGAGCCCCAGCTGCGCGGCGTAGTGGGTGAAGTTACCCTTCACCGACAGCGTCGCCGAGGTAAAAACCCAGGCGCGCGGCTGGCCGTCGCGCTGGCGCGTGAAGATCGGCGCGATCGACAGCGGCGTGCGGTGCAGCTGCACGGTATGCGAGAACACCTCGACCCAGCGCACGGTTTCAGGCCCGGCGGGCACCGCCGGGGCTGCTTCGCCCTCGCCCTCCGCCTGCTGCGGTGCCGGCGCGGGCGCGGCTTCGGCGCGCCACGCGGCCAGCTTGTTGGCCAGCTCCAGCGCGCGGCGGTGGCATTGCTGCAGCGATTCGGCACGCTCGGCCTGGCTTTCGAGCATCTCGACGAAGTCTGACAGCGCCTCGTCCAGCGCATCGAGCGTCTCGTTGAAAGGCTCGGCGATACGGCGGTCGGCCTCGATCTGGCCCAGCGCCAGCCGCGCATTGTCCTTGCTGAAGGCCAGGCGCAGGTCGCGCGCGGCGCGCTCCAGCGGCGCGGCCAGCGCGACCCAGTCCACCGCATCGCGCGCATGCGACAGGCCTTCGGCCACGGTATCGCGGGCGATTTCCAGCAGCTGGCTGGTGGAAAGCGTCTCGCCGAAGAACAGCGTGGCGGTCTCGGGCAGCTGGTGGGCTTCGTCGAAGATCACGGTGTTGGCCGCCGGCAGCAGTTCCGCCATGCCGGTGTCGCGCAGCACCACGTCGGCAAAGAACAGGTGATGGTTGACCACCACCACGTCGGCCTGCTGCGCTTCCTTGCGCGCGCGCATCACAAAGCATTCCTTGTAATGCGGGCATTCCGATCCCAGGCAGTTGTCGCGCGTGGAGGTCACCATCTGCCATACCGGCGCGTTCTCGGGCACCGACGCCAGCTCGGCTTTGTCGCCGGTGGAGGTTTCCTTGATGAAGCGGCCGATGTCGCGCAGCCACGCCGCGTCCTGGCGCGACGCCAGGCGCCCGTTAGCCTGTGCGCGTTCCAGGTGGTAATGGCAGACGTAGTTGGCGCGGCCCTTGAGCAGCGCCACCGAGACCGGCACGTTCAGCGCATGGCGCACGGTGGGAATGTCCCTCAGGAACAGCTGGTCCTGCAGGTTCTTGGTGCCGGTCGACAGGATCACCTTGCCGCCCCACAGCATCGCCGGCACCAGGTAGGCGTAGGTCTTGCCGGTGCCGGTGCCGGCCTCGACGATGACGGAATCGCTCTGCGCGATCGCGTCGGCGACGGCCTCGGCCATCTTGTGCTGCGAGGCGCGCGGCCGGTAGCCGGGAATGGCCTGGGCCAGCGTGCCGGTATCGGCAAAAATGGTGGCCAGTTCTGCGCCGCGGCTGGCGCCGTCGTCGGCGGGCGCGGCAGGCGCGGGCGACCCGGCGTCGGTCAGGCTGACGGCTTCGGACGGCTCAGGGGAATCTGGAAGATCGGACAAGGCAGGGGGGAATGTTGTATGGGCCACCGGACGGGGCCGGCGGCAATCGGCAAGCCTGGCGCGGATGCGCTCAGGCCGGCACGTCAGGTTCGAGCTGCAGCTGCAGCAGCGTAATGGCGTCCTTCAGCTTGAGGCGGCGCTTCTTCAGCCGGCGCAGCTGCAGTTCGTCATGGACGGCGTCGCTGGCAAGCCGGTCGATCAGGAAATCCAGGTCGCGGTGCTCGATCTGCAACTCCATGATGCGCCGCTCCAGGGTGTTCAGGTTGCTGTCCATCTATGCCTCCGCTGCGCAGTCACGGTGCCGGACCTCAGAAGCCGAACGGGCGTGGCGCCGACGCCTGGCCTTGCTGCTCCTTCGCCTTGGCGCGGCGCTCTTCCAGTTCCTTCTGGCGCCGTTCGAGGTCGCGCTGCTTGGCCTCGTACGCCTTGACGTTCTCCTGCCGCTGGCGGGCCTGCCCGGCGCCCTTCTGCTGGGCCTCCTGCATGCGGGCATCGAAGTCAGACTGCTTCTTTTCGTACGCCTGCGCATTGGCAGCGCGCTGCGGCGCCTCGCCCTGGCGCTGCGCCTCCCGCAACTGCTGTTCCTGCTGCTTCTTCTCGAAGGCCTCGCGGCTGGACTGCTCACTTGCCGAGCGCTTTGGCTGGCTGGCCTCGAACTCGGCGCGGCGCAGCGCCTGTTCGCGGTCGCGCTCGGCGGCGCGGTGGGCGCGTTCGGCCTCGCCAACCTCCAGTTCGCGCTTGCGCAGCACCTGCAGCTCCTCGCGCTGGACTTCCTTGGCGTTGTTGATGCAGCGGTTGACAAAGAACTTGCCGTAGCACTCGCGTTCGGCGGCGGCAAAGCGGTAGTTGGTCCAGGCGCGCGAATCCTCAACGGCCTTGCGTTCGGCGGCAAAGTCGCGCTGGCCGTTGGCGGCGGGCGGCGCGGCGGGCGCGGAAGCCTGGGCGCGCGCCTCGCGCAGCGGCATCAGCACGGCGCATGCAGCCACGACCAGTGCAGCCAGGCGGCCGAAGCGGAACAGGGAAGTTTCAGGCACGTTGGCGAAGGTTGGCATGGCCAGGATGGTGGCCTTGGCGGCGGCCGGGCGGGACTTGACGATCATGACCGGATTCTAGCATCCGGGCTGGGCCCCGGCCTGCCCCGCCGGCCCGTTCCGGACGTGCGCGGGACGCCGCCCGCCCCGCACCCACTGCGCGTGCCAGCGGATACCTCCCGCGCTTGTGGCAAAATGCCCCGCTTTCGACTGACTGCGTTTTTCGCTGCGCTCTCCGATGTCCAACCTGCCCGCATCCGTCTCGCAAAAGATTGTCTCGCTCATCGCGGCTGAACTGTCCGTGCAGCCCCGCCAGGTGGCCGCGGCCGTGGCGCTGCTCGACGAAGGCGCCACCGTGCCCTTCATCGCCCGCTACCGCAAGGAAGTGACTGACAACCTGGATGACACGCAGCTGCGCAACCTGGAAGAGCGCCTGCTGTACCTGCGCGACATGGAAGACCGCCGCGCGGCCATCCTCGCGTCGATCCAGGAGCAAGGCAAGCTGACGCCGGAGCTCCAGGCCGCCATCGAGGCCGCCGAAACCAAGCAAACGCTCGAAGACCTCTACCTGCCCTACAAGCCCAAGCGCCGCACCCGCGCCCAGATCGCGCGCGAATGCGGGCTGGAGCCGCTGGCGCAGGCGCTGCTGGCCGATCCCACGCTGGACCCGCAGGCCGAGGCCGCCAAGTACGTCAACGGCAACCCCACCGCCGACGGCGGCGTGCCTGATGTCAAGGCCGCGCTGGACGGTGCGCGCGACATCCTGTCCGAGCAGTTCGGCGAGACCGCGGAACTGCTGGGCAAGCTGCGCGAGCACCTGTGGACCAACGGCGTGGTGGCCTCCACCGTGATGGACGGCAAGGAAACCGCCGAGGAAGAGAAGTTCCGCGACTACTACAGCTACAGCGAGACCATCCGCACCGTGCCGTCGCACCGCGCGCTGGCGCTGTTCCGCGGCCGCAACGCGGGCGTGCTGATGGTCAAGCTGGGCCTGGGCGAAGAACAGGACGCGATGGTGCCGCACCCGTGCGAAGGCATGATCGCGCGCCATGTCGGCGTCCAGAACCTGGGCCGCCCGGCCGACAAGTGGCTGGGCGACGTATGCCGCTGGTGCTGGCGTGTCAAGGTGCAGCCCCACCTGGAAACCGAACTGCTGACGCAGCTGCGCGAAACTGCAGAGAACGAAGCCATCAAGGTGTTCGGCCGCAACCTGCATGAGCTGCTGCTGGCCGCGCCCGCCGGGCCCAAGTCCGTGATGGGCGTCGACCCGGGCATCCGCACCGGCTGCAAGATCGCCGTGGTGGACAGCACCGGCAAGCTGCTGGACACCGCCACCATCTACCCGCACGAGCCGCGCCGCGACTGGAACGGCTCGCTCGCCACGCTGGCGCGCCTGGCAAAACAGCACAATGTGGCGCTGGTGTCGATCGGCAACGGCACCGCCAGCCGCGAAACCGACAAGCTGGTGCAGGACCTGATGAAGCAGATGCCCGAGCTGAAGCTGACCAAGATCGTGGTCAGCGAGGCCGGCGCTTCGGTGTACTCGGCGTCGGAGCTGGCGGCCAAGGAATTCCCGGACCTGGACGTGTCGCTGCGCGGCGCGGTGTCGATTGCCCGGCGGCTGCAGGATCCGCTGGCCGAGCTGGTCAAGATCGATCCCAAGTCGATCGGCGTGGGCCAGTACCAGCATGACGTCAACCAGCGCGAGCTGGCGCGGGCGCTGGACGCCGTGGTCGAAGACTGCGTCAACGCCGTGGGCGTGGACGTCAACACCGCCTCGGCGCCGCTGCTGGCGCGCGTGTCGGGCCTGAACACGGTGCTGGCGCGCAATATCGTCGAGTTCCGCGACGCCAATGGCGCCTTCCCCAACCGCGACGCGCTGAAGCAGGTGCCGCGCCTGGGCGACAAGACCTTCGAGCAGGCGGCCGGCTTCCTGCGCATCAACGACGGCGACAATCCGCTGGACCGCTCCTCGGTGCACCCGGAAGCGTATCCGGTTGTGCAGCGCATCCTGGAACACGTCAAGAAGGGCCTGCGCGACGTGATGGGCAACCGCGACGCGCTGCGCGGCCTGTCGCCGACGCAGTTCACCGACGACGCCTTCGGCCTGCCGACCGTGCGCGACATCCTGACCGAACTGGAAAAGCCGGGCCGCGACCCGCGCCCCGAGTTCAAGACCGCAACCTTCCAGGAAGGCGTGGAAGACGTGAAGGACCTGCAGCCCGGCATGGTGCTGGAAGGCGTGGTCACCAACGTGGCAGCCTTCGGCGCGTTTGTCGATATCGGCGTGCACCAGGACGGCCTGGTCCACATCTCCGCGTTGTCGAACAAGTTCGTCAAGGACGCGCACGAGGTGGTCAAGGCTGGCCAGGTTGTCAAGGTCAAGGTGATGGAGGTCGACGTCAAGCGCAACCGCATCGGTTTGTCGATGCGCCTGGACGACGAGCCCGGCCAGGCCGCGGCGCGTGCCGGCGGCGACCGCGGTGACCGCGGCGGCCAACGCAATGGCGGCGGCAAGGGCTTCAGCGGCGGCCGCCGCGAGGCAGAGCCGGCCGGCGCCATGGCCGCGGCCTTCGCCAAGCTCAAGCGCTAGGGCCGATGGCATGACGCCCCGCACGGGCAACCGTGCGGGGCGTTGTCGTTTTCAGCCGCCGTGCGCGATCCGCACGGCCAGGCCCTTGCCGGCGCCATCGGTGCGGTTGGCGAATGCAATCTCCAGCCCATGCAGCCGCGCCACGCGCTGCGCAATCGAAATGCCGAGGCCATGGCCCTGCTCGCGTTGCCCCGATCCGCCACGGAAGAAGCGGTCGCCGAGCCGCGCCAGCACGTCAGGCGCGACGCCCGGGCCCTGGTCGCGCACGGTGACGCCGTCAGGCCGGAAATCGATGGTCACCAGCGCGCCCGGCGGGCTGTAGCGGATGGCGTTGTCGAGCAGGTTGCGCAGCAGCAGCGACAGCAAGTTGGTGTCACCCGCCACCGGCAATGGCGCCTGCCCTTCCGGGGGCCATTCCAGTTCGACGTCGACCTGCTTCTGCTGCGCCAGCGCCAGGCAGTCGGACAGCGCCTGCTGCGCCACCGGGACCCAGTTGACCGGCTGGCGCGACGGCAGGCCGGCAGCATCTTCCAGCCGGCTCAGCGTCAGCAGCTGCGACACCAGCCGGCTGATGCGGTCGATGCCGGAAGCCACGTTGGCACGTGCCTGCGCGCGCTCGGCGTCATCGGCCGAACGCTCGGCGATTTCCCACTGCGCCTTCAGCGCGGCCAACGGCGTGCGCATCTCATGGGCCGCATCGGCGGTGAGACGCCGCTCATGCTCGATCGAATCCGACACGCGCGCCAGCAGGCGGTTCATGGCGTGCACCAGCGGCACCAGTTCGCCCGGCACGGCCTGCAGGCTGAGCGGCCGGCGGTCTTCGGGGGCGCGGCCTTCAATATCGGTCGACAACGCGCGCACCGGCGCCATGGCGCGCCGCATGAACCAGATCAGCAGGCCGATCAGCACCGGCAGGCCTGCTGCCCACGGCAGCACCTGCGCGGCGATATAGGACAGGATCAGCTCATTGCGCTCTGCCACTTGCTGGCCCACGCAGACGCGCCAGCCCGTGTCGGGATCATCGAGGTAGTAAAGCCGCCAGGACTGTTTGCCGATGTTGACGTCGGTAAAGCCCTTCACACCCGGCGCACGCGGCAGCAGGTCGCCCTCGGGATCGATATGCAAGGGCCTGCCGTCCGGCAGCCAGGCGGCAATGGCAAGGTCGCCCAGGCCGGCATCGCCCTGGTCGCCCTCGACCAGCTCTGGCAGCCGGGTGCGCGACGGCGCCGCGGCGACGTCCACCAGCGGCACCACCGAATGCATCTGCAGCGCCATGCGCACCATGTCGGTGTCATAGAGTTCGTTGATCTCGTGCCGGGCGCGCACGTAGGTCATGCCGATGGTCAGCAGCCACACCACCGGCGCGGCGATCAGCACCGCAAGGATGAGCCGGCGCTGCAACGTCATGTGCAGTCCTCGGCCGCGCCCAGCGTGTAGCCGGCGCCACGGAAGGTGCGCACGATCTTCGGATGGATCTTGCGGCGCAGGTGGTGGATATGGACCTCCAGCGCGTTGCTTTCAACGCCGCCCTGCCAGTCATAGAGCTTGTCGCGCAGGAAGTCGCGCGTCAACAGCCGGTTGGGGTGCGCCAGCAGCAGCTCCAGCAGCATGGCTTCGCGGCTGGTCAGCTCCAGGGGCTTGCCCTGCCAGTACGCCTGGCGCGCGGCCGGGTGGAATTCCAGCGCGCCGTGCTTCCAGACTGGCGACGACAGGCCTGCGGCACGGCGGGCCACGGCACGCAGCCGGGCCGCCAGCTCATCGAGCGCGACCGGCTTGACCAGGTAGTCGTCGGCACCGGCGTCAAGGCCGCCGATGCGGCTGTCGATCGCATCGCGCGCGGTCAGCACGATCACCGGGATGCGGCAGCCGCGCGCACGCCAGCGTGCCAGCAGGGTCATGCCGTCCTCGCCAGGCAGGCCCAGGTCCAGCACTACCGCGTCGTAGTGGACCACGTCGAGTGCGTGGTCGGCTTCGGCGCCGGTGCTGAACCAGTCGACCGCATAGTCCAGCAACTGCAGCCCGCGCCGCAGCCCGTCACCCAGCATCGGGTCGTCTTCAACGATAAGGATTCTCATGTTCCACGTGACCCGGACGCATCACGGCATTGTGCATGCGCCGCCTTAATGTGCCATTAAGGTTCGCGCATTATCCTCCGCTGACCTGAAAAGCGTCCGCCCGTTCAACGCGGCCCGGGCCGCGGGCGTGGACATGGCCTTGTCCCCCGTCAGCACATCGCCACTTCCGGCGCCACTTTTCCTTCCCTTCACGCCGAGCCGTTCCCGCATGCAGCACCGTTCCGATCGCCTCGCCGCCAAGCCAGGTCTCGTCACCACCCGGCCCGCCGCGCGCCTGGCAGGGGTGCCCGCGCTCACGCTGGGGCTGGTGGTGCTGGCATTCGCGCTATTGTGGTTCGGCACGCTGGGCGTGCGCCACCTGCTCGGGCCCGACGAGGGCCGCTATGCCGAGATCGCCCGCGAAATGCTGAGCACGGGCGACTGGGTCACGATCCGCTACAACGGGCTGAAGTACTTCGAAAAGCCGCCGTTCCATATGTGGGCCACCGCGCTGTCATACGCAGTGTTCGGCATCGGCGACTGGCAGGCGCGCTTGTGCGTGGCGCTGGCGGGCATGGTCGGGCTGGGCGTATCGATGCTGGCCGCCGGGCGCTGGTTCGGTGCCCGTGCGGGGCTGCTGACGGGACTGGTGCTGGCGAGTGCGCCCATGTGGAACGTCGCCGCGCATTTCAATACGCTGGACATGACCCTGTCCGGCATCATGGCCTGCGTGCTCGCCTGCATGCTGCTGGCCCAGCACCCTGATGCCACGCCGTCGGCGCGCCGCAACTGGATGCTTGCGTGCTGGGCGGCAATGGGCGTGGCGGTACTGACCAAGGGACTGGTCGGGCTGGCGCTGCCCGGACTGGTGCTGGTGGTGTACAGCTGCGTGACGCGCGACCTGGCACTGTGGCGCCGCCTGCATGCGCCGGCCGGGATCGCGCTGATGTTGCTGGTGGTGGTGCCGTGGTACTGGCTGGTGGCGCAGCGCAATCCGGAATTCCTGCGCTTCTTCTTTATCCACGAGCACTGGCAGCGCTATACCTCGACTGTCCATGCGCGCAAGGGCGCGCTGTGGTACTTCGTGCCGCTGGTGGTAGGCGGTTTCCTGCCGTGGCTGGGCCTGGTCCCCGGCATGTTCCGAGCGGTCAGGCAGCGTGCCGCGGTGTTGACCACTGATGGACCCAGGCCGTTCCGGCCTGCGCTGATGGCAGGGCTTTGGGCAGCGGTGATCTTCGTGTTCTTCAGCCTGTCGGGTTCGAAGCTGCCCGGCTACATCCTGCCGGTATTTCCCGCACTGGCGATCCTGGCGGGCGCAGCGCTGGCGCGGACCGGCGACCAATCCTGGCGCAGGCAGCTGTGCGCGATGCTGGTGGTGGGCGCGATCGGCCTGCTGGCGAGCCCGGTCGTGGCTACGCTGGATTCCAATAACACTCCCAACGCGCTGTACCGCGCGTACGCCGTATGGGCCGCGCTGGCATTCACGCTGGTGCTCGGCAGCGCCGCCATGGGGCTGTGGCTGCTGCGGCGGCATGGCCGCCTGGCCAGCATCACGGCCTATGCATTCGGCATGCTGCTGGCGTTCTCCACCGCATTGCTCGGCCACGAGGCGATCGGCCGCTCCGCCTCGGGCATCGACATGGTGGCGCCGATCGAACGCGTGCTGCGCCCCGGCATGCCGCTCTACGGCGTCGGCATGCTCGACCATACCCTGCCCTTCTATCTGCGCCATCCGCTCACCATGGTGGCGCAGGCCGACGAGCTCGCTTTCGGCGCCGGGCAGGAGCCGCAGAAGTGGCTGCCGACCCTCGATGCCTTCGTCGATGCCTGGCAGCACGGCCCGCGTGCCATCGCGCTGCTCTCGCCGCAGGCATTCTCTGAACTGAGCGCGCGCGTGCCGATGCATGTCGTCGCGCGCGACTGGCGGCGCGTGGCCGTCGCCAACTTTCCCCTCGCCGGCGGGCGCTAGCCGCGCCGGCGCATCCTGATTTCCCCTGCCATTCGTCAAATCCAATGCAAGGCAAGAAAGTACTGATCCTCGGCGTCAACGGCTTCATCGGCCACCACCTGACGCGCCGCATCCTGGAAACCACGCCGTGGGAGGTCTACGGCATGGACATGTCGTCGGACCGCCTCGGCGATCTCGTCGACCATCCGCGCATGCACTTCTTCGAGGGTGACATCACCATCAACAAGGAGTGGATCGAGTACAACATCCGCAAGTGCGACGTGGTGCTGCCGCTGGTGGCCATCGCCACCCCGGCGACCTACGTGCGCCAGCCGCTGCGCGTGTTCGAGCTGGACTTCGAGGCCAACCTGCCGATCGTGCGCGCCGCGGTCAAGTACGGCAAGCACCTGGTGTTCCCGTCGACCTCCGAGGTCTACGGCATGTGCAGCGATGATGAGTTCGACCCCGAGGCCTCGCCGCTGGTCTACGGCCCGATCAACAAGCCGCGCTGGATCTATGCCTGCTCCAAGCAGCTGATGGACCGTGTGATCCACGCCTACGGCATGGAGCAAGGCCTGAACTACACCCTGTTCCGTCCGTTCAACTGGATCGGCGC
>NZ_KB902964.1:0-271473 GCF_000379565.1 Cupriavidus sp. UYPR2.512 | reverse complement strand
CCCAGCTTGTCCGCCTCCACAGCCGCATACCGCCGTCGGTCCTTCTCCGACAAGCGCGCGTACAGCCGCTTCATCCGCGTTTCAACCTCAGCCCGGTAACCAGCCTGCATCGTTTGTCCTCCAGAGGCATCACATCTTACCCGCGTCGCTTTGCGCACGCCAGGTCCACTTCGGGAAGTTATTTCTCACTCGTTCCTAATCCCAGTCAGCGTGCTGCGCCTGGCGCTGGTGCCGCTGTTCGGCATTACCTTCCTGAACTTCACCTTCTATGTGCTGCGCCGGGTGATGTCGGGCAGCGGGCAGCTGCACGGCATGCTGCTGCTGGTGGAGAAGGTGCTGACCACGCTGGTGTGGGCCGGCATGGCGCTGTACGTGCTGGGCGTGCTGGCGGACGTGGTGGCGTGGATGGAGGGCGTGCGCTTCTCGATCGGCGGCAAAGAGAAGATCAACCTGGCCGACACCCTGATGGCGGTGGTCTGGATCCTGCTGACGGTGCTGGTGGCGCTTTGGTTCGGTTCCTGGCTGGAAGAGCGGCTGATGCGCTCGGCCAACCTCGACGGCAACCTCAAGGTGGTGCTGACGCGCATCTCCAAGGCCTTGCTGCTGCTGGTGTCGCTGCTGCTGAGCCTGTCGCTGGTGGGGATCGACCTGACCGTGCTGTCGGTGTTCGGCGGCGCGCTGGGCGTTGGCCTGGGGCTGGGTTTGCAGAAGATCGCCAGCAACTACATCTCCGGCTTCATCATCCTGCTGGACCGCTCGGTCAAGCTGGGCGACCAGATCACCGTGGACAAGTACACCGGCATCGTGTCGCAGATCCGCACCCGCTACACGGTGGTGCGCAACGGCGATGGCGAAACCCTGGTGCCGAACGAGCAGCTGGTGGCGCAGCCGGTGCAGAACCATTCGTTTTCCAACACCAATGTGCGCGTGGCAACCCGGGTGCAGGCAGACTACAGCGCCGATCCGGAAACGGTGATCGCGCTGCTGACCGCGTGCGTGCGCGACCTGCCGCGCGTGCTGTCCGACCCGGAGCCCGCTGCTTTCCTGGTGCTGTTTGCCGACAGCGGCATCGAGTACGAGGTTGCGGTCTTCGTGGCCGATCCGCAGAACGGCAAGCTGGGCGTGCAGTCCGCGATGAACCGCGCGATCTGGCGCACGCTGCGCGCGCATGGGATTTCCATCCCCTATCCGCAGCGCGAACTCCGCGTGCTGGGGGAAGCACCCTTGTCCGCCACTGATCCGCCCCCATCTAAGACCGTAGCGGATACAGCGAATGCGGCAAGTGCCGCATAGGCCGCCAGACGGGCGCAGCATGCGCCACCCACGGAACGAAAACCGTTGCACCCCATCAAAATCCGGGAAATAGCCTATGCTTGCGCGTCCCGCGATCCGGTAGAATGCCGGGTTGTCGCGGGTTGCAGCTAAGGTTGCAGCGCACGCTCCCACATCAGACAGCCGCCAGATTGCAGCGGCTCGTACCTTGTCCCGCCAGCCGAGGGTCATCCCAGTGCCGGCGCGAGACTCGTGTGCCTGGGAGCCCGGAATGACTTCGGGTCCCGTGGCAGGCGCCAGAAAGCTATCGCAATCACTTGGATTCGCAGCCTTTTTTCTGCGCGTTGCGTGCACCGGCCCCGCCGGGCTGCACGGGAAAGTCCCTGTTTAACCGACGGAGAACAGTTTGTTCGACACTATTCTTGACTGGGCCGCCAACGGCCTTGCCAACTGGACCTGGTGGGAGATCGTCATCTACACGCTCGTGATGACGCATATCACGATCGCCGGCGTCACCATCTTCCTGCACCGCTGCATGGCGCACCGGTCGCTGGATCTGCACCCCATTGCACAGCACTTTTTCCGCTTCTGGCTGTGGCTGACCACCGGCATGGTCACGCGCGAGTGGACCGCCATCCACCGCAAGCACCACGCCAAGTGCGAAACCGAAGAAGATCCGCACAGCCCGCAGACCCGCGGCATCCGCAAGGTGCTGCTGGAGGGCGCGGAGTTGTACCGGGCCGAATCCAAGAACAAGGAAACCATCGCCAAGTTTGGCCATGGCTGCCCCAATGACTGGGTCGAACGCAATGTGTACTCGCGTTTCGGCTGGCAGGGTGTCGGCCTGATGCTGATCATCGACCTGGCGCTGTTCGGCGTGATCGGCATGACCGTGTGGGCCGTGCAGATGCTGTGGATCCCGATCCATGCCGCCGGCATCATCAATGGCCTGGGTCACTGGTGGGGCTATCGCAACTACGATTGCGAGGACGCCTCGACCAACGTGTCGCCGTGGGGCCTGATCATTGGCGGCGAAGAGCTGCACAACAACCACCACACCTATCCGACCTCGGCCAAGTTCTCGATCAAGTGGTATGAGTTCGATGTGGGCTGGGGCTATATCCGCGCGATGCAGGCAGTCGGCCTGGCCAAGGTCAAGAAGACCCCGCCCAAGGCGCGCCTGGTGGAAGCCCGCCCGGTCGACCACAACACGCTGGAAGCGATCATCGCCAACCGCTATGACGTGATGGCGCGCTACGCCAAGGCCGTCAAGGGCGCGTTCCGCCAGGAGCTGGAAAAGCTCAAGGAAGGCCGCGTGGCCGAGTACCGCAGCTTCAAGCCCGCCAGCAAGTGGTTCCACCGCGAGGAAACCAAGCTGGCCGCGCCGCAGCGCGAACAGCTGGCCAGCATCGTGGAACAGAACAAGGCGCTGCAGACTTTCGTCGAAATGCGCCGTGAACTGGCCGCCATCTGGGGCCGTTCCAACCTGACGCGCGAGCAGCTGCTGCAGCAGCTGCAGGCCTGGTGCCATCGTGCCGAGGCCAGTGGCATCCAGGCGCTGCAAGATTTCTCGCTGCGCCTGCGCCGCTACGCCTGATACAATCCGGCCGCGCCGTATGGTTTGACAAAGCCCCGCCCATGGCGGGGCTTTTGTTTTAGATAAACTCCCCAATATTCTGGCCGGGCCGCACCTTTGCTGGCGGAGGTCTAGAGGAGTACCGGAGATGACCCCACAATCGATCAAGACCGTCGAGTTCGAAAAGCCGAACCTGGCGGATGCCGAAAACGCCACTGGCGGTAGCTGCGTGGCCCATGCCTGGGCCAAGGTGCCACCGGTGCTGACGCCCGACGAGCGCCAGTCCCTGAAGGCGCGTATTCGCCGCCTGCTCAAGGAGCGCAATGCGGTGCTGGTGGCGCACTATTACGTCGACGCCGACCTGCAGGACCTGGCCGAGGAAACCGGCGGCTGCGTCTCCGATTCCCTGGAGATGGCCCGCTTCGGCCGCGACCACGAGGCCCAGACCCTGGTGGTGGCGGGCGTGCGCTTCATGGGCGAGACCGCCAAGATCCTGAGCCCCGAGAAGACCGTGCTGATGCCGGACCTGGACGCGACCTGCTCGCTCGACCTGGGTTGCCCGGCCGACGAGTTCGCCGCCTTCTGCGATGCGCACCCGGACCGCACCGTGGTGGTCTACGCCAACACCAGCGCCGCCGTGAAGGCGCGCGCGGACTGGATGGTGACCTCCAGCATCGGCCTGAAGATCGTCGAGCACCTGCATGCGCAGGGCAAGAAGATCCTGTGGGCGCCGGACAAGCACCTGGGCAGCTATATCCAGAAGCAAACCGGCGCCGACATGCTGCTGTGGCAGGGCTCGTGCCTGGTGCACGATGAGTTCAAGGGCATCGAGCTGGACCTGCTGCGCCGCGAATTCCCCAACGCCAAGATCCTGGTGCACCCGGAATCGCCGGAAAACGTGGTGGCGCAGGCCGACGTGGTCGGCTCCACCTCGCAGCTGATCGAGGCCGCGCAGAAGCTGGACGCGACCGAGTTCATCGTCGCCACCGACAACGGCATCCTGCACAAGATGCGCATGGCGGCGCCTGGCAAGCACTTCATTGAAGCACCCACGGCCGGCAACAGCGCCACCTGCAAGAGCTGCGCGCACTGCCCGTGGATGGCAATGAACGCGCTCACCAACCTGGCCGAGGTGCTCGAAACCGGCCGCAACGAGATCCATGTCGACCCGGTGACCGGGCGCCAGGCGGTGACCTGCATCAACCGCATGCTGGACTTCGCCGCCGCGCAGAAGCGCAATGTGCGTCCGTCGGCCGACCTGGCCAAGGAACAGGCGCTGTTCCAGGGGATCGGCCCGGCATGAGCGTGAACCCGATTTTCGACAGCTATGGCCCGGCGCTGCAGGCCGCGCTGCAAACCAATGTGCAGGCCGCCATCGCCGAGGATGTCGGCAGCGGCGACCTGACCGGCCTGCTGGTGCCTGCGGCCAAGGCGGCGCGCGCGCGCGTGATCGTGCGCGAGTCCGCGGTGCTGTGCGGCCAGCCGTGGTTCGATGCCTGCATGCGCGCGGTCGACCCGGCGCTGGGAGTGCACTGGCTGCAGCAGGAAGGTGCCCGCATGGCGCCCGATTCGGTGGTCTGCGAGATCACGGGCCCGGCGCGCTCGCTGCTGACGGCGGAGCGTCCGTCGCTGAATTTCCTGCAGCTGCTGTCGGGCGTGGCCACTGCCACGCGCCGCTATGCCGATTTGATCGCCGGCACCCGTGCGCGCGTGCTGGATACGCGCAAGACGCTGCCGGGCCTGCGCCTGGCACAGAAGTACGCGGTCCGCATCGGCGGCGGCGAGAACCAGCGGCTGGCGCTGTACGACGGCATCCTGATCAAGGAAAACCATATCGCCGCGGCTGGCAGCATCAGCGCGGCCATGCAAGCGGCGCTGGCGCTGGATACCAGGGCGTCGGTGCAGATCGAGGTGGAAACGCTGGCCGAGCTGGAAGAAGCGCTTGCGGCCGGCGCGAAGTCGGTGCTGATCGACAACTTCACCGTGCCGATGATGCAGGATGCGGTCAGGCTCAACCGGGGCAGGGCGCTGCTGGAGGTGTCGGGCGGCGTCAATGCCGATACCATCCGCACCTTTGCCGAAACCGGCGTGGACCGGATTTCGGTCGGCGCGCTGACCAAGGATGTGCGGGCGACGGACTATTCGCTGCGGATCATCGGCTGACGCATTGCGCGGGACCAGAAAAACGGGGTGGGGCCTTGCGGCGCCACCCCGTTTTTCTTTGTCCGGCCAGCGCTCAGCGCTTCCTTGCGGCTGGCGGCTGCATCACCGTCGGCAGCGCCTTGGGCAGTGCATCCGGATAGTCCCGGCTGAAGTGCAGGCCCCGGCTTTCATGGCGCGAGTAGGCGCTGTCCACGATCAGCGAGGCCACCTCGACCAGGTTGCGCAGCTCCAGCAGGTCGCTGGTGACGCGGAAATTGGCGTAGTACTCGGCGATCTCTTCGCGCAGCAGGACAATGCGGTGCTGGGCGCGCTCCAGCCGCTTGCTGGTGCGCACGATGCCGACGTAGTTCCACATCATGCGGCGCAGTTCGTCCCAGTTGTGCGACACCACGACTTCCTCGTCGGCATCGGAGACGCGGCTTTCATCCCAGGCCGGCAGCGTGATGTCCGGCAGGCCGGCCTTGTCCTTGGAAGAAATGTCGTCAGCCGCGGCGCGGCCGATCACCATGCATTCGAGCAGCGAGTTGGAGGCCAGCCGGTTGGCGCCGTGCAGGCCGGTGCAGGCGGTTTCGCCCACGGCGTACAGGTTGCCGATATCGGTGCGCCCGGAGGTGTCGGTGACCACGCCGCCACAGGTGTAGTGGGCGGCCGGCACCACGGGAATCGGCTCGCGCGTGATGTCGATGCCGAGTTCCAGGCAGCGCGCATGGATCGTCGGGAAGTGTTCCTTCAGGAAGGACTCGGGCTGGTGGCTGATGTCCAGGTAGACGCAGTCCAGGCCGCGCTTCTTCATCTCGAAGTCGATCGCGCGCGCCACCACGTCGCGCGGTGCCAGTTCGGCGCGCGCATCGTGTTCGGGCATGAAGCGGGTGCCGTCGGGCAGCTTGAGCAGGCCGCCTTCGCCGCGCACCGCTTCAGAGATCAGGAAGGACTTGGCGTAGGGGTGGTACAGGCAGGTCGGGTGGAACTGGATGAACTCCATGTTCGACACCCGGCAGCCCGCGCGCCAGGCCATGGCGATGCCGTCGCCGGTGGCCGTATCCGGGTTGGTGGTGTACAGGTAGACCTTGCCGGCACCGCCCGCGGCCAGCACGGTGTGCGTGGCGGTGAGGGTGTGCACCGCGCCGGTGCTGTCGTCCAGCACGTACAGGCCGTAGCAGCGGTTGCCCGGCAGCCCCATCTTGCGCGAGGTGATCAGGTCGATCGCGAAGTGGTCTTCCAGGATGGTGATGTTCGGATGCCGGGTGGCCTGCTGCAGCAGCGTGCTGACCACGGCATGGCCGGTGGCATCGGCGGCATGGATGATGCGGCGACGGCTGTGGCCGCCTTCGCGCGTCAGGTGGAAGCCCAGTTCGGCCTGCTCGTCGCGCGTGAATGGCACGCCGCGGTCGATCAGCCACTGGATGGCCTCGCGCCCATGCTCCACGATGAAGCGCGTGGCCTCTTCGTCGCACAGCCCCGCGCCGGCCACAAGCGTGTCCTGCGTATGCTCGTCATGGCTGTCGCCGGAATCCAGCACGGCGGCAATTCCGCCTTGCGCCCAGTCGCTGGCGCCCTGGGTCATGGCGCGCTTGCTGAGGATGGCCACCCGGTGGGTGTCGGCCAGCTGCAGCGCGACCGTAAGGCCGGCCAGGCCGCTGCCGACGATGGCGACGTCGAAATTCATGATGCGGAGATGCGCCGGGGGGCGCTTGGCAGATGGGGGAAACGGCAAAGTCTACACCTGCGCGCCATGCCGTGCATCAGTGCCGCGGGTGGGGTGGTCGCCTGCCGCTCTGCCGCACCAGCACCGCGTGGACAAAACAAAAAGCCCCGCGGCATGGCGGGGCTTTCTGGCGGGAACCGGATCAATTACTTGATCTTGGTTTCCTTGTAAGCGACGTGCTTGCGGGCGACGGGATCGAACTTCATGATCTCCATCTTTTCCGGCATGGTGCGCTTGTTCTTGGTGGTCGTGTAGAAATGACCCGTACCTGCGGTCGATTCCAGCTTGATCTTGTCGCGGCCGCCCTTGCTTGCCATGATGTGCTCCTAATTAGACTTCGCCGCGTGCGCGCAGGTCGGCGAGCACGGAGTCGATGCCTTTCTTGTCGATCAGGCGCAGGCCGGCGTTCGAGACGCGCAGGCTCACCCAGCGGTTTTCGGATTCAACGAAGAAACGACGATTCTGCAGGTTGGGCAGAAAACGGCGCTTGGTCTTGTTGTTTGCGTGGGAAACGTTGTTGCCGACCATCGGCGCTTTCCCGGTCACTTGACAGACGCGTGCCATGAAGCACTCCTAAATCTTCTATTCGTGGACAATGTTCGCAACAGATCAACAAAAGGCGCGCGGGCCCGGACTGCAGCGGTTGAGACTTCAGCAAACGGGCATTATAGACCGGATTCCGCCGGCGAATCAATGCCTTCTGTGCTTTGACGTTATCCGGTGTTGCTGCGCTGCCTGTGTCGTGGCGTTGGCGTCACAGCCCGGGCAGGCGGTCACAGCAGTCGGCCAGCGAGCAGATTTCCTGCCCGGCCACGATGAAATGGTCGAGCAGCCGCACGTCGATCAGGTTGAGGATGCGCGCCAGCTCGTGGGTCAGGTGGATGTCGCTCTGGCTGGGCGCGGTGGTGCCACGCGGGTGGTTGTGCGCCACGATGATGCCGGCCGCGTTATGCACCAGCGCCTGGCGCGCCACCTCGCGCGGGTAGACCGCGGTGCGCGTCAGGGTGCCGCGGAACAGCTCCTCGCTGGCCACCATGCGGTTGCGCGGATCCAGGAACAGGCACAGGAAGACCTCGTGCGGCAGCGGTGCCAGCGTCAGGCGCAGGTAGTTGCGCACGGCCGCGGGGGAGTCGAAGCCGGTGGGCAGCCGCAGCGATTCGGCCAGCGCGCGCCGTGCCAGCTCCGGAATGGCTTGCAGCTGGGCATACTTGGTTTCGCCCATGCCGCGGACGTTGGTCAGCGCGCGCCCATCGGCAGCGAACAGGGCTGTCAGCGAGCCGAAGCGGTGCAGCAGCTCGCGTGCGAGGTCCACGGCACTTTTGCCGGCCGTGCCCACGCGCAGCAAGATGGCCAGCAGCTCGGCGTCGGACAGGGCGGCGGCGCCGCTTTCCAGCAGTTTCTCGCGGGGCCGCTCGCATGCGGGCCAGTTGGCAATGGTCATGAGCACTCCAGGGTAGTCACGCCGTGATCAAGGTGCTGCGAGCCCGGCGCGGCGGGCGAGGGGCCAGTCGAATACAATACGGGTTGTTCCCCGGTTGATCACCCATGAATTTGCAAACTTTCGCGTCGGAAGCCGACGGCGGCACGGCTGGCCGCAAGACTGTCCAGGCCGACTCCTTCCTGACCCTGCACTACAGCATCGCGCTCGAGAACGGCACCGAGGTTGTCAGCACGTTCGAGGAGAAGCCCGCCACGCTGCTGCTCGGCCAGGGCCAGTTCGCGCCGACGCTGGAGCAGGCGCTGCTTGGCATGCCCGAAGGCGAGCGCATGACCTACCGGCTGGCGCCGGAGCAGGCCTTTGGCCCGCGCAACCCCGAGCTGCTACAGTGGGTATCGCTGGCCACGCTGCGCGAGAACAGTTCGTTCGAAGAGGACTACAGCGCGGGCGACCTGGTGGAGTTCAACGCGCCCGGCGGCGGCAAGTACGCGGGTGTGCTCAAGGAGATCGGCGAGACCGCCGCACTCTTTGACTTCAACCATCCGCTGGCCGGGCAGACCATCCTGTTCGACGTGCAGCTGATCGGCATTCTCTGAGCGCGCCGCCCGTGTGCCGAACCATCCTGATACCGCAGCATGCCTGACCTGACCCCCGCACCCAACGCAGAAATCCTGATGGCGCAGCCGCGCGGCTTCTGTGCCGGCGTGGACCGTGCCATCGAGATCGTCGAGCGTGCGCTCGAGCGCTTCGGCGCGCCCATCTACGTGCGCCACGAGATCGTCCACAACGCCTATGTGGTGGCCGACCTGCGCCGCAAGGGCGCGGTGTTCGTGCGCGAGCTTGACGAGGTGCCCGCGGGCGCCACCGTTATCTTCAGCGCCCACGGCGTGTCGCGCGAAGTGCGCGCTGACGCTGCCGCGCGCGGGCTGCACGTGTTCGATGCCACCTGCCCGCTGGTGACCAAGGTGCATGTCGAGGTGGGCAAGATGCGCGCCGAGGGCTGCGAGATCGTGATGATCGGGCATCGCGGCCATCCGGAAGTGGAGGGCACCATGGGCCAGGCCAGCGGCGGCATGCTGCTGGTGGAGTCGGTGGCCGACGTCGCCACGCTGCAGGTTGCCGACCCGTCGCGGCTGGCCTACGTGACCCAGACCACGTTGTCGGTGGATGAGACCCGCGAGATCGTAGCCGCGCTCAAGGCGCGCTTCGCGCAGATCCGCGAGCCCAAGAAGCAGGACATCTGCTATGCCACGCAGAACCGCCAGGACGCGGTGAAGTTCATGGCGCCGCAGGTGGAGGTGGTGATCGTGGTGGGCAGCCCCAACAGCTCCAATTCCAACCGCCTGCGCGAACTGGCCGAGCGCCTGGGTGTGCCGGCCTTTATGGTGGACGCCCCCGAGCAGGTGCGTCCCGAATGGATCGCCGGCAAGCGCCGCATCGGCCTGACCGCCGGCGCTTCGGCACCCGAGGCGCTGGCCCAGTCTATCGTCGATCGTCTGCGTGAGCTTGGCGCGCGCCAGGTGCGCCCGCTTGACGGCATCGAAGAGAACATGGCCTTCCCGCTGCCGCGCGGGCTGCTGCCGGCCAGCGCTGCCGCCTGACCTGCGCGGGCCGCGCCCGCCTGCCAGCCTTGCCTTGTATGAGGGCGCCGCTTGATACGGCGCCCTTTGTCTTTGGTGCGCCCGATTTGCGGCCGGCCGGCGCGAATAATGCACGGCGATGGTGCGGGTAATACATGGCTGTCCTCTTGACCAGACAAATCAGGGTAATCCCCGGGTCTGGGGTTTTCCCTATTATGGTGCGGCGCTACATTCTGCACATTAGAGATTGGTGCAACTGAATTTAAATGAAACACCTAATTAATAAAGGCGCATTATAGGGGCGCTGGCGATGCTTATTCGCCTCATCGGGCGGCGCAGGCATGATTCTTGTAAGTAGGTGAGGCGACCGCGTCATGTGAGCGGGAATTGCCGCAATCTGTGCATTGGGGAAATTCCCTAGCTCATTTGACCGGTAAATGGTTAAGGATGTTGCGTCGCGTATTGCATCGACTAAGAAAGGGGATACAATGCGCGCGTTTCAAATTGAAATTAAACAAAGGCGGTCCAGGGAAACGTCCGGGAGGCGTTGAAAATCCCTGTTTTCGTGAATCCTAGGAGATCACTCATGCAAATCACGTTTGCCAAGATTCTGCCGATCGCGGCCGCGGTGGCGCTCGTAGCAGCTTGCGGCAAGAAGGAAGAGAAGCCGGCTGCTGCGCCGTCTTCGGCGCCGGCGGCAGCCGCTCCTGCAGCGGGCGGCGGTGAAGTCGTCGTCAAGATCGGCCACGCGGCCCCGCTGACCGGCGGCATCGCGCACCTTGGCAAGGACAACGAAAACGGCGCCCGCCTGGCCGTGGAAGAAGTCAACAAGACCGGCCTGGAGATCGGTGGCAAGAAGGTCAAGCTGGAACTGGTCGGCGAAGACGATGCGGGCGATCCCAAGACCGGCACCTCCGTGGCGCAGAAGCTGGTCGACGCCAAGGTCGTGGCCGTGGTTGGCCACCTGAACTCGGGCGTGTCGATCCCGGCTTCCAAGATCTACAGCGATGCCGGCATCGTGCAGATCTCGCCGTCGTCGACCAACCCGGACTACACCAAGCAGGGCTTCAAGACCACCTACCGCGTGGTTGCCACCGACGCCCAGCAAGGCCCGGCCCTGGCCAACTATGCCGTCAAGACCCTGCACGCCAAGACCGTGGCGATCGTCGACGACGCCACTGCCTACGGCAAGGGCCTGGCAGACGAGTTCGAGAAGACTGCGAAGGCGTCTGGCGTGAACGTGGTGGCGCATGAAGCCACCAACGACAAGGCCACCGACTTCAAGGCCATTCTGACCAAGATCAAGGGCAAGAAGCCTGACGTCATCATGTACGGCGGCATGGACGCCACCGGCGGCCCGTTCGCCAAGCAGGCCAAGGAACTTGGCATCGGCGCCAAGATCGTCGGCGGCGACGGCGTCTGTACCGACAAGGTGGCTGAACTGGCCGGCGATGCCGTGTCGAACATCATCTGCTCGGAGGCAGGCCTGGCCCTGTCGAAGATGGAGACCGGTGCCGAGTTCAACAAGCGCTACCAGGCTCGCTTCAACGCCCCGGTGCAGATCTATGCACCGTTCACGTATGACGCCGTGATGGTCGTCGTCGACGCCATGAAGCGTGCCGGTTCGACCGAACCGGCTGCCATCCTGGCCGAAATGCCCAAGACCAACTACAAGGGCGTGATCGGCAATATCGCCTTCGACGAGAAGGGCGACATGAAGGAAGGCACCATCACGCTGTACGAGTACAAGGACAAGAAGAAGTCCGTCCTCGACGTCGTGAAGATGTAATCAGGGCTTACCGGCCCATCCGAACGGCACCGTGAGTATTTTGCGGTGCCGTTCTTTTTAGCCTCGCCTAATGTAGAAGCATCCTTACCATGGATGGAGCATGGCAGGCCGCTTACCAGCAAAGCAACCAAAGCAACGTTACCCATTTCACACCATGGTCCCCCCGGCATCCACACCATGCCGCAAGGTCCGGGACTGAAGCAGGAGTTTTCATGGATATCTTTATCCAGCAGATCGTGAACGGTCTGGTGCTCGGCAGCATCTATGCGCTGATCGCACTGGGCTACACCATGGTCTACGGCATTCTGGGGATCATCAACTTCGCCCACGGCGATGTCCTGATGATCGGCGCGCTGACCGCCCTGTCAGCGATTCTTGGACTTCAGAAGTTTGCCCCCGGCTTGCCCGAATGGCTGACGCTGGTGATTGCCACGCTGATCGCAATGCCAGTCTGCGCAGTACTGGCCTACACCATTGAACGCGTGGCCTACCGGCCCTTGCGCAATGCGCCACGGCTGGCCCCGCTGATTACGGCCATCGGCGTCTCCATCATCCTCCAGACGATGGGCATGCTGATCTGGTCGCGCAACCCGCTGACCTTCCCGCAGCTGCTGCCCTCGGAGCCGATCGACATCGGCTCGACCGGCGCCACCATCACCGGCAAGGAAATGGTCATCATCGGCATGGCCGTGATGGTCATGTCCGGCCTGCTGGCCCTGGTCAACCGCACCAAGCTCGGCCGCGCCATGCGCGCCACCGCCGAGAACCAGAAAGTGGCCGGCCTGATGGGCGTGAACCCCAATTTCGTCATTTCCGCCACCTTCATGATCGGCGCCACGCTGGCCGCCCTGGCCGGCGTGATGATGGCCACCAACTACGGCAATGCCCACTTTTACATGGGCTTCATCCCCGGCCTGAAAGCGTTTACCGCGGCAGTGCTGGGCGGCATCGGCAACCTGGCGGGCGCCATGGTCGGCGGCATGCTGCTGGGCCTGATCGAAGCGCTCGGCGCCGGCTATATCGGCGACCTGACCAACGGCATCTTCGGTTCGAACTACCAGGACGTCTTTGCCTTTATCGTGCTGATCACCGTGCTCGTCTTCCGTCCGTCCGGCATCATGGGCGAACGCGTGGCGGACCGCGCCTGAGGAGAGCGAATCCATGAATACTCCGATTCCATCCACGGCAGCCGTTGCGGCGCCCACCAAGGTGCCGGCCAAGACCCTGGCCGCACTGCTTGGCTTCCTGGTGATCGCCCTGTGCGCACCGTTCTTCGTCCAGACCCTGGGCGGCAACTACTGGGTCCGCGTGCTGGACTTCGCGCTGCTGTACATCATGCTGGCGCTGGGCCTGAACATCGTGGTGGGCTTTGCCGGCCTGCTTGACCTGGGCTATATCGCGTTCTACGCGGTGGGCGCCTACCTGATGGCGCTGCTGGGCTCGCCCCACCTGGCGAACCAGTTCGAGTGGATCCACCAGCTGCTGCCCAACGGCCTGCACCTGTCGATGTGGTTCGTGCTGCCAATCGCGATCCTGGTGGCGGCCACGTTCGGCGTGCTGCTGGGCGCGCCGACGCTGAAGCTGCGCGGTGACTACCTCGCCATCGTGACGCTGGGCTTCGGCGAAATCGTCCGCATCTTCATGAACAACCTGGATCGCCCGCTCAACATCACCAACGGGCCCAAGGGCATCACCGCGGTGGACCCGGTCCATATCTTCGGCTTCGACTTCTCGAAGACGCACGAGATCCTCGGGCTGAAGTTCTCGCCGGTGTTCATGTACTACTACCTGCTGGTGTTCCTGGTCATCGTGATCGTGTTCGTGAGCCTGCGGCTGCAGAACTCGCGCATCGGGCGCGCTTTCGTGGCCATCCGCGAAGACGAGATCGCCGCCAAGGCGATGGGCATCAACACCCGCAACATCAAGCTGCTGGCCTTTGCCATGGGCGCGTCGTTCGGCGGGGCCTCGGGCGCGACGTTCGGCGCCTTCCAGGGCTTCGTGTCGCCGGAATCGTTCACGCTGTGGGAATCGATCTATGTGCTGGCCATCGTGGTGCTCGGCGGCATGGGCCATATCCCGGGCGTGATCCTGGGCGGCATTCTGCTGGTGGGCTTCCAGGAGCTGCTGCGCGTGGTCGCCGAGCCGATGCAGACCGGCCTGTTCGGCCACGTGATCGTCGATGCCGAAGTGCTGCGCCAGCTGCTGTTCGGCCTGGCCCTGGTTGGCGTCATGCTGTATCGCCCGGCCGGCATCTGGCCATCGCCGCGCAAGGAAGACCGCCCGGTGGTGCGCCGTGCGGGCAGCGTGGGCCGTTTCTGACCAGGAGGACAATATGAGCAACAACGATTTCCTCCTGTCGGTACAGGGGGTGAACAAGCGTTTCGGCGGCCTGCAAGCGCTGTCCGAGGTGGGCCTGCAGATCAAGCCGGGCGAGATCTATGGCCTGATCGGCCCCAACGGCGCCGGCAAGACCACTTTCTTCAACGTGATCACCGGGCTGTACACGCCGGATTCGGGCGAGTTCGTGCTGGGCGGCAAGGCCTACCAGCCGACCGCCGTGCACGAAGTGGCGAAGGCCGGCATCGCGCGCACGTTCCAGAACATCCGCCTGTTTGGCGAGATGACCGCGCTCGAGAACGTCATGGTCGGGCGCCACGCGCGTACCAAGGCCGGCCTGTTCGGCGCGATCTTCCGCCCCCCTTCGATACGCCGCGAGGAAGAGGGCGTCGAGGACATGGCGCATGACCTGCTCGACTATGTCGGCATCGGCAAGTACGCCAACTTCACCGCGCGCAACCTCTCGTACGGCCACCAGCGCCGGCTCGAGATCGCGCGGGCGCTGGCGACCGAGCCCAAGCTGCTGGCGCTTGACGAACCGGCCGCGGGCATGAACGCGACCGAGAAGGTCGAGCTGCGCGGGCTGCTCGATAAAATCAAGAACGACGGCAGGACCATCCTGCTGATCGAGCACGATGTGAAGCTGGTGATGGGGCTGTGCAGCCGCCTGACGGTGCTGGACTACGGCAAGGTGATTGCCCAGGGCCTGCCGCACGAGGTGCAGAACAACCCCGCGGTGATCGAGGCCTACCTCGGCACTTCGGCGCACTGATGGCGGGAGGACAAGCAATGACACAGACAGTACTGAAGATCTCCGGCCTCAAGGTCGCATACGGCGGCATCCAGGCGGTCAAGGGCATCGACCTGGACATCCAGGACGGCGAGCTGGTGACGCTGATCGGCGCCAACGGCGCCGGCAAGACCACCACCATGAAGGCCATCACCGGCCTGCAGGGCTGGGCCAGCGGCGACGTGGAATACATGGGCAAGTCCATCAAGGGCGTGCCCAGCTACGCGCTGCTCAAGCAGGGCCTGGCGATGGTGCCGGAAGGCCGCGGCGTGTTCGCGCGCATGACCATCACCGAGAACCTGCAGATGGGCGCCTACACGCGCAACGATGAGGCCGGCATCAAGGCCGACGTCGAGCGCATGTTCGGCATCTTCCCGCGCCTGAAGGAGCGTGCCAACCAGCTGGCGGGCACCATGTCCGGCGGCGAGCAGCAGATGCTGGCAATGGCGCGCGCGCTGATGAGCCAGCCCAAGGTGCTGCTGCTGGACGAGCCCTCGATGGGGCTGTCGCCAATCATGGTCGAGAAGATCTTCGAGGTCGTGCGCGACATCTCGGCGCAGGGCGTGACCGTGCTGCTGGTGGAGCAGAACGCGCGCCTGGCGCTGCAGGCCGCGCACCGCGGCTACGTGATGGAGTCCGGCCTGATCACCATGAGCGGGGACGCCAAGCAGATGCTGGACGATCCCAAGGTGCGCGCCGCCTACCTGGGCGAGTAAGGCGCGCGCTGCCGCCTCTCCCGCCCCGCCGCGAGAGGGGTGAGGCAGAGGGCAGGCGCACGCAGGCGCAAGGCCTTCTGCCTTGCCGCGGGGCCCCGCGCAACGCCTGCTCAGGCTGGCGTGCGCGGGTTCTGCGGCGCTGGCTCTCTCCCTCACTCCTCTGCGGCACCGCAATGGAAAAAAGCCTCGCGCGAGCGAGGCTTTTTTTCCGTCTGGCGAAGACCAGGCTCAGGCCAGCTTCTTCAGCAGCGTGCGCAGCATGCCGATCATCTGGTCGATCTCTTCGCGCGTCACGTTCAGCGCCGGCATGAAGCGCAGCAGGTTGGCGCGCGGTGCGTTCAGCAGCAGGCCTTGCGGCGCCATGTCGCGGGCTTCTTCCACCAGTTGCGGGCCGATGTCCTTGCCCAGTATCAGCGCGCGCAGCAGGCCGTCGCCGCGTTCGCCGCCCAGGCCGAACTCGGCGGACAGCGCCAGCAGCTGTTCCCTCAGGTATTCGCCCTTGGCCTTGACGTCGTCGAGGAAGCCCGGCGCGGTCAGCTGCGCGATCACGGCGCTGCCCACCGCGGTCATCAGCGGGTTGCCGTTGTAGGTGCCGCCCTGGTCGCCGGCCTCGAAGCTGGCGACCTCGGCCTTGCACAGCAGCGCCGACAGCGGCACGCCGCCGCCGATGCCCTTGCCCAGCGTCATGATGTCCGGCTCCACGCCCGCCAGCTCGTAGGCGAACAGGGTGCCGCAGCGCCCGCAGCCGGTCTGCACTTCATCGACGATCAGCAGCAGCCTGTGCTTGTCGGCCAGCGCGCGCAGGCCCTGCATGAACTCGCGCGTGGCGGGGATCACGCCGCCTTCGCCCTGCACCGGTTCCAGCATGATGCCGACGGTCTTGTCGGTGATCAGCTTCTCCACCGAGTCCAGGTCGTTGAGCTCGGCGCGCGGGAAGCCCGGCACCTGCGGCGCGAAGATGGTGTCCCAGCCGGCCTTGCCCGACGCGCTCATGGTGGCGAGCGTGCGGCCATGGAAGCTGTGGTCCATGGTGATGATCTCGAAGGCGCCGTCCTTGTGCTTGCGGCCCCATTTGCGCGCCAGCTTGATCGCGCCTTCGTTGGCCTCGGCGCCGCTGTTGGCGAAGAAGACCTTGTCGAAGCAGCTGTGGTCGGTCAGCTGCCGGGCCAGCTTGAGCATCGGCTCGTTGTAGAAGGCCGGGCTCGGGTTGATCAGCCGGTGCGACTGGGCCACCAGCGCGTCGATCATGCCCTGGTTGGAATGGCCCAGGCAATTCACTGCCCAGCCCTGCACGAAGTCCAGGTATCGCTTGCCGTTGTGATCCGTCAGCCAGGAGCCCTTGCCCTCGGTGAACACGAGCTCGGGCCGGTTGGTGATGTACATCAGGGATTGGACGGGATACTCAGCAAATGCCATGGCGGACTCCAGGGGTCGGCTTTAAACGATGGACGGACGGGCGTAACAACGGGGACAAAAACAAAAAGCCACGGGGGTTGCCCGTGGCTCGTTGACATGAACAGACGCAGTCGACGGTCAGCCGCGCGGCACCCCAGCGGGGAGCGACGTACGGAAGCTGCGGCGTCGGTTGAAGGTCATGTGCATGCGGGCAAATATAAGGCGCATGCGCCCGGGTGTCAAAACGAATTTTGGCAGGCCCGGGCATTGTTGCGCTGACGGAACGGCTGACGGCGGCTCGCGCCTCAGGCCGCCGGGGCCGAGCCGGCCGGGTGCATGTCGGCCTCAGAGGTGAACGAGTCGGCGAAGAACGCGTCGTCGTGCAGCTTGCACTGGCGGGTGAAGTCGCCGCGCGCGGCATTGATCATCACCGGGGCGCCGCAGGCATAGACCTCGTGGCCCGACAGGTCGGGATGGTCGGCGATCACGGCCTGGTGGACAAAGCCGGTGCGGCCCTGCCAGTTGTCTTCAGGCAGCGCGTCGGAAATGACCGGCACGTACTTGAAGTTGGGCAGGTCGCGCGCCCACTGCTCGCACAGCGCGTGCATGTACAGGTCCTTCGGGCGGCGGCCACCCCAGTACAGCGTCATCGGGCGCTGGATGCCGGTGTAAGCGGCGTGCTCGACGATGGCCTTGATCGGCGCGAAGCCCGTGCCCGAAGCCAGCAGGATCATCGGGGCCTCGGATTCCTCGCGCAGGAAGAAGCTGCCCAGCGGGCCCTCGAAGCGCAGGATGTCGCGCTCCTTCATGGCTGGCTGGCCTTCCCTGGCGCCGAACACGTAGTCGGTGAAGGCGCCGCCCGGCATGTGGCGGATATGCAGCTCGATCGGGCCGTCTTCATGCGGCGGCGTGGCGATCGAATAGCTGCGGCGCTTGCCGTCGCGCAGCAGGAATTCCACGTACTGACCGGCCAGGTACTGCATGCGCTCGGTCGCCGGCAGCTGCAGCTTGATGGCGATCACGTCGTCGGCCAGGCGCTCGATCGCGGTCACGCGGCACGGCACCTTCTTGATCGGGATGTCACCGGCGCCGTGGACTTCGCGGCATTCGATGGTGACGTCCGAGGCGGCGTTGGCGCAGCAGAACAGGGCGCGGCCCTCGGTCTTCTCCTGCGCGGTCAGTGCCGCCGGGGCGTGGTCGCCCTGCACGATGGTGCCTTCGAGCACGCGGCCCTTGCACGAGCCGCAGGCGCCGTTCTTGCAGCCGTAGGGCAGCCCGATGCTGTGGCGCAGGGCCGCGCCGAGGATGGTTTCGTCCGCGGCCACTTCAAACTTGTGGCCGCTGGGCATGACGGTTACTTGATAAGCCATAATCGGTCTATGAGCCAAATTCTGTCGAAGCTGCAGCCCTCGCGCCTCCCACAAGTCCCGCGGCTGCCGGCACCTTCGCGCCGGCTGGGCCGCCCGCGCCTCTTGATCGTCGGCTGCGGGGATGTGGGGACGCGCTGCCTGCGAATCCTGTCGTCGCGCATGCGTGTCTTTGCCGTGACTTCACAGCCGGCCCGCCGCGCTGAACTGCGCGCCGCCGGCGCGGTGCCGCTGGTGGCGGACCTGGACCGGCCGGCCACGCTGGCACGGCTGCACGGGCTGGCCACGCAGGTGCTGGACCTGGCGCCGCCGCCCGGGCAGGGCGAAGGCGATCCGCGCACGCGTGCCTTGCTCGCCGCCTTGCGCCGGGCGGCCTGGCGCAAGGCCAGGACGTCGGCCGGCATGTTTCCCGGCGAGCCCGCCATTCTACCCGACCGGGGCAGGCCCCGCGCTGCGTTTGTCTATGCCAGCACGTCGGGTGTATATGGCGACCGGCAGGGCGCGCGGGTCTCGGAATTCCACGCCGTGCGGCCCCAGACCGCACGCGCACGCCGCCGCGTTGCCGCCGAGCAGGCAGTGCGCGCCTTCGGCCGCGGTGCCGGCTGGCGTGCCAGCATCGTGCGTATCCCCGGCATTTATGCCGAAGACCGCCTGCCGCTGGCGCGCCTGCACCGCGGCACGCCCGCGCTGGTGCCGCAGGACGATGTCTACACCAGCCATATCCACGCCGACGACCTGGCGCGCACCATGGTCGCGGCGCTGTTCCGCGGCCGCGCGCAGCGCGTGGTCCATGCCAGCGACGACACCGAGCTGCGCATGGCCGACTACTTCGACCTGGTCGCCGACCGTCGCGGCCTGCCGCGCCCGCCGCGCATCACGCGCGGCCAGGCCCATGAAGTGATCGACAAGACGCTATTGAGCTTCATGAGCGAATCGCGCCGCCTCGACAACCGCCGCCTGAAGCGCGAGCTGCGCCTGCGGCTGCGTTATCCAACCGTCACCTCCTTCTTCGACACCTGACCGCCTGGCCAAGATGGGGCCCGTGCCGCTGGCACGGAGCTTGCTGCCTGAGTGCGTCGTTTGTTCCCTGTCTATACAGCATCACCTCCATTGCCCCGGCGCGGTGCCTGACATGCGCTTTGTGAACCGGCGTGGTGCCGCACCGGTCAACGAATCTCCGTCATAAAGCGCCTTGCAAGGCGGTTGTTCGCCTGGTTGCTTGGTGGAACCCGTACATTGACTTGTATATACAGGTATTGTTTAATGCCCGAAAACGAGCGCGGCCGCACGCATGGCCTGCCGTCGACGGATATACCAAAGGAGCGTACAGATGATGAGGAATCACAGCAGCATTCGCGGTCGGATGGCAGTGCAGGCCGCGGTGCTGGTTGCGGCATTGGGGGCTGGTGCGGCCCAGGCGCAGAACACCCAGGTCACGCTGGGCATGAGCGGCTGGACCGGTTTCGCGCCGCTGACGCTGGCCGACAAGGCCGGCATCTTCAAGAAGCATGGCGTGGACGTCGACATCAAGATGATCCCGCAGAAGGACCGCCACCTGGCGCTGGCCTCGGGCGCGATCCAGTGCGCGGCCACCACGGTCGAGACCCATGTGGCCTGGAACGCCAACGGCGTGCCCATCACCCAGATCGTGCAGCTCGACAAGTCCTATGGCGCCGACGGCCTGGCCGTGCGCAGCGACGTCAAGGGCTTTGCCGACCTGAAGGGCAAGACCATTGGCGTCGATGCGCCGGGCACCGCGCCGTACTTCGGCCTGGCCTGGATGCTGAAGAAGAACGGCATGTCGCTCAAGGACGTCAAGACCACCACGCTGTCGCCGCAGGCGGCCGCGCAGGCCTTCGTGGCCGGCCAGAACGACGGCGCCATGACCTATGAGCCGTACCTGTCGACGGTGCGCCAGAACCCGGACAAGGGCAAGATCCTGGCGACCACGCTCGACTACCCGATGGTGACCGATACGCTGGGCTGCGCGCCCAAGTGGCTCAAGGACAACCCCAAGGCCGCGCAGGCGCTGGTCGACAGCTACTTCGAGGCCCTGGAGATGATCCAGAAGGAGCCGGCCAAGGCCAACGACATCATGGGTGCGGCGGTCAAGCAGACCGGCGAGCAGTTCGCCAAGTCCTCCGCCTACCTGCGCTGGCAGGACCGCGAGGCCAACCGCAAGTTCTTTGCCGGCGAGCTCGCCAGCTTCAGCAAGGAAGCGGCTGCGGTACTGCTGGACATCGGCGTGATCCGCCAGGTCCCGGACGTGACGGCGCTGTATGACGCGCGTTTCCTCAAGTAACCGACAGTCTTCAGGAGGCGTGACGTCATGACGCAAGCCAGACTTGGAACACCCGCCCCGGCCGCTGCCGCGGCGGCCTCTGCCGCGGCAGCGCCGGTGCGCCGGCGCCATCCGTGGCTGGCCCCGCTGGTGCCGGTGGCGCCCAACACGCGCTGGATGCTGGGCCTGTCCTTCTTCGTGCTGTTCTTCGGCATCTGGGCGGTGGTGACGCTGGGCGGCTTCGTGCCGCGCACGTTCCTGGCCGATCCGATGACGATGGCCAAGGAAGGCGTGCTGCTGTTCACCGAGTACAACTTCATCGGCGACATCGGCATGACCGTGTGGCGCGTAGTCGGCGGCTTCGTGCTGGCTGCGGTGCTCGCGGTGCCGCTGGGCATCTTCATGGGCGCCTACAAGGCGGCCGAGGCGTTCTTCGAACCCTTCGTGTCGTTCTGCCGCTACCTGCCCGCGTCGGCCTTTATCCCGCTGCTGATCCTGTGGGCCGGCATCGGCGAGACGCAGAAGCTGCTGGTGATCTTCATCGGCTCGTTCTTCCAGATCGTGCTGATGGTGGCGGTGGCCGTCGGCGGCGCGCGCAAGGACCTGGTGGAGGCGGCCTACACGCTGGGCGCCAACAGCGCCGGCATCGTGCGGCGCGTGCTGATCCCCGGCGCCGCGCCGGAGATCGCAGAGATCCTGCGGCTGGTGCTGGGCTGGGCCTGGACCTACGTGATCGTGGCCGAGCTGATCGGCTCGTCGTCGGGCATTGGCCACATGATCACCGACAGCCAGGCGCTGCTCAACACCGGGCAGATCATTTTCGGCATCATCGTGATCGGCTGCATCGGCCTGGTCTCGGACCTTGTCTTCAAGCGCGCCAACCAGCGCCTGTTCCCGTGGAGTTCGATCCAATGAGCGCACTGTCCATCCAGCAGGTCTCGCGCACCTTCACCAACCCGCGCGGCGGCCAGACCCTGGCGCTGCAGCCGGTCGACTTCGAGGTCCGCGACAATGACTTCGTCACCATCCTCGGGCCTTCGGGCTGCGGCAAGTCCACGCTGCTGCGCATCGTCGCAGGGCTGGATACGCCCACCAGCGGCCGCGTGCTGCTGGACGGCCAGCCGGTCTCCGCCCCCGGCGCGGACCGCGGCATGGTGTTCCAGTCATACACGCTGTTCCCGTGGCTGACGATCGAGCAGAACGTACGCTTCGGCTTGCGTGAGCGCGGCATGAGCGCCGCCGAGCAAAAGGAGCGCAGCGACTTCTTTATCCAGCGCGTGGGGCTGCGCGGCTTCGAGCACCATTACCCCAAGCAGCTCTCGGGTGGCATGCAGCAGCGCACCGCGATTGCGCGTGCGCTGGCCAACGATCCCAAGATCCTGCTGCTCGACGAGCCCTTCGGCGCGCTCGACAACCAGACCCGCGTGCTGATGCAGGAGTTGCTGCTGGGTATATGGGAGGCGTCGCGCAAGACGGTATTATTCGTGACCCATGATATCGACGAGGCCATATTCATGGCCAACCGGGTGGCGGTGTTTTCTGCCAGGCCGGGTCGGATCAAGAGCGAGATCGCGGTGGATTTCCCGCATCCGCGCCATTACACCGTCAAGACCACTCCGGAGTTCTCCGCGCTCAAGGCGCGGCTGACCGAGGAGATCCGCGCCGAGGCCATGGCCTCGGCCGAGCACTAGGCATCCAACGAACGCCATGAACCACGCCGCCGGCACCGCACCTTCCGCTTCTGCCTCTCCCACCGCGCTCTACCAGCAGGTGAAGGAGTACATCGCCCGCCAGATCCAGAGCGGCGCGTGGCAGCCGGGCGACCGGGTGCCGTCGGAGCAGGAACTGGTGAACCGCTTCGGCGTCTCGCGCATGACCGTCAACCGGGCGCTGCGCGAGCTGCAGGAGCAGGGCCGGGTGGTGCGGGTGGCCGGCGTGGGCACCTTCGTGGCGGAGCACAAGCCGCAGTCGACGCTGCTGTCCGTGGTCAACCTGCAGGACGAGATCCGCATGCGCGGGCATGACTATGCCTGCGACGTGATCCTGGTGGAGCGCGTGTCGGCATCGATCGAGGTGGCCGCCGCGCTGGAGCTGCGCACCGGCGAGTCGGTGTTCCACTCGGTGTGCGTGCATCGCGAGGACGGCGTGCCGGTGCAACTGGAAGACCGCTATGTCAACCCGCGCGTGGCGCCGGATTTCATCAGCCAGGATTTCAGCGAGACCCAGCCCGGTGAGTACCTGTTGCGCCATGTGCCCTACGATCAGGTAGAGCACGTGGTCGATGCCATCGCCGCCACGCCGGAGCAGGCCGCGCAGCTGGAAATGCCGCCCACGCAACCTTGCCTGATGCTGACGCGCCGTACCTGGACCAACGGCGTGCCGGTGACGTTCGTGCGCTGCCTGCATCCGGGCAACCGCTATCGCCTCGGCAGCCGTTTCCGCGCCGACGGCAACCCCGCTTTCGGCTGAATCCACAAGATCCGGCCCCCCGGTCCAACTTTTACTCTAAGCTGTATAGACAGGAACATACAAATGAGCGCCAGCCAACACGACGACCAAGCTTCCCGCCCGCTGCTGACCCTGCAGCCGGGCCAAGTCACCCTGGCCGACCTGCGCCGCATCTACCGGGGCG
This sequence comes from Cupriavidus sp. UYPR2.512, assembly GCF_000379565.1. Lineage (NCBI taxonomy): Bacteria > Pseudomonadati > Pseudomonadota > Betaproteobacteria > Burkholderiales > Burkholderiaceae > Cupriavidus > Cupriavidus sp. UYPR2.512. The sequence goes on along the minus strand of NZ_KB902964.1, from coordinate 248,432 downwards.
AAGTGCGCCTGGCCATGGCTGAATCGGCCTGGGCCGGCGTGCGCGCCGCGCAGGCCACGGTGCAGGACATCATCGACGCCGACGCCGTGGTCTACGGCATCAACACCGGCTTCGGCAAGCTGGCGCAAAGCCGCATCCCGCATGACAAGCTGGCCCAGCTGCAGCGCAACCTGGTGCTGTCGCACAGCGTGGGCACCGGCCCGGACCTGGCCGAAGACACCGTGCGCCTGATCCTGGCAATCAAGGCGGTCAGCCTGGCGCGCGGCCATTCGGGCGTGCGCCCGGAACTGATCGAGGCGCTGCTGGCGCTGGCCAACCACGGCGTGACGCCGTGCATCCCGGCCAAGGGGTCGGTGGGCGCGTCGGGCGACCTGGCGCCGCTGGCGCATATGTCGTGCACGCTGATCGGCGTGGGCGACGTGCTGGTCGGCGGCAAGCGCATGCCTGCCGCCGAGGGCCTGGCGCACGCCAGCCTGCAGGCCTTCGAGCTGGGCCCCAAGGAAGGCCTGGCGCTGCTCAACGGCACCCAGGTGTCGACCGCCCTGGCGCTGGCCGGCCTGTTCGCCGCTGAAGACACCTTTGCCGCCGGGCTGGTGGCGGGCGCGCTGTCGCTGGAAGCGATCAAGGGCTCGGTCAAGCCGTTCGACGCCCGCATCCATGCGGCGCGCGGCCAGGCCGGCCAGATCGCCGTGGCCGGCGCCGTGCGCGCGATGCTGGACGGCAGCGAGATCGTCGATTCGCACAAGGCCTGCGGCCGCGTGCAGGACCCGTACTCGATCCGCTGCCAGCCGCAGGTGATGGGCGCGTGCCTGGACAACCTGCAGCACGCCGCGCGCATCCTGCAGATCGAGTCCAATGCCGCTTCGGACAACCCGCTGGTGTTCTCGGCGCAGGGCGACGTGGTCTCGGGCGGCAACTTCCACGCCGAGCCGGTAGCCTTTGCCGCCGACATCATCGCGCTGGCGATTTCCGAGATCGGCGCGATTTCCGAACGCCGCCTGGCGCTGCTGCTCGATACCGGGCTGTCGGGCCTGCCGCCGTTCCTGGTGCGCGACGGCGGCCTGAATTCGGGCTTCATGATCGCGCAGGTGACCGCCGCCGCGCTGGCCTCTGAGAACAAGTCGCTGGCGCATCCGTCCAGCGTCGACAGCCTGCCGACCTCGGCCAACCAGGAAGACCATGTGTCGATGGCCACCTACGGCGCGCGCCGCCTGGGCGAGATGGCCGCCAACACCGCGGTGGTGGTCGGCATCGAGGCCATGGCCGCGGCGCAGGGCATCGAGTTCCACCGCCCGCTGAAGTCGTCGCCGCTGGTGGAGCAGGAGCTGGCCCGCATCCGTGCGCGCGTGGCCTTTGTCGAAGAGGATCGCTACCTGGCGCCGGATATCGAAGCGATGAAGCAATGGGTGGTGCAGGGCGATGCCGGCGCGGGCTGGCCCGACGCCGTGCGCGCGACCCTGCCGACCAACCTGTCGTAACGCGCCCCGCACCGACACTGCCCGACCAGACCCGCAGCAGGAGAACAAGACATGAACGCCAACGAAAACCAATTCATCCCGCGCGGCCAGCGCGAAATCCGCGCACCGCGCGGCAGCCAGCTGCACTGCAAGAACTGGCTGATCGAAGCCGCCTACCGCATGATCCAGAACAACCTCGACCCGGACGTGGCCGAGCGCCCGCAGGACCTGGTGGTCTACGGCGGCATTGGCAAGGCGGCGCGCAACTGGGAGTGCTTCGACGCCATCCTCGACAGCCTGCGCCGCCTGGGTGAGGACGAGTCGCTGCTGGTGCAGTCGGGCAAGCCGGTGGGCGTGTTCCGCACCCATGCCGATGCGCCGCGCGTGCTGATCGCCAACTCCAACCTGGTGCCGCACTGGGCCAACTGGGACAAGTTCAACGAGCTGGACCGCGCGGGCCTGATGATGTACGGCCAGATGACGGCGGGTTCGTGGATCTATATCGGCACGCAGGGCATCGTGCAGGGCACCTATGAGACCTTTGTCGAGGCCGGCCGCCAGCACTACAACGGCGACCTGTCGGGCAAGTGGATCCTGACCGCGGGCCTGGGCGGCATGGGCGGCGCGCAGCCGCTGGCGGGCGTGCTGGCCGGTGCCTGCGTGCTGGCGATCGAGTGCCAGGAGTCGCGCATCGATTTCCGCCTGCGCACGCGCTATGTCGACAAGAAGGCCACCACGCTCGATGAGGCGCTGGCGATGATCGCCGAGGCCACGCAGAAGAAGCAGGCGATCTCGGTCGGCCTGCTCGGCAACGCCGCCGAGATCCTGCCGGAACTGGTCAAGCGCGCGCAGGCCGGCGGCATGCGCCCGGACATCGTCACCGACCAGACCTCGGCGCACGACCTGGTCAACGGCTACCTGCCGGCCGGCTGGACCGTCGATCAATGGGAAGCGGCGCGCACGCAGGATCCCAAGTCGGTGGAAGCCGCCGCGCGCCCGTCCATCGTGAAGCACGTGCAGGCCATGCTCGACTTCCAGAAGATGGGCGTGCCGACAGTCGACTATGGCAACAATATCCGCCAGGTCGCGTTCGACGAGGGCGTAAAGAACGCCTTTGATTTCCCGGGCTTCGTGCCGGCCTATATCCGCCCGCTGTTCTGCCGCGGCAAGGGCCCGTTCCGCTGGGTCGCGCTGTCGGGCGATCCGGAAGATATCTACAAGACCGATGCCAAGATGAAGGAGCTGTTCCCCGAGGACAAGCACCTGCACCGCTGGCTCGACATGGCGCACGACCGCATCGCCTTCCAGGGCCTGCCCGCGCGTATCTGCTGGGTGGGGCTGGACGAGCGCCACCGCGCCGGCCTGGCCTTCAACGAGATGGTCAGGTCGGGCGAGCTGAAGGCGCCGGTGGTGATCGGACGCGATCACCTGGATTGCGGCTCGGTGGCCTCGCCCAACCGCGAGACCGAGGCCATGCGCGACGGCTCGGATGCGGTGTCGGACTGGCCGCTGCTCAACGCGCTGCTGAACACCGCGGGCGGCGCCACCTGGGTCAGCCTGCACCACGGCGGCGGCGTGGGCATGGGCTTCTCGCAGCATTCGGGCGTGGTGATCGTGTGCGACGGCACCGATGCCGCGGCCAGGCGCATCGAGCGCGTGCTGTGGAACGACCCGGCCACCGGCGTGATGCGCCATGCGGACGCGGGCTATGATATCGCCATCGAATGCGCGCACGAGAAGGGCCTGAACCTGCCGATGGTGAAGGGCGCATGAGCCTGACGCTATTCCAACGGTTCGCGCTGGCCGACATCGCGCCCACGCGCTGGAAGAACGGCGGCGGCAACACGCGCGAGATCGCGGTGTGGCCGCCGGGCGCCGGCATGGATGACTTCAGCTGGCGCCTGAGCGTGGCCGATATCGGGCAGGACGGGCCGTTCTCGGCGTTTCCCGGCATCGATCGCCAGATCGTGCTGCTGGACGGCGCCGGCGTCACGCTGCGTGCGGACGACGCCAGCTTCAGCCACCGCCTTGAACATATCGGCGAGCCGTTCGCCTTCTCCGGCGATACCAGCCTGCAGGCGACGCTGATTGACGGCGTCACGCGCGACTTCAACGTGATGACGCGGCGCGGCCACTGCCGCGCGCGCGTCGAGGTGTTCCGGCAGGGGTTTGCGCCTGGCACCGGCGCTCATGCCGTCTGCCTGCTGGCCGTCAGCGGCGCATGGCAGGCGCAGGATGCCGGCCTGCTGCTGCAAGCGGGTGAAGGAGCGCTCTACGGCGCTGCAGAACCTGCATCCACGCCATCGTTTGAACCTGTGGGTGACGCGGCCCTGTGCCTGTGCGTCACCCTTGAGACGGAGCCCGGCCAATGACGCTGCCCTCTGTATCGTCCGCGCGCAGCGCGGACGGCGTCTGGTACAACTGCCACCTGCTGCCCGATGCCGATCCGGCGCATGCGATCCGCGACGCCGCGCTGGTGGTGGAGCATGGGCGCATTGCCTGGCTGGGCGCCGCCGCCGGCCTGCCCGATGCCTATCGCGGCGCGGCGCGCCATGATGCCCACGGGGCATGGATCACGCCCGGGCTGGTCGACTGCCATACGCACCTGGTCTACGGCGGCCAGCGCGCCGACGAGTTCGCGATGCGGCTGGCCGGCGCCGGCTATGAAGAGATTGCGCGCGCCGGCGGCGGCATCGTGTCGACCGTGCGCGCCACGCGTGCCGCAGATGAAGACACGCTGTTTGCCCAGGCCGCCGCGCGCCTGCAGCCGCTGCTGGCCGAGGGCGTCACCGCCATCGAGATCAAGTCGGGCTACGGGCTGAACCTTGAAACCGAGCGCAAGCAGCTGCGCGTGGCGCGCCGGCTTGGCGAGCACTTCGGGATTTCGGTCTACACGACCTTCCTGGGCGCGCACGCGTTGCCGCCCGAATACGCGGGCCGTGCTGATGACTATATCGACCTGGTCTGCAACACCATGCTGCCGGCACTGGCCGGCGAAGGACTGGTCGACGCCGTCGATGCCTTCTGCGAATCGATCGGTTTTTCAATTGCACAGACCGAGCGCGTGTTCGAGGCGGCGGCGCGCCATGGCGTGCGCGTCAAGCTGCATGCCGAGCAACTGAGCAACCTCGGCGGCGCCGCGCTCGCCGCTCGCCACCGCGCCTTGTCCGCCGATCACCTCGAGCATCTCGACGAGGCCGGCGTCGCGGCGATGGCAGAGGCCGGCACGGTGGCGGTGCTGCTGCCCGGCGCTTACTACTTCCTGCGCGACACCAACCTGCCGCCGATCGCGCTGCTGCGCCAGTACGGCGTGCCGATGGCAATCTCGACCGATCACAATCCGGGTACGTCGCCGGTCACTTCGCTGCTGCTGATGATGAATATGGCCTGCACGCTGTTCCGCCTGACCGTGCCGGAAGCGCTCGCCGGCGTGACCGTGCACGCCGCGCGTGCGCTGGGCGCATCGGATCGCCACGGGCGGCTGGAAGCCGGGCGCGTGGCCGACTTCGCGCTGTGGCGCATCGATTCGCCCGCAGAGCTGGCGTACTGGTTCGGCCGCAACCCGGTCGCGGCGGTGGTACGGCAAGGGCGTGTGCATGCGCCCGAAGGAGCCCCGGCATGAATGGCACGCAACTCTTCGCTCCCTTTGCGCTGCTGCCAACCGGCTGGGCGCGCGATGTGCTGCTGGCCTGGGATGAGCAGGGCCGCTTCACCGCCGTGCAGCCCGGCACCGGGCCGGCCGCAGGCGTGCCGCGTGCGGCCGGCCCGGTGCTGCCGGGCATGCCCAACCTGCATTCGCATGCGTTCCAGCGCGGCTTTGCCGGCCTGACGGAATTCCGCAGCCGCCCGCAGGGCGACGATCCGGCCGGTGCCGATTCGTTCTGGAGCTGGCGCACGCTGATGTACCGCTTCGCGCAGCGGCTCTCGCCCGACACGCTGGAGGCCATTGCCACCCAGCTTTATATCGAGATGCTGCGTGCGGGCTACACCAGCGTGTGCGAGTTCCACTACGTCCATCACGATGCCGGCGGCAAGCCCTATGCCGATGCCGCCGAGATGTCGCTGCGGCTGCTGCGCGCGGCCCAGCGCACCGGCATCGGCATGACGCTGCTGCCGGTGCTGTACCAGACCGCCGGCTTTGGCGGCAAGCCGCCGCTGGCCGAGCAGCGCCGCTTCCTGCACGACACCGATGCCATGCTGCGGCTGCTGGAGCGGCTGGCCCCCGCGTGCGCACAGTCCGGCGCGCGGCTGGGGCTGGCACCGCACTCGCTGCGCGCGGTGCCGGAGGCAAGCCTCGCCCACGCACTGGCCGGACTGCAGGCGATCGACCCGCAGGCACCCATCCATATCCATATCGCCGAGCAGCAGAAAGAGGTCGACGACTGCATCGCGTGGTCGGGCACGCGCCCGGTGACGTGGCTGTTCGACCATGTACAGGTCGACGCGCGCTGGTGCCTGGTGCACGCCACCCATATGGACTGGGACGAGCGCCGGCGCCTGGCCCACAGCGGCGCCGTGGCCGGGATCTGCCCGACCACCGAGGCCAACCTGGGCGACGGCGTGTTCGAGGCCGCGCCCTACCTGGCGCAGCAGGGCGCATGGGGCATCGGCTCCGACAGCCATGCCAGCGTCAGCGTGGCTGAAGAGCTGCGCTTGTTCGAATACGGCCAGCGGCTCGGCCTGCAGCGGCGCAACGTGCTGGCGTCCGACACGCATGCACAGGTGGCTGACCGGCTGTATCTCGAAGCCGTGGCTGGCGGCACGCGTGCCAGCGGCCGCGCCGTGGCGGGGCTGGTGCCAGGCCAGCAGGCCGATTTCGTGGTATTGGATGGCGCGCATCCGACGCTGGCGGGCCTCGACGGGCCGCAGGCGCTGGCCACGCATGTGTTTGCCTGCCACGGTCATGAGACACTAGCGGATGTCCGTACCGCCGGACGCAGCCGCGTGCAGCATGGCGCGCATCCGCTGCAGGCGGACGCGGGACGCCTGTTCATCGCGGCGCGCGCCAGCCTGCTGGCCGACTGAAACCGGGCGCACGCCCACTGCATCGCAAAGACAATGTCCTTCTCCACCGATACCCCCGCCGTCACCCTGCATCGCGGCACGCGCCCGTTGCTGGTATCGATGCCGCACGTCGGCATGCACCTGCCGGCTTCGGTCGCGCAGCGCCTGACGGCCGAAGCGCGCACCGTGCCCGACACCGACTGGCACCTGGAACGCCTCTACAGCTTCGCCCGCGAGCTGGGCGCGTCGGTGCTGGTGGCCACGCATTCGCGCTACGTGGTCGACCTGAACCGCCCGCCCGACAACGCCAACCTGTATCCCGGCCAGGACACCACCGGCCTGTGCCCGGTCGACACTTTCGACAAGACTGCGGTGTACGCGGATGGCAGCAACGGGCCGGATGAGGCAGAGATCGCCGCGCGGCGCGATGCCATCTGGCGTCCGTACCATGAAGCGCTGGCTGCCGAGCTGGCGCGCCTGAAGGCCGGGCATGGCACGGTCGCGCTGTGGGATGCGCATTCGATCCGCTCGGTGCTGCCGCGCTTCTTCGAAGGCAGGCTGCCGGACTTCAACCTTGGCACGGCCAATGGCGACAGCTGCGATGCCGCGCTGGCCAGCCAGCTGCTGGAGCAGGCCAGTGCGGTTCCGGGCCATACCGCGGTGCTGAACGGGCGCTTCAAGGGCGGGTACATCACCCGGCAATATGGCAATCCGGCCGACGGCGTGCATGCAGTGCAGCTGGAGCTGTCGCAGTGCGCGTATATGAGCGAGGTGTATCCGTTCGCCTATGACGAGGCGCTTGCCACGGCGCTGCAGCCGGCGCTGCGCGGCATGCTGGCGACCGTGCTGGCGTTCGTCGAGTCCCGCTGAGGACCGGCAGAGCGAAAAAAGGCCCGGCGCAATGCCGGGCCCGAGGCACGCCAGCGAAGGCTTATTTCTTCACGACATTCTTGTCGGCCTTGCTCCCCGTCGCCGCGTTGGACTTCTCCACATACGTTTCGAACAACTTGCGGATCGAGCGCCCGATCTTGGCGTAGTCGGCTTCATTCAGGTTGGCCAGCGACACCCGTCCCGACGGGTGGCGCGTGCCGAAGCCGCGGCCCGGCAGAGGTCATCGCCGCGGTGCCGCCCCCAACCGCGAACAGGTCGAAATCGCCGATGAACGGATGGTTGCCGATCATCTCCTTGCGGAGGTTTTATCCGCGCCGGTTTCCGGCCAGCGTAGTGAAAGCTTTTGTCGGCGAATTAAACGCAGTCAACACACCGCCGCCTATGGCGGCGCGAGTGTGGAAATGGTGTCGGGAGCGATGCGCGAGGGAAGTGAGGCGGGGCAGTCGGGAGGGAGGCGCCGCCTCACCCGAACGGGTGCGGCGGCAAGGGCAAATGCGTCGCTGTCAGCGCCCGCCGGCCAGGCGGGCTTCGATATGCTTGGCGCGCTCCAGCGATCCCGGGTGCGAGCTGAGCATGCTCGACTGCCCGCCATCGAGGGTCGACATCTTGCGAAAGGCTGATGCCAGGGCCTGGCGGTTGGCGCCGTTCTTCGTCAGCAGGTCGAACGAATAGTCGTCGGCAGCGGATTCCTGCCGTTGCGAGAACTGCGCATTGACGAACTGCTCGGCGAGCGCGCCGATCTGCGACGACGACAGCGCCGTCAGCGAAGCCATGCCAGTCGACCCCAGCAGCCCGCGCGCCGCCGCCGTAGTGTAGGCCACCTGCATCGCGGCCTTGGTATGGCCCAGCGCCACATGGCCGATCTCATGGCCCACCACGCCACGCACTTCATCGTCGCTCAGCAGGTCCATCAGGCCGCTGTAGACCCGCACGCAACCGTTGGCCATGGCCCAGGCATTGACGTCCTTGGTCACATACACCTTGGCATTGAGTGGCAGCCCGGTGTTGCCCAGCCCGCTCATCACATTGGCCAGGCGCCTGGCGTAGGTGCTGTCCGCCGGCGCGATGGTGTTCTTCTGGTCCATTTCCGCGCAGGACTGGTCGGACAGCGTCTTGACGTTGCTGTCCGACAGCGTGGCGGCGGTAAAGAGGCTGCCGCCGGCCTGCGTCAGGCTTTCCATATCGGCGCCGGCACAGCCGGCCAGCAGCGCGGAACAGGCGAGGGCGGAAAGGGCGAGTCGCTTCATGGGTCGCTCCGGGAACGGGGGTGGCAATGCCATAGGATAGGAAGCCGGGCGAGGGCGCGCCAGTGGGCGCCGTCCGACAGGTGTTGCATGAAAGTGGTGCGTATGACACCTGATGAAGACCGGGCCTGCCAAGCCGGCAGGATGCTTACGCCGGACGCTGACCAAGTGAGATTTGACACCAAAGCGGCCAAGCTGGATTGCGCGGAGAAGCCGCAAGGCCGCGACCGGCGCCGGCTCTGATGCCGGCCTGCCGGGCCGTCGGGCGTCGGGCTGTCAGCCCTTTTTCATTTCACTAATTTCTGACAGAAATGACAGTAACATCTCATGCGCATAAAAGAGCACAAATGAACATTGTTATCGTTGTTATTAATTTAATTTAATTTAATACTGATCTGCACGATGTTTCATTCTTGAAACCTCTTAGCCGGCCAGCCTCATTCCTACCAGGCTCAGCCAAATGAATGAGTTTCATCATCACTGCATAAGGCCTTCCCCGCGTCAATCAACCCTTTGCCCTAGGCCGCCGGATTAACCCGCTCCATTTGTCGCCCCCCCTTCCCACCGCTCTTATCCTGCCCCATTTATCCCACCGGCAAGGTCGCAACAAGCGTGGTGCACTCCCAGCCGCGGCACCCCATACCCGACATGGCGAAGCGTCCAAGGCGTCCGCCGCCTCCAATGCCACTTATCGCGGAGGTGAAGTCCTGAGCGGTGCAGCATTGGCCACGCATTGAGATCGATATCCCGATGGGCGTGGCGCAATAAGTAACAACTCTGCAACCGCAAGAGCGTCCGAGGTCGGCGCTTGCTTTTGTCGACATCGAAGAATTCCCAATGAATTCAATGGGCTACAGCTCGATGGCACAGGCATCGCTCTCCTACGTCGTGGTGTGCGCGTCCGGGACATCACGAAGCGCCGATCAGGTTGGCTGACGCAAGCCACGGCGCGATTCCTGCGGGAACGTGAGGACCAGGCGATCGCAAGCAGTCGCCAGCCAACGCACCGGCAAGGATCCTTGCGAGCCGAGAGAGACCCACATGCCGAAGAAAGTTCTGGCTGTATTCGGGACCCGCCCTGAGGCCATCAAAATGGCACCGCTTATTCATCGGCTCAGGGAGTCGGGCAGTTTCGACCTGCGGGTCTGCGTCACCGGCCAGCACCGGCAGATGCTAGACCAGGTACTGCGGCTCTTCGAGATCGCGCCGGACTTCGACCTCAACGTCATCAGCCAGGGCCAGAGCCTGTCCGACATTACGACGCGCGTGCTTTCGGGCGTTCACTCGGTGCTGGATCGCTTCCTGCCCGATGCCATGCTGGTCCATGGCGACACCACCACCACGCTCGCCGCCACGCTCGCCGCGTTCTATCGCAATGTGGCCATCGGACACGTCGAAGCGGGACTACGCACCGGCAATCTCAGTGCCCCCTGGCCGGAAGAAATGAACCGGCGCGTGACCGACGTGATGGCGTCCTGGCATTTCGCGCCAACGCAGCAGGCACAGGAAACCCTGCTGCGCGAAGGCGTCGATCCGGTCCGCATCAGCCTGACCGGCAATACCGGCATCGATGCCCTGCTCCAGGTCAAGGGCTGGCTGGACGCCGATGCGGACATGCGGTGCCGGCTGGCCGGCCAGTACCCCTTCCTCGACGAGTCGCGGCGGCTGGTGCTGGTGACCGGACACCGGCGCGAGAACTTCGGCCCGCCGTTCGAGCGCCTGTTCACGGCGCTGCGCATGCTGGCTGACCGCAATGCGGATATCCAGATCATCTATCCGGTGCACCTCAACCCCCACGTGCAGGAGCCCGTGCACGCGATCCTGAGCGGGCACCCGAACATCCACCTGATCGAGCCCCAGGATTACCTGCCTTTCGTGTTCCTGATGTCGCGCGCCTACCTGATCGTCACCGATTCCGGCGGCATTCAGGAAGAGGCGCCGGCCCTGGGCAAGCCGGTCCTGGTGACGCGGGAAACCACCGAGCGGCCCGAAGCGGTGGCCGCCGGCACCGCGCGCCTGGTGGGCACGGACCCGGGACGCCTCATCGCCGCCGCGGAGCGGTTGCTGAATGACCCCGAGGAATACGCATGCATGTCGCGCGCCCACAACCCGTTCGGCGACGGCCACGCCAGCGAACGCATTGTCGTTGCCTTGCTGGCGGAACGCCCGGACACGTATGGGGAGTGCGGCGATGCGTCGGTCGATGCCGGCGTCGTCAGCCTGTAGCGCAGCAGCAAGCTAACCAGCGGTTCAGCGCAAAAGTTTAACTTCTGTCTGGCCGCTCTATAAGCAGGAGCAAAGGCAATGAGGCTCTCACGTATTGCAGCAGCGGCAACCGCGCTTGCTGTCGCGGGTGTCCTGGCACCGGCACCCGCTCATGCCGCCCTGACCGAGGACGCCGCTGCGGCCGCGGCCGAGACTCCGCTCTATCTCCCGGCGAGTCCGGCGGATCCCGGCGGGTTGCTGGGCTATGACCACAGCTTCCAGATCGACTTTGTGTACGAGGCGGAGAAGGGCAAGAGCAAGGCAACCCTCAAGGCCCTCAAGGATGAGCTGAAGGCGAAGAAGCCCAAGAAGCTAAAGGCCGGAGCCAAGGTGATGGCGGGCACATACACGCTCGCGCCGGCGCCTGGAGCCGAGCCGGACTGACGGACTCTGCATGCTCGCGTACGTCGATGCGCCGCAGCGTCTTGCACGCCGAGGCAACTTGTAGTCATCGCGCTGGGAGAAGACCGTGCTCTACCAATCCTATTCACTGCTGCGGCGAAGCAGCGTCCTGGTGCTCCAGCTATGCCTGGCACTGGTGCTCGCTTTGCCGGCAATCTCGCACGCCGCCACCAATCAGATCGCACTGCTGCTGCCGGACGGCTTCTCCCTTCCCGATCCGCGCGTGTCGGCCTGGCTCGACGGGGCCCAGGAAGAAGGCCTGAAGATGACCGTCATCACGGACACCCAGTTCCAGCAAGGCACGACCCCGGCGCAGTTCTCGGGCGTGATCCTGCCGGACCAGGTGCACGTGAAGGCCAGCGATGCGCTGATCGCGGCGCTGGAGACCTACACCAACCAGGGCGGCAAGCTGATGCTGGTCTACGACTTCGGCGCGCTGACCTCTACCGGCTTCTACGCACCGCAGAAGAGCCGGCTCAGCAACCTTGCCGGCGTCGACTACGTGCTCTATGACCAGTTGCTCGGCAACATGATCGGCGTCGGGCCAATCACCGCGCTGGGCACCACGCTCAGGACGCTGCAGGTGCCGCCGGGCAAGTCGATGTTGTGGGACGCGAGCGCGACGCCTCCCATCGAAGGCATCTCGGGCTACGTCTATGGCTTCCTGATCTATCCGAGCTTCGTCACGCAGGGCACCTATACCGGCTCCGCGCTGATCACGTCGCCCAACTTCGGGCTGGTGGCAGGGCTGCGCAACTTCGGCTCAGGCAGCGTGCTGTTCGTCAACCTGCCGCTCGCCTACCTGAAGGGACAGACCGACGGCATGCTGATGCACGGCTTCCTGCGCTACTTCGGCGGCAACCTGATGAAGACGGCGCGGCTTTCGGCGCAGCCCAAGGCGCGCGGCGGGCTGGTGCTGAACTGGCACTTCTGCGCCGGCGACCAGATCGCGCCCGCGGTGGAAATGAATACCTGGGGCACCTTCGACAGTAGCAATAGCCCGTTCTCCATTGCCGTGACTGCGGGCCCTGACCAGATCAACTTCGGCGACGCCAAGGGCATCAACCTGTCGCAGAACACCGCGGCAAAGAATTTGATGCTGTCCCTGCAATCGAAGGGGCACAAGATCGGCAGTCATGGCGGATGGATCCACGACTACTGGGGTGCCAACGCCAGCGAGACCAACCAGTCCACCTTCGAACAGTACCTGGTGATGAACAAGCAGAGCGTGGAAGGCGTGACCGGACGCGCCGCGGTCGAGTACGCCGCGCCGGAAGGCAATACGCCGCAGTGGTCGCTCAACTGGCTCGAAGCCAACGGCAACACCGGCTACTACTTCCTGGGCCATACCGGGATGGCGCCGACGCGCAGCTATCGCAATGGCGTGCTGACGAACAACACCATCCGCGCCTTCCCGGTGATGCCGTTCGGCAAGTACGCGACGTTCGAAGAGTTCGAGGAATTCAACGTGCCCGTGGCCGACATCAACACCTGGTACAAGCAGCTGATCGATTTCGTGGCGAAGAACCGCACCAGCCGGCTGATCTACATGCACCCGGTGGGCGCTATCCAATACCCGAAGACGCTCAACGTCATCTTCAACAAGGCGGACAACGTGAAGGCAAGCGGACTGTTCAGCTGGTACACGATGGATACGCTGGCGCAGTTCAGCCAGCGGCGCCAGCAGACCACCTGGCAGGCCACTGATACCGGCAACGCATGGTCGTTCCAGGCCAGCCATCCGACCGATCTGACCGACATGGCGTGGGTGCTGCCGCGCACCGGCTATGCCCAGCCGGTGGTGACGCAGGGACTCGCCACGGTGACATGGGATTCGGCCAACTGGATCGTGACATCGCAAGGAGGCACCTCGCTGGCATTCGTCGCCGGCAAGCTGTAATGCGCAGGGGCTGGCTGGGGAGTACGGCCAGCCTCCAAGATGAAAGCATGGATGGAGGTCATTGAGCATGCGCCTGGCGTATCGCCTGTTCCTCTCACTGAGCGGGTTGCTGGTCTTCACCATGCCCGCGCCCGACGCGAAGGCCACGGAAATTCCCGTGAGGGGAGAGGCCTTCGCCCGCGGATCCGGAGCCCCCGAAGCCGCCCTCAAACCACTGCCAAGAAAATCCATGAAGCTTGCTGACGCCGACCCCGGCAGCACTGCGATGGAAGTTGCGATGGCAAGGCCAGACACGCTGGAAGACGATGGCCGGCGGGAGCCGGCGCTGCGCCCGCGCCCCTGGCCCAAGCCCGCGCCGCCGAAAGCGCCGTTGCACGAGGACGCGCAGGCGATCGTGCCGCCGCTGACGGCCATGCTGTTGCTGATCGTCGGCCTGGTGATCTTCTATGCCGTGCGCCACTACCTGTTCACGCTGAACCGGCTGTTCGGCAGGCAACGCCACCCGTACCTGGACATCGATATCGCGGACTGGCCCACCCTGACCGTGCTGGTCGCGGCGCACAACGAAGAGGCCGTGATCGCCGGTTCGCTGACGTGCCTGCTGCACGCGGACTATCCCGTCGACCGGCTCACCATCATGCCGGTCAACGACCGCTCCTGCGACCGCACGCGCGAGATCATCGACGACTTCGTGCAGCAGTACCCCGGACGCATCACCCCGTTTCACCGCACCGGCGGCAAGCCCGGCAAGGCCGCCGCGCTCAAGGACGCGAGCGACGCTGTCGCCAGCGACATCATTGTCGTGTTCGATGCCGACTACCTGCCGCCGGTGGGCCTGCTCAAGCAACTGGTGGCACCGTTCTTCGACCCCGAAGTCGGTGCGACCATGGGCCGCGTGGTGCCGATGAACCTCGGCAGCAACCTGCTGACGCGGCTGCTCGACCTGGAGCGCTCCGGCGGCTACCAGGTGGATCAGCAGGCCCGCATGAACCTGGACCTGGTGCCCCAGTATGGCGGCACCGTCGGCGGCGTCAGGATGCGGGCGCTGCGCAGCGCCGGCGGCTGGCACGACGATGTGCTGGCCGAAGACACCGACCTGACCTACCGGCTGCTGCTGGCCAACTGGAAGACGGTCTACCAGAACTGGTCGGAGTGCTATGAAGAGGTGCCCGAGACCTGGCCCGTGCGGGTGCGGCAGATCATGCGCTGGACCAAGGGCCACAACCAGGCGCTCTATCGGCACGGCTGGAAGATGGCAGCGTGCCGGCACCACGGGCTGTTCGAGAAGATCGACGGCGTGGCGCTGCTCGGCATCTACATGATGGCGCCGCTGATGCTGTTCGGCTGGCTGCTGGCGATCCTGCTCTTCTATGCCGGCGGCCTGCCGTTGTTCGGTGAAGCCGTGATCCTGTTCGCGCTGATGTCGTACGGGACGCTGGGCAACTTCGCCGCCTTCTTCGAGATCGCTGCCGCCGTGCACCTGGATGGCACCCGCGAACGCATCCGCCTGCTGCCGCTGAATTATTTCGGCTTCCTGGTCAGCATGCTGACCGTGTCGCGCGCCATCATCGGCCAGATCGTTTTCGATTACCTGCTCCGCCGCGAACTGCGGTGGGACAAGACAGCGCGTTATCGACAGAGGAGCTGAGCGTGTGGCCCTTGCTGCTAGGCACTCTCACCATGCTGGTCTTCGCATTGCCGCTGCTGCCGGCGGTGCTTGAATGGCGGCACCGGCGCGACATCCGTCCGCTGGCGATCGATGGCGAACACACGTTGGATGTTGCGGCCGTGGCCGCGGTCTTTCGCGCGATGGTCGAGCGGCAGGACGAGACGTCAGGTCTGCATGGCCTGGCGCACCCGGTCAGCGCCTTGCGGCCTGTCGTTCACGTGACCGGCACATTCATGCCGACGGCGGCGGAGGCGTTCATCGGCGTCTGCGCGCGCACCATCGTCACCAGCGGATCGCTGGTGCTACCGGACAACTATACGTTCTCCCGCGACATCTACGGCCGGCGCGGGATCTCCACAGGCCGGCTCAATCGCATGCAGGTGCTGCTGTCCGAAGGCGAGATCCTGATGCGCGGCGCCAGCGAGCTGCAGCGCTGGGCACACGCGCGCAGCATCCACGTCGAGCCCCAGTGCCGCTTGCTCGGACCGGTTTCAGCCCTGTATTCCATCCGCCTCGAAGATGAATGCGAGTTCACCTCGGTCAGCGCCGCGGTGATCGGGTTCGGGCCGCGTCACCTTGCCGCGCCACCCGACATGGACGCCACCGCCCCGGCAGGGGGAGACTGGGCATATGCCGTCATGGCTCCCGACGAAGCCGCTGACGGCCGCTGGCTGGTAACGCACGATCTGACGTTTCCCGCCAACACCCTGTATCGCGGCGACCTTGTCGTGCGTGGCGACCTGTGGCTCGGCACCGGCGCGCGCATTATCGGCAGCGTCAAGGCAAGTGGCAGCATCTGGCTGGGCGCGCGGGTGCGCATCGACGGCGCACTGATTGCGGCGGGCACCATTTCCGTGGCCCGTGAATGCGTCATCGCCGGCCCGGTGGCTGCCGAGCGCGAGATCGATGTCGGGGCGCGCTGCACGATCGGCGCGGCGGACAAGCGCACTACCCTGGTGGCGCCGGTGCTTCACGTTTGCGCCGGTACCGTGGTTCATGGCGCGGCATGCGCCCCGGAGGAAGGAAGGGTGGTGTCCGATGGCCATGTGGCCAGCCCATGACGCACAGCCCTACACACCATGAAATCATTGATCGCGCTGCTTCTCGTGATTGCCACCTACGTCCACCAGCCGGCCGGCGCTGCCGAGCTTGTGCTGACCGACTACCAGCGTCCCGACGGGGCGATCACGACCTATTTTGCTGGCGACTCGATCGATCCTTACTTTGCGGCCAAGGCACTGCTGGCCGCACAGGACGCCGGCATGACCACCAGAACCGCCGCAACCCGCTGGATCGCATGGCTGCTTCCGCGCCAGCTCGCCGACGGCCGCTTCGACCGCTACTGCATGAAGGGCCAGCGCTTCGTCTCCTGCCAGGAGGCTGACGCCGACGACGCGTTGATGGCGGCCTGGATGGAACTGCTGGTCCGCTCCGCGCCGCCCAAGGGCATGCCCCCGGCGTGGCAGGCCAGTTTCGACAAGGCCAGCCGGCACCTGGACACACTGCGCGACCCCGGTTCCGGCGTCTACCTGATCTCGGCCAAGCTACCGGTGGCCCTGCTGATGGACAACGTGGAAGTCTCAAGCGCCTTCAAGGCCGCCAGCGACTATCGCCAGCGCCACGGAGATGCCGTAGGTGCCGCCGGCTGGATGCGCAAGGCCGAACAGCTCGACAAGGACATCCTGCGCGTGTTCTGGCGTCCCAACCAGGGCTACCTGGTCAGCACCCAGCCACGCGACCAGGCGGCGTTCTATCCCGACGCCGTAGCGCAGATCTTCCCCATCCTGGCCGATATCAAGCCCGCCAGCCGGCCCCATGCCGCGGCCTACGACTTGTGGATGAAGGAGAACCGCATGGCCTGGCTGCAGATGTCCGAAGTCGATTTCCCCTGGGGGCTGGTGGCCCTGGTCGCCGACAAGATGGGAGACAAGGACGCGATCGCGTGCTGGCGCATACGATCCATCCAGTTCCGCCATGGCAAGCACTGGAATGTCTTGGAGGAGGCACTGTACCTGGCGTTCGAGGCACGCCTGAGCCCGGAGCAGGCGCTGGCGCCACCTTCCCCGGGCATGCGGTGTCGCTGATTTGCCTCACGTCCATGCGAAACGCGCCAATACCGAGCGAAGCATTATCGACTGCTCACTTCGAAGCAGTGTATGGTTCAACAACAGCTTGCGGGCCGGAGGATCCTCGCGGGACCCTCCGTGCGACATCGACACGATCGACAGGATACGCATGGCGAAGCTCTCGGATACCAGAACCCACGGCGCTCGGGCCCTGCCCCTTCTGGGCATGCTGGCACTGCTTGCCGCCACCGATGTCCGCGCCCAGGCAGAAGCCACCGCGCCCAGGACGTTCGCTCCCTTGCTCACCGGTTTCATTGAAGGCGGCCTCGGCCACGCCAACCTCACCGGCGACAATGCCAGCTGGAACGACCAGTACCTGCGAGGCGGGGTCAACTTCACCCCGAAGGACTACGTGACCGGCGAAATCAGCCACCAGAACCACTTCGGGGATCAGGGCACGTTCTTCGGCCTGGGCTACACGCGCACCTTTGACGAGAACTGGTACGGCTTTCTGAGCGCCGGCACCAGCGCGGGCGGCTTCTTCCTGCCCCAGTTCCGAACCGACGGCATGCTGTTCCGCAAACTGCTCGAGAAGAAGAACCTGGTCGTGAGCGCCGGCTTCACTTATTACCGTGCCAAGGAGGTCTATACCGACAAGACCTTGCTGCTCGGCCTGACCTACTATTTCGACGCCCCCTGGATCGTCCAGCTGGGTGCGCGGCTGAACCGCAGCGATCCCGGCAGTATCCGCTCCAATCGCGGCATCGTCGCCGTCACCTACGGCCGTGACAAGGACCAGTACATTACCCTGAAATACGACGGCGGCAGCGAAGCCTACCAGCTCACCGGCGCGCAGGCCCTGCTGAGCGACTTCAACAGCCATGAGGTCTCGCTGACCTGGCGCAAATGGTTCACCAAACGCTATGGGATAAACCTGCGCGCCATTTACTACGACAACCCCTCCTACACGCGCAAGCAAGCAGAAGTGGGGGTCTTCGCGGAGTTCTAGCCATGACGCACCCTGCCGGGCACACCGCAGCCACACACGACCAGAGCGACGCTCTTGGCCTGACCATCCTGTGCCTGGCCAGGCATCGTTCGCTGGACCACCTGACCCTGTCCGCCCCCGCACTCGCGGGGGTCCTGCTGGTGCCCGTGGCGTTCAATGTGGCCGAATGGATGCTGCGCGACCATATCAGCGGGATATGGGTGGGAGTGCTGCGCTTCTGGATCGACAAGCTCGGCATCGATGGCGTCGTCATTGAACAATTGACGCGGGTGGCATGGTTCGACTTCAACCTGCCCTACACCAACGTCGTTGCTCCGGTGCCAGACGTACTGACCTGGTTCGTGACGCTGATCGCGACGCTCGCCGTCTGCCTGATGGCGTTGCGGATACGGGACCTGTACCTGCCGCTGCGGTACTTCCTGCTGTTCGCCGTGTTCATTGAGGTCACGGCATTGCTGTTCTTCGCGGTGGCGCCGCAGAGTTTTCCGTACACGGCCAGCAGATATGTGGACAACGGCGTGAAGACCTGCGCCAGCCTTTTGTTTCTGTTGCCGTGGGCGCATGCGCTGGTCTACTACATCTTTGACTTCTCATGGCCGAAGAAGATCTTCCTGACGCTGCTCACGCTTGTGTTTGTCATGATCGCGGTGCCGATGCAGCTGGCGCTGCACGTTTATCTGATGGTGAGCTGTTCGCTGTTGATGATGCCGCTGCTGTCGTTTGTGTTCGGGCCTACGATGCTGGTGTTTGGGTGTATTGCCTTGTATGGGTGGGCAATGAGTTGGCAGAGGGTTGAGCGCAGCGCGCTTTAGAAGCAGAGGGCGTCGCCGGTCATACAGAAGCGACAGCGCCGCCTCTGCGGTCTCGACCAGCGCTCCTGCGGAGGAGGTATTTGGTGGCCTTAAGGGAGGCGTTCGAGTCAGCGCGGAGCATTGCCCAGTCCTCTTCAAGCCGTCTATTCATCCGCTCGATTGCCCGGGCGACGGTTGCGGGGTCGGAAGTGCAGAGATTGGTCTTAGCAGCATTTCAAGGTGATGGAAATGACGCCGCGTTTGATTCACATGGGCAACTTACCACGGAAGTTGCCACAGAAACACGACCGAACCGCCCGGAAAGGCTTATGGGATAAGGCTTTGCGCCTAAGCTGATGGTGCCCGGGGTCGGACTCGAACCGACACGCCTTGCGGCGGGGGATTTTGAGTCCCCTGCGTCTACCTGTTTCACCACCCGGGCAGGGTGTATGGCGCCGGAACCGGTGCCGTGCTGAGCCGGGAATTATGCCGGAAATCCCGTCGTCGGACAACCGGCGCCGGGCACATCAGCGGCCGCGCAAATCCGGTAGCATGGCGCCCAGCCTCTCACATGCCCATCGTCCCGACCACCCCTGACCGCCATGACCGACCAAGCTTCGCTGGCGCGCCTCGCCAGCCTGCCTTCGCAGGACCCCGGCTTTTATGACCGGGAATACAACAACCGCGCCAATGTGCCGGACAACGCAGTGCATATGGCGCGCTGGGCGCAGTGGTCCGCCGGGGTGCGCGCACGCAGCCCTTATCTGGCGGACCTGAGCTATGCCGGCAAGGACTCGCGCCACGCGCAGGGCGAGACTCTGGACTACTTCCCCGCGCAGCGGGCCAACGGGGCGCTGCCGCCACTGCTGGTGTTCGTGCACGGCGGCTACTACCGGGCGCTGGACAAGCATGACCACAGCTTTGCCGCCAGCGCGCTGCCGGCGCTGGGGGTGTCGGTGGCGGTGGTGAACTACACGCTGGTGCCTGCGGTGACGGTGCCGGAGATCGTGCGGCAGGTGTTGCGCAGCGTCGCCTGGCTGTACCGGCAGGCGGACGGGCTGGGCCATGATCCGGACAAGCTCTTCCTGGCGGGGCATTCCGTCGGCGGCCACCTGGTGGCGATGCTGATGGCCGCACGCTGGCCGCAACTGGGTGCGGACCTGCCGGCAGACCTGGTCAAGGGCGGGCTGTCGGTCAGCGGGCTGTACGACATGGAGCCGCTGCGGCGTGCGGCCTTCCTGCAGCGCGACCTGCAGTTCTCGGAAGACGATGTCGCGCGGCTGTCGCCCGCGTATATGCCGCCGGCCAGCGATGCCCCGCTGGCGATCGCGGTGGGGGAGCTCGAGGCCGCCGAATACCACCGCCAGCACGCGCTGATCCGCGCGGCGTGGCCGGCCAAGGTGGCGCATCCGGCCGCGAGCGACCTGGTGCTGCCGGACTGCCATCACTTCAATGTGCTGGACAGCTTTGCCAGCCCCGACGGTGCCCTGACGCGCGCGGTGCTGCGGCTGATGGAGCGCTGAGCGCGCCCGGGCGCAAGGGCGTCAGCCCTCCAGCACGCGCAGCAGCGACGAGGTGTCGTCCTTGCCCCAGCCATTGGCCATCAACGTGCGCAGTTGCGCCGAGGTGGCCTGCATCGCGGGCAGGTCCAGGCCGATTTCTTCGGCGATATCGCGCGCCAGCCCGAAGTCCTTGTCGTGCAGCCGCGCCTCGATGCCGGCTGCGAAGTTGCGTGCCACCATCTTGGGGCCCATCAGATCCAGCATGCGGCTGCCGGCCATGCCGGTCGCCATGGCTTCGAACACGCGGCCGGTGTCGACATTCTGCGCGGCGGCAAAACGCATGGCCTCGGCAATGCCTTCGATATTGACCACCTGGGCGATCTGGTTGCACAGCTTGGCAACCTGGCCCGCGCCGTGGTCGCCGATATGGGTGATGGTCTTGCCCAGCAGTTGCAGCAGCGGGCGCACGCGCTCCAGCATCTCGGGCTTGCCGCCGGCCATGATGGTCAGCGTGCCGGCCTCGGCGCCCATGGTGCCGCCCGAAACCGGGCAGTCCAGCGCCTCGATGCCGCGCGCGGCCAGCGCCGCGGCAATCTCGCGCGTGACGATCGGCGAGATGGTGCTGTGGTCCACGCAGATGGTGCCCGGCGCAGCGCCGTGGACCGCGCCCTGCTCGCCCAGCAGCACTTCGCGCACGTCTTCGGACGAGGTCACGTTGGTGAAGACAATGGTGGCGCCGCGCGCCGCTTCAGCCGGGGTGAAGAAGGGCTCCGCTCCCAGCGCGCGCGCGGCCTCGGCCGCTTCCGGGCGGCGCACCAAGGCGCGCACGGTGTGGCTGGCGGCCAGCAGGTGGCGGACCATGTGCGAGCCCATGGCGCCCAGGCCGATGAAAGCGACGGTGATGGGGGTGTGGCTGACGCTCATGTCGATGCTTCCTTTCGTATTGCGGCGGGCTTACTTTTCGCCCGCGTAGGCGAACTTGCCGTTGCGGATCACCCCCATCACGCGCGAACGCTGGTCGAAGCCCTGGTGGTCCTTCGGGTTCAGGTTCATCACGCCGTTGGGGATGGTGAGATTGGTGGTGGCTTCCAGCGCGTCACGCATGGCGGCGCGGAATTCGCGCGTGCCGGGCTGCGCGCCGGTTTTCAGCGCGCGGCGGGTGGCGTCGTCCAGCAGCATCCACGCGCCCCAGGCGTCGCCGGCAAACTGCGTGACGCTGTCGGCGCCGTACTTGCTTTCGTAGCGGTTGACGAAGTCCAGCGCCACCTTGCGCACCGGGTGGTTCTCGGGCAGCTGGCGCGCGACCACCACCGGCCCGGTCGGGAACAGCGTGCCTTCCACATCCTTGCCGCCCATGCGCAGGAAGTCCCAGGTGGCGATGCCGTGGGTCTGGTAGACCTTGCCCTTGTAGCCGCGCTCGCCCAGCGTCTTCTGCGGCAGCACCGACGGCGTGCCGGCGCCGGCGATCAGGATCGCGTCCGGGTTGGCCGCCATCAGCTTGAGCACCTGCCCGGTCACCGAGGTATCGTTGCGCGAGAAGCGCTCGTTGGCGACCACCTTGATCTTGCGCACCTCGGCCAGCTTCGAGAACTCGCGCCACCAGCTTTCGCCGTAAGCGTCGGCAAAGCCGATAAAGCCGACGGTCCTGACGCCGTGGTTGCTCATGTACTCGGTCAGCACGGTCGCCATGTGCGAGTCGTTCTGCGGCATCTTGAAGGCCCAGCGGCGCTTGGCGTCGGTCTGCGGCTCGACAATGGAGGCCGAGGCTGCCAGTGCCACCATCGGGGTCTCGCCCTCGGCCACGGCGTCGAGCGCGGCGATGGCGGTGGGGGTGATGTTGGGGCCGACGATCACGTCGACCTTTTCCTCGGAGATCAGCTTGCGCACGTTGCGCACCGCCGCGGCCGGGTCGGTGCCGTCGTCCAGGATCACGTAGTGCGCCTTCTGGCCGCCCAGCGTCTGCGGCCACATCAGCACGGTGTTCTTGGAGGGGATGCCGATCGAGGCCGCCGGACCGGTGGTGGACACATCGATGCCGACGCGGATGTCGGCATGCGCGGCGGCGCCGGTGAAGAGCAGGGCGCCGGCCAGCAGCAGGGGGCGCAGGGGTAGTGTCAGCATCGTCTCCTCCGTTCTTATATGTGACGGGAAGGATAGCCGAACTCGGCCGGCGGGGCACGCCTGCGCCCCGCCGCGGCCGTGCTGGTCAGCGTATGCCCAGGCGCCAGAGCGTGGTCACCTCGGCGGAACGCGCCGCATGCAGCGGGTCGGCGGCATCCGTCGCGCGCGGGTGGCGCGGGCGGATATCGGAGCGGCCGAGCACCTTCAGCCCGGCGGCGTCGATCCAGCCCGTCAGTTCCTCGCGCGGGCGCAGGCCGAGATGCTCGGCCAGGTCCGACAGCAGCAGCCAGCCTTCGCCGCCCGGCGCCAGATGGTCGGCCAGACCCTGCAGGAAGCCGCGCAGCATGGCGCTGTCGGGGTCGTAGACCGCGCGCTCGACCGGCGAGCTGGGGCGGGCCGGCACCCAGGGCGGGTTGCACACCACCAGCGGTGCCCGGCCTTCGGGGAACAGGTCGGTCTGGATGATCTCGACCTCCGCGGCGTAGCCAAGCTGCGCGATGTTCTCGCGCGCGCAGGCCAGCGCGCGCGGGTCCTGGTCGGTGGCGACCACGCGCTGCACGCCGCGGCGGGCCAGCACCGCGGCCAGCACGCCAGTGCCGGTGCCGATATCGAAGGCGAGGGTCTTGGCCGGCAGCGGCTCGGCCGCGACCAGGTCGACATACTCGCCGCGCACCGGCGAGAACACGCCATACCAGGGGTGGATGCGGTCTTCCAGCGCCGGGATCTCCACGCCCTTCTTGCGCCATTCATAGGCGCCGATCATGCCCAGCAGCTCGCGCATCGACGCCACATAGGGCTCGCTGGCCGGGCCGTAGACCTGCTCGCAGGCGTCGCGCACATCCGGCGCGCGGCGCAGCGGCACCTCGTGGCCGGCCTCGAACGGCAGCAGCAGCATGCCCAGCGTGCGGGCGCGCTGCGATTGGGCCAGCCGGTGCAGGTTGAAGGCCTCGGTTGGCGACGCGGCCCCGCCCTTGCCCTTGTCCTTGGCCTTCTGGCCGGGGCGGCTGGCCTTCTTGGGCTTGCGCTCGGTGCGGCGGGCCAGCGCGTGCAGCAGCTGGCGCGCGTTCTGGAAGTCGCCGCGCCACAGCAGCGCGGTGCCCTCGCAGGCCAGGCGGTAGGCGGTGTCGGCGCTGGTGGTGTCGTCGGCAATGACCACGCGGCGCGGCGGCGGCAGGCCGGCTTCAGAGCGCCAGGCGGCGCTGCGCTCGACGCCGTCCTCAGTCCAGTGAATGCGGGGCAGGTCGCTCACAGGGCCTCCGGCCGGCAGGGCGTGATGGGCAGCAGATGCATGGTTGGGTTTGCTTCTTATATAGAGAGGCGGCGGCGGGCCGTCCTCAGAGTTCGTAGGCTTCGTGTTCGCCGGACATGGCCTGCTCAACCAGCTTGCGGTTGAGCGTCGGCGAGAACAGCTCGATGAAGGTGTAGACAAAGCTGCGCAGGTAGGCCCCCTGCTTGACGGCCAGGTGCGTCACGTTGCTGCCGAACAGGTGGCCGGCCGGGATGCCGCGCAGGTTGCGGTCGCGCTCGGCATCATAGGCGACGCCGGCGACGATGCCCACGCCCAGCCCGATCTCCACATACGTCTTGATCACGTCCGCGTCGATGGCCTCCAGCACGATGTCCGGCTCCAGGTGGCGCAGCGCGAAGGCCTTGTCGATCTTGGTCCGGCCGGCAAAGTTGGCATCGTAGGTGATCAGCGGGTAGCCCATCAGGTCTTCCAGCGCCAGGTGCTTCTTGTCGAGCAGCGGATGCTCGGGTGGCGTAATCACCATATGGGTCCACTGGTAGCCTGGCAGCGACACCAGGTTCTTGTCGCTGGAGATGCCCTCCGTGGCGATGCCGATATCGGCCTGGTCGTGCAGCAGCATGTCGGTGATCTGTACCGGGTTGCCCTGCTGGATCGACAGCCGCACCTTGGGGTAGCGCTTGGTGAACTCGCTGATCACCCGCGGCAGCGCGTAGCGCGCCTGGGTGTGGGTGGTGGCGATGGTGAAGTTGCCCTGATCCTGTGCCGCATAGTCCATGCCGACGCGCTTCAGGCTTTCCACCTCCTGCAGGATCTTCTCGACTGAGCTCAGGATGCGGCGGCCCGGCTCGGTCAGGCTGCGGATGCGCTTGCCGTGGCGGGTAAAGATGTCCACGCCCAGCTCTTCTTCCAGTTCGATGATGGCCTTGGACACGCCGGGTTGTGACGTGTAGAGCGCTTTGGCGGCCTCAGTCAGATTGTAGTTCTGCCGGACGGCCTCACGCACGAAGCGAAACTGGTGCAGGTTCATATATCTGGGTTCGTATAAACAAACAACTTCTTATTAGTTTGAGGTATGAGGCCAGTTTATTACGATTCTCGAACTTTGTTAATGAATGGCCAGCCCTCAGTGCGTCTTCTCGCAGCAGCGACTTTGTGATGCGAGATCCACGGGCCAGGCTCCACCGAGTCCCCCATGTCTGTTGCCTATACCGTTTCCGGTCTGTTTGTAGGCGTCCTCGTCGGCCTGACCGGGGTGGGTGGGGGCTCGTTGATGACGCCGCTGCTGACGTTGCTGTTCGGCTTCTCGCCGGCCACCGCGGTCGGCACCGACCTGGCGTTTGCGGCCATCACCAAGGGCTTCGGCACCATCGCGCACCGCGCCCACGGCCATGTGCAGTGGCAGGTGGTGCGGCGCCTGTGCCTCGGCAGCCTGCCGGCGGCAGTGGCCGCCATCCTGGTGCTGAAGCGCGCCGGCGAGCTCAGCGCCCAGTGGTTGCATGCGATCCGCCTGACCATCGGCGTGTCGGTGCTGCTGACCGTATTGTCGCTGCTGTTCCGCAAGCAGATGCTGGCCTGGCTGGAACGCAATCCGCGCTTCCAGCTGCACGGCCGCGCCCAGGTCATTGCCACCATCGTGGTCGGCGCCGTGATCGGCGTGCTGGTGACGGTGTCGTCGATCGGCGCCGGCGCGGTTGGCGCCACGCTGATCCTGCTGCTGTATCCCCATATGAAGCCGGCAGAAGTGGCCGGCACCGACATTGCCTACGCCGTCCCGCTGACGGCGCTTGCCGGGCTGGGCCATGTGTGGCTCGGCACGGTCGACTGGAATTTGCTGCTGGCGCTGCTGGTGGGTTCGATCCCCGGCATCTGGCTGGGCGCGCAACTGTCGCGGGCGCTGCCCGAACGGCTGGTGCGTGCCGCACTGGCGACCACGCTGACGCTGGTCGCCATCAAGCTCGTTTCCTGAATTCAACGAATACTGAACGGACCCCGCCATGTATCAGTACGACCAATATGACCAGCGCATCGTCGCCGAGCGCGTCGCCCAGTTCCGTGACCAGGTGCGCCGCCGCCTGTCCGACGAGCTGACCGAGGAAGAATTCCTGCCGCTGCGCCTGCAGAACGGCCTGTACATGCAGCGCCACGCCTACATGCTGCGCGTGGCGATTCCGTACGGCCTGCTGTCGTCGAAGCAGATGCGCAAGCTGGGCCATATCGCGCGCGAATACGACCGCGGCTATGGCCACTTCTCCACGCGCCAGAACATCCAGTACAACTGGATGGAACTGGAGCGCGTGCCCGACGTGCTGGCCGAGCTGGCCAGCGTCGAGATGCACGCCATCCAGACCTCGGGCAACTGCGTGCGCAATATCACCACCGACCACTTCGCCGGCGTGGCGCCGGACGAGTCGGTGGACCCGCGCGTGCTGGCCGAGCTGCTGCGCCAGTGGAGCACCTTCCAGCCGGAATTCGCCTTCCTGCCGCGCAAGTTCAAGATCGCCATCTCCGCTTCGGCCGACGACCGCGCCGTGGTGCAGATGCACGATATCGGCATCTACGCCTACAAGAACGCCGAAGGCGAAACGTGCCTGCGCATCCTGGCCGGCGGCGGCCTGGGCCGCACGCCGATCCTGGGCACGATCATCAAGGAAGACCTGCCGTGGCAGCACATGCTGTCCTACGTCGAGTCGGCCATCCGCGTGTACAACCGCTACGGCCGCCGCGACAACAAGTACAAGGCGCGCATCAAGATCCTGGTGAAGGCCATCGGCGCCGAGAAGTTCGCGCAGGAAGTCGAGGAAGAGTGGCAGCACAGCAAGGACGGCCCGGCCACGCTGACGCAGGCCGAGTTCGATCGCGTGGCGCAGTACTTCACGCCGCCCGCCTATGAAAAGCTGGCCGACACCGATGCGTCGTACGAGAACCACCTGCTGGAAGACAAGGCCTTTGCCCGCTGGGTCAGCCGCAACGTGCACGGCCACAAGGTGCCGGGCTACGCCGCGGTGACGCTGTCGACCAAGCCGGGCGTGGCCTCGCCCCCGGGGGACGCCACCGACGCGCAGATCGAAGCCGTGGCCGACCTGGCCGACCAGTTCGGCTTCGGCGAGCTGCGCGTCGCGCACGAGCAGAATCTGATCCTGCCGGACGTGAAGAAGCAGGACCTGTTCAAGCTGTGGGGCCTGGCCAGGAAGGCCGGCCTGGCCACGCCCAACATCGGTCTGCTGACCGACATCATCGCCTGCCCGGGCGGCGATTTCTGCTCGCTGGCCAACGCCAAGTCGATCCCCATCGCGCAGGCGATCCAGGAGCGCTTCGACGACCTCGACTATGTCTATGACCTGGGCGAGATCTCGCTGAATATCTCGGGTTGCATCAACGCCTGCGGCCACCACCACGTCGGCAATATCGGCGTGCTGGGCGTCGACAAGGACGGTTCGGAGTGGTACCAGGTCACGCTGGGCGGCGCCCAGGGCAACCAGACCGCGCTGGGCAAGGTGATCGGCCCGTCGTTCAGCGCCGAGGAAATGCCCGAGGTGGTGAGCCGCATCATCGACACCTTCGTGGCCAACCGCATCGAAGACGAACGCTTTATCGAAACCCTGTCCCGCATCGGCATCGCCCCGTTCAAGGAGCGCGTTTATGCCG
This sequence comes from Cupriavidus sp. UYPR2.512, assembly GCF_000379565.1. Taxonomy (NCBI): domain Bacteria; kingdom Pseudomonadati; phylum Pseudomonadota; class Betaproteobacteria; order Burkholderiales; family Burkholderiaceae; genus Cupriavidus; species Cupriavidus sp. UYPR2.512. Next base: position 221,217 of record NZ_KB902964.1, on the reverse strand, counting down.
ACAAGCAGCCGCGCGAGCGCGCTGAAGCCTGAGGACCGGAGACTGAACATGGCAAAGATCATTCAACTGCAACAGGACGGCGCTACCGTCGCCCCCGTCATCGTCGATGACGCCTGGACCGTGCTGCGCGGCACCGCCGAGCAGCCGCTGACCGACGAGCAGATCGCCGCGGCCGCGCAAAGCCAGGACGCGGTGCTGTTCCCGCTGTCGGTATGGAAGGCCAACGAAGCGCTGCTGGCCGGCCGCGACGCGGCCCGCACCGGCGTGTGGCTGGCCCCGGAAGACGAGCCGGGCGATGCCGAGGCGTACTTCGCGCGCGTGGCGCTGGTGGCGGTGGACTTCCCGGTGTTCCGCGACGGCCGCGGCTTTTCCACGGCCTACCTGCTGCGCACCCGTTACCACTGGAAGGGCCAGCTGCGCGCCGTCGGTGACGTGCTGCGCGACCAGCTCAACTTCATGAAGCGCTGCGGCTTCGACGCCTTCGCGGTGCGCGCCGACAAGAACATCGACGACGCCATCAAGGGCTTCACCGAGTTCACCGTGACCTACCAGGCTTCGGTGGATGAGCCGTTGCCGCTGTTCCGCCGCGCGCGGGCAGAGGTTGGCGCGCAATCGAAGGAAGCGGCATGAGCACGGTGCTGAGCGAGATCGCCGTGGCGGTTGACACGGGGGCTGGCGCGGCGTCGGCGCTGCGTCCGCCTGCGCGGTGGGTTGCGCCGGAATACACCGGCAGCATCGACGCGCTGGAGCAGAAAGAGCGCGAGCTGGGCGAGCGCCTGGCGGGCATCGCCGGCCGCTTCTTCCGCGCGCGCTTTGCCTCGAGCCTGGCGGCCGAGGATATGGTGCTGACCGATGCCATCCTGCGCGGCACCGAAGCCGTGCGCGCCGGCATCCGCGTGTTCACGCTGCAGACAGGGCGCCTGCACGCCGAGACGCTGGCGGTGCTGGACCAGGTGCAGGCGCATTACGGCTACACCATCGAGCAGTTCACGCCGGACGCCGAGGCCGTCGACAACTACCTGAAGAAGCACGGGCTGAACGGCTTCTACGACAGCGTCGACCTGCGCAAGGAATGCTGCGGTATCCGCAAGGTCGAGCCGCTCAACCGCGCGCTCTCGCACGCCGACGCCTGGCTGACCGGCCAGCGCCGCGAGCAGGCGGTCACGCGCGCCGAGCTGCCGTTCGAGGAACTGGACGAAGCCCGCGGCATCCCCAAGTTCAATCCGCTGGCGGACTGGAGCGAGGCCGAGGTGTGGGCCTACCTGAAGCGCCACAACGTGCCCATCAACGCCCTGCATGCCAAAGGCTACCCCAGCATCGGCTGCGAGCCGTGTACGCGTGCGGTGCGCGCGGGCGAGGATGTGCGCGCGGGACGTTGGTGGTGGGAGAGCAAGGACTCGAAAGAGTGCGGGCTCCACGAACAGAACATCAAGCATTGAGGCCGGAAAAAATGGGCATCATGAACGACATCGCAGAAGCAGGCCTGACGCAAACGAGCAGCGTGGCACACCTGTTGCAAGTACAGAACGACCATCTCGACCGCCTGGAGGCGGAGTCGATCTACATCATCCGCGAGGTGGTGGCCGAGTGCCGCAATCCGGCGCTGCTGTTCTCGGGCGGCAAGGACTCGATCGTGATGCTGCACCTGGCGCTGAAGGCGTTCCGCCTGGGCGAGCGCAAGATCGAGCTGCCGTTCCCGCTGGTGCATATCGACACCGGCCACAACTATCCGGAAGTGATCGCCTTCCGCGACCAGCGCGTGGCTGAGCTGGGCGCGCGCCTGGTGGTGGGCCATGTGGAAGATTCGATCAAGCGCGGCACCGTGCGCCTGCGCAAGGAAACCGATTCGCGCAACGCGGCCCAGGCCGTGACGCTGCTGGAAACCATCGGCGAGCACCAGTACGACGCGCTGATGGGCGGCGCCCGCCGCGACGAAGAGAAGGCCCGCGCCAAGGAGCGCATCTTCTCGTTCCGCGACGAGTTCGGCCAGTGGGACCCCAAGGCCCAGCGCCCCGAGCTGTGGAGCCTGTACAACGCCCGCATGGCGCAGGGCGAGCAGATGCGCGTGTTCCCGATCTCGAACTGGACCGAGCTGGACGTGTGGCAGTACATCGCCCGCGAGAACCTGGCGCTGCCGCCGATCTACTACGCGCACCAGCGCGAAGTGGTGCGCAAGAACGGCTTGCTGGTGCCGGTCACCCCGATCACGCCCAAGCAGGATGGCGACGTCAGCGAGGTGCTGTCGGTGCGCTTCCGTACCGTGGGCGACATCAGCTGCACCTGCCCGGTGGCCAGCGTTGCCGATTCGCCGGAAGCGATCATCGCCGAGACCGCTGTGACCGAGATCACCGAGCGCGGTGCCACCCGCATGGACGACCAGACCAGCGAAGCCTCGATGGAACGCCGGAAGAAAGAAGGCTACTTCTGATCCCGGACGCAGCAAAGGAATTCAACATGACTCACCAAGCAACTCATCAAGGCCTGCTGCGCTTCATCACCGCCGGCTCCGTCGACGACGGCAAGAGCACGCTGATCGGCCGCCTGCTATACGACAGCAAGGCCGTGCTGTCCGACCAGCTGACCGCGCTGGCCAACGCCAAGAACAAGCGCACCGCCGGCGAGCAGATCGATTTCTCGCTGCTGACCGACGGCCTGGAAGCCGAGCGCGAGCAGGGCATCACCATCGACGTGGCCTACCGCTACTTCTCGACCGCGCGCCGCAAGTTCATCATCGCGGATACGCCGGGCCACGAGCAGTACACCCGCAACATGGTCACCGGCGCCTCGACCGCGGACGCGGCCATCGTGCTGGTCGATGCCACGCGTGTCACGGTCACCGACGGCCGTGCCGAGCTGCTGGCGCAGACCAAGCGCCACTCGGCGATCCTGAAGCTGCTGGAGATCCGGCACGTGATCGTCGCCGTCAACAAGATGGACCTGGTCGACTACAGCGAACAGCGCTTCAACGAGATCCGCACCGCGTACTCGGAACTGGCCGATCAACTGGGCCTGAAGGACGTGCGCTACGTGCCGGTGTCGGCGCTGCGCGGCGACAACATCGTGCACGAGAGCGATGCCATGCCCTGGTACCAGGGCGAGCCGCTGCTGCCGCTGCTGGAAGAGCTGCCGGTGGAAGAAGCCGCGCCCGAGGATGACGCCGCGCTGCGCTTCCCGGTGCAGCTGGTGATCCGCCAGGACGGTTCGCAGTCGGACGACTTCCGCGGCTATGCCGGCCGCATCGAGGCCGGCACCGTGCGCGTGGGCCAGAAGCTGCGCGTGCTGCCAGCCAACCGCGATGCCGTGGTGGCCGAAGTGCTGACGCCCAACGGCGCCGCAGAATCCGCCAATGTCGGCGACACGGTCACCGTGCGCCTGTCCGAGGACGTCGATGTATCACGCGGTGACATGTTCGTCGCCGCCGAGGCCGCCACGGCTCCGGCCAAGAAGCTGCAGGCCGACCTGTGCTGGTTCGACGACGAATCGCTGAACCCGGCGCGCAAGTATGTGCTCAAGCACACTACCGCCAGCGTGTTCGCACGCGTGTCGGCGGTGGACCGCGTGCTGGACGTGCACACGCTGTCGCACGAGACCGGCCGCCACGATATTCGCCTGAACGACATCGGTTCGGTGCAGATCTCGTTGCAAAAGCCGATCGTGTGCGATGCCTATGGCGACAACCCGGCCACGGGCGCCTTCGTGCTGATCGACGAAGCGACCAACCACACGGTGGCCGCGGGCATGATCCGTGCGTTCTCCTGATCGGTAACGAACAGGAAGGGGCAACAGATGGACAAGCAGGCGCAGAAGACTTACGGCAAGGTGACCCTCATTGGGGCTGGCCCCGGTGCGGCAGACCTCATTACGGTGCGTGGTGCACGGCTTTTGGGCGAAGCCCAGGTAGTGCTGCACGATGCACTGGTAGCGCCGGAGATGCTGGCCTGGTGTCCGCAGGCCGAGCTGGTCGAGGTGGGCAAGCGCTGCGGGCAGCGCTCCACCGCGCAGCTGTTCATCAACCGCCAGATCGTCGATCTGGCCGGCAAGTACGAGCGCGTGGTGCGCCTGAAGGGCGGCGACCCGATGCTGTTCGGCCGCGCCGACGAGGAACTGCAGGCGCTGGAAGCCGCTGGCATCGAGTATGAAGTGGTGCCCGGGATCACGGCGGCGCTGGCCGCCGCTTCGGCGATCGGCAAGCCGCTGACCAAGCGGGGTGTGTCGCGCAGCGTGGCGTTTGCCACGCAGGCGAAGGCTGCGGACGGTGAGGGCTCGGCTGATATTGAAGCCGCGGTCAAGGCCGATACGCTGGTCTACTACATGGGCCGTGACCAGGCAGCATCGATTGCCGCGCAGCTGATCGCGCATGGCAAGCCCGCGTCCACGCCGGCATGGGTGGTCGAGGCCGCCAGCACGCCGCGGCAGCGTAGTCGTGAATTCACGCTGGGTCGGATGGCAGCGGGCGAGGCTGCTGCCTGGATCGATCCGGTGCAGCCGAGCCTGCTGATGATCGGGGCGGCGCTGGCTGCGCGGGCTACCGAAACGCCGCGCGAAGGCGTGGGCGAAACCGTCGTGCAGGCGCCGCGCGCTGCCTGATCGCGCTCCGCATTACCAGAAAAAAGCCCTGTGCCGGCATGCCGGTACAGGGCTTTTGTCATGGAGGACCGCGTTTCTGCTCAGGGCTGGCCGCTTGCGGGCAATGAGGCAACGCAGTACGCCGCCATCGCATCCAGCACCGGGTCGGCCTCGCCCACGGCCGTCGCGCAATGGATGCGCAGCCCGGGATGCGCTTGCCGGCATTGGTCGAGCAAGGCAGGCAGATCGCGCCGCAGGTGGCCGCCCTGGCCCAGGAACACCGGCACCACGGTGGCGTCGGACACGCCGCGCGCTGCCAGGTCGGCGAGCGCATCGGGCAGCGCGGGCGTCATCAGTTCCAGGAACGCCAGCCGCACCTCGCATCCGGGCAGGGCAGCGGCCACCTTCTGCTGCAGGCGGTCGAACGGCTCGCGCCAGCGCGCATCGCGCGCGCCATGCGCGAACAGGACCAGGGCCCGGGTGGGTGTGGTCATGGCAGCCCGCCCCTCAGTGCCGATCCACCCACCGCAGCGCCAGCAGCGCCACCATCAGGTAGAGCGTGCCGGGCACCAGTGCCGAGATGATCGGCGGCCAGGTATGCAGCAGGCCGACGTGCGAGAACAGCGTGTTCGACAAGTGGAACGACAGCCCCAGCATGATGCCCCCGAACACCTTCACGCCGACGGCGCCGGCACGGGCGTGCAGGTAGGCGAAGGGCAGGGCCAGCGCCACCATCACGAACAGCGTCAGCGGGTAGATCACCTTCTTCCAGAAGGCGATCTCATAGCGCTGCGTGTCCTGCTTGTTGTCGCGCAGGTGGCGGATATAGCGGAACAGGTCCAGCGTCGACATCCGCTCCGGCGTCACCAGCAGTACCGACAGGATCTGCGGCGTCAGCTCGGAATGCATGGTCACGCGCGGGAACTTGACCTGCTCGGCGCGGAAGTCCGGGGCCAGCGCATCGCGTGCCGGCTTCGCCCCCTGCGCCGGGGGCGCCAGCTCGATGAAGCGGGTCTCGTTGACGCCCTGCAGTTCCCAGGACTGGCCACCCTGGTAGCGCCCCTCCTGCGCCACGCGGATCACGCGCAGGCGGTATTGCGGGTCGAACTCGTACATGGTGATGCCGGTGATAGTCTGGTCCGGCCGCAACCCGGCGACGTTGACGAAGCGGGTGATCTCGCCGCCGCCGGTGGCGGCATCCTTGTCGCGGTCCTTGACCCAGACGCCCGAACGGAAGCCCGACGACACGGTTGCGCCGATTGCCTCGAGCTTGATCTTCTGCGCATACTGCTCGGCGCGGGGGCCAATGAACTCGCCGAAGATAAAGGTCACGATGGCCAGCGGCACCGCCAGCTTGAACAGCGAGAACAGCGCCTGGCGCGTGTTCAGGCCGGCCACGCGGAAGATAGTGTACTCGGACTGGCTGGCCAGTTGAGAGAACACGTAGATCGCGCTGATCAGCACCGCGATCGGCAGCACCTCATACACCCGCGTGGGCGCCTGCAGCAGGACGTGGAACAGCGCGACCAGCGAGGTGTACTGGTTGTTGACGTTCTCCAGCTCGTTGAGCATGTCGAAGAACACGAACAGCGACAGCACCGCGAACAGGATAAAGGCGAACACGCCGTAGACCAGCCGGCCGAAGTAGCGTTCATAGACGCGCAGGATTCTCATGCCTGGCCTCCGGTGGCTGCGGCATCGCGCCTGCGCAGGCCGAACACGGCGCGCCAGCCGCCCAGGCTGCGGTTCTGGCGGTAGCGGAACAGCAGCAGCGCCCCCAGGAAGACCACCAGGTGGATCGGCCACCACGCCAGCCAGAAGGGCATCGCGCCCGAGCGCACCCAGGACTGCGACAGGTTGACCAGGTTGCTGTAGGTCAGGTAGATCAGCACCGCGAACACCAGCGGCGTGTAGCGGCCCAGGCGCGGGTTCACATAGGCCAGCGGGATTGCGATCATCACGAAATTGAAGGCCAGGATCGGCAGCGAGATGCGCCACAGTAGCTCGCCCAGGTTTTCACGCGTGGGGTTGCGGATCAGATCGATGGTGTCGCGGCTCTTGGGCGGCAGGCTGGCCTCGGACTCAGGCGGCTTGTTGTCCACCTTGACCGCATAGCGTCCAAATTCAACGATGCGGTAGTCGATCTGGCCGGGCGTGCCCGAGTAGCGGCGGCCGTTTTCCATCACCACCAGGCGGTCGCCGTTGGGCATGGTCTCGAACTTGCCCTGGTGCGCCAGCGCCACGCCGATCTTGTCGGCCTCGGAGTTGGCGACGAAGACATTGCGCGCATACTTCATATCGGCATCCATGCCCTCGATGAACAGCACGTAGTTGGCCTTGGCCGGCTCGATAAAACGCCCTGCGGCAATCATCGACATCACGCCGCGCTGCTCGAAGCGGTCGCGGAACAGCGCGCTCTGCTGGTTGGCCCAGGGCCAGGCAAACATGCCCAGCAGCAGCGCCAGCACGACGAAGGGTGCCGCGAACTGCAGCACCGGCTTGACCAGGTCGCGCAGCGAGATGCCGGCCGAGAACCACACCACCATCTCCGAGTCCTTGTACCAGCGCGTCAGCACGATCAGGGTGGAAATGAAGAGCGTGGCCGACAGCAGGATCGACAGGTAGCCGATGGTGGCCAGGCCGATCAGCATCAGCACGTCGTTGGGGCTGGCCTTGCCGTTGGCGGCCATCCCCAGGATGCGGATCACGAGCGATGTGAGCATGAAGGTCAGCATCACCAGGAACACCGCCCCGGCGGTGTAGGCAAGCTCGCGTCGCAGGGCTTGTTGAAGGATCATGCGGGTTCGGTTCCGGGCTGCCGGCCGGAGCGGGCGATGTGCCGTGCGAGGTGCCTGGCAGAACAGCTGGCTGGCAGCACAGCATGCTGTCAGCGTGACCGGGGCGTATCAGCGGCGGCAGGTCGCGGGATAAAAATCGCGGATAATGGAGGCTTTCGTGTCTAACGAGCCCCTGGAAGGAAGCGCGATGGAATTTAGCACAAAAGCCTTGGATTGGAGCAAAGCCGGCCAAAATGGTTTCCTGGCGACCAAGACTGATTGCCTGGTGGTCGGCCTGTTCGAAGGCCAGAACCTGGCCGGCGTGGCCAAGGCACTGGATGTGGCCACCAAGGGCTTGGTGGGGCGGCTGATCAAGCAGGGCGACTTCGAGGGCAAGCGCGGCACCCAGCTGATGCTGCATGAGGTGGCCGGCGTGGGCGCCGCGCGCGTGCTGCTGGTGGGCCTGGGCAAGGAAGCCGATTTCAGCGACAAGGCCTTTGCCGACGCGGTCCGCACCGCCGTGCGTGCCTTGTCGTCCACGCGTGCGGCCTCGGCCCTGTGGTGCCTGGCGCAGCAGGCGCCGCAGCAGCGCGATGTCGCCTGGGGCGTGATCACCACCATCACGCTGGTGCGCGAGGCCGGCTATCGCCTGCTGGAGCGCCATCCGGGCCTGAAGCGCGCCAATGCCAACGCCAACGCCAGGCCCAACGGCAATGACAAGTCCTCGCTGCGCAAGGTCGTGATCGCGGTTGACACCGGCGATGCCCGCGCCGCCACCCAGGCCGTGGTGCGCGGCACCGCCATTGCCAGCGGCATGGAGCTGACGCGCGACCTGGGCAACCTGCCGTCCAATATCTGCACGCCGACCTACCTGGCCAATACCGCCCGCGGCATTGCCAAGCGCCACAAGCTCAAGGCCGAGGTGCTGGGCCGCAAGCAGATCGAAGCCCTGAACATGGGGGCCTTCCTGGCCGTGACCAAGGGCAGCGAAGAGCCGCCGCAGTTCATCGTGCTGCGCTACGACGGCGCCGGCGCCAAGCAGGCCCCGGTGGTGCTGGTGGGCAAGGGCATCACCTTCGATACCGGCGGCATCTCGCTCAAGCCGGGCGAGGGCATGGACGAGATGAAGTACGACATGTGCGGCGCCGCCTCGGTGCTGGGCACGATCCAGGCCGTGGCCGAGATGGGCCTGAAGCTCAACGTCATCGCCGTGGTGCCGACCTGCGAGAACATGCCCAGCGGCATCGCCACCAAGCCGGGCGACGTGGTCACCAGCATGTCCGGCCAGACCATCGAGATCCTGAACACCGACGCCGAAGGCCGCCTGATCCTGTGCGACGCGCTGACCTATGTAGAGCGCTTCAAGCCGGCCGCGGTGATCGACGTGGCCACGCTGACGGGTGCCTGCATCATCGCGCTCGGCCACGTCAACAGCGGCCTGTACGCGCGCTCCGACGCGCTTGCCGATGCCCTGCTGCAGGCCGGCCGCCGCGCCATGGACACCGCCTGGCGCATGCCGCTGGACGATGAGTACCAGGACCAGCTCAAGTCCAACTTTGCCGACATGGGCAATATCGGCGGCCGCCCGGCCGGCAGTGTGACGGCGGCGTGTTTCCTGTCGCGCTTTGCCGAGAAGTACGACTGGGCCCACCTGGATATTGCCGGCACCGCCTGGAAGAGCGGCGCGGCCAAGGGGGCCACCGGCCGCCCGGTGCCGCTGCTGGCGCAGTTCCTGATGGACCGCGCGGCCTGATGGCAGCGGCGGCAAGCAACAGAGGCAGCAAGGTTCCATGACGCGCATCGATTTCCACAGCAACGTGCCGGACGTGCCCGGCTATGTCTGCCGGCTGGTCCGCAAGGCCTACGGCGCCGGGCAGAAGGTGGTAATCCACGGGGCGCCGGCGCAGCTGGCGGACCTGGATGCGCGCCTGTGGACGTTCTCCGCGCTGGACTTCCTGCCGCATTGCGGGCTGGACAGCCCCAATGCGGCGGTCACGCCGATCCTGCTGGCCGCCACCACCGAAGGCGTGCCGCACCACCAGCTGCTGATCAACCTGGCTGACGTGGCACCGGCGCAGTTTGCCAGCTTCGAACGGCTGATCGAGGTGGTGGGCGCGGGCGATGCCGCGCGCGAGGCCGGCCGCCAGCGCTATCGTTTCTACCGCGAACGCGGCTATCCGCTGACGCACCACGACATCGGCCAGCCCAAGGGAGACGCCGCATGAGCGAACGCACCACCTCGCGGGTGATCCCGCGGCTCGATCCGAACGACAGCATCCCGCTGCTGACCGAGGTATTCGAATTGCCGGATGCAGGGGCAGCAGCGCCGGCCGCCGCTTCGCAGGAGGGCGTGATCGATACCTTCGGCATGGCCGATTCGGGCCTGGTCATGCATGTCGGCGACACCGGCGATACCGGCGACGCCGTGGCGGACGAGGGCGCCGCGCCGGCATCGGCGATGCCGGCCGATACCGGCGCCCCCGGCGAGGACGACCTGCGCGCCGTGCGCACCGAGTTGCTCACGCGCGTGATGATGCGCTTCCGCACCGAATGGCCGCAGGTTGTGGCGGCCCATACCGAAGCCACGCTGCAGTCGCGGCTGGCGCCGCTGACCGCGCAACTTGCCAGCGAGCTGACGCAGTCGCTGGAGGCGCGGCTGGTGGAATGGCTGGATGCGACGCTGGAGGAGATCGAGAAGACGCCGGGGCAAGATTAGGGCTGACTGTGTGCCCCCTCTCCCGCAAGCGGGAGAGGGGAGCAAACCGGCGGCCATGTTGTACCCCATCTGCAAACAAAAAAGCCTGCGATCGCTCGCAGGCTTTTTGACATCTGGCGAACCGCAATCAGTCGGTGACCGCGCCCTTGCTTGCCGTCGACGCCAGCTTCGAGAACTTCGCCAGCACGCCGCGGGTATAGCGCGGTGCCGGCTGCTTCCAGCCGGCGCGGCGCCTGGCCAGTTCTTCTTCTGGCACGTTCAGCTGCAGCAGCAGCTTGTGCGCATCGATGGTGATCGAGTCGCCTTCCTGCACCAGTGCGATGGTGCCGCCCACGTACGCTTCCGGCGCCACGTGGCCGACCACCATGCCCCAGGTGCCGCCAGAGAAGCGCCCGTCGGTGATAAAGCCGACCGACTCGCCCAGACCCTTGCCGATGATGGCCGAGGTCGGGGCCAGCATTTCCGGCATGCCGGGGCCGCCCTTGGGGCCCAGGTAGCGCAGCACCAGGATGTCGCCGGCGTTGATCTTGTCGGCCAGGATGGCTTCCATCGCGCTTTGCTCGTCCTCGAACACGCGCGCCGGGCCGGTGATGACCGGGTTCTTCAGGCCGGTGATCTTGGCGACCGCGCCTTCTTCGGCCAGGTTGCCCTTCAGGATGGCCAGGTGGCCCTCCTTGTACAGCGCCTTCTCGATCGGCAGGATCACGTCCTGGTCGGCGCGCGGGGTGTCGGGCACGTTTTCCAGCTCTTCAGCCAGCGTGCGGCCGGTGATGGTCAGGCAGTCGCCGTGCAGCATGCCGGCCTTCAGCAGGAGCTTCATGACCTGCGGAATGCCGCCTGCCTTGTGCAGGTCGGTCGCGACGTACTGCCCCGACGGCTTCAGGTTGCAGATCACCGGCACCTTGCGGCGGATGCGTTCGAAGTCGTCGATGGTCCATTCCACTTCGGCGGCGTGGGCAATGGCCAGGTAGTGCAGCACGGCGTTGGTCGAGCCGCCCGTGGCCATGATCAGCGCCACCGCGTTCTCGATCGACTTGCGCGTGATGATGTCGCGCGGCTTGATGTCCTGCTTGACAGCTTGCACCAGCACGCGGGCCGATTCGGCGGCGCTGTCGACCTTTTCCTGGTCGGGGTTGGCCATGGTCGACGAATACAAGAGCGACATGCCCAGCGCCTCGAACGACGAGCTCATGGTGTTGGCGGTGTACATGCCGCCGCACGACCCGGTCGACGGGCAGGCATTCTTTTCCACGCCTTCGAAATCTTCCTGGCTCATGCGCCCGGCGGTGAATTCGCCCACGGCCTCGAACGACGACACGATGGTCAGGTCCTTGCCCTTCCAGTTGCCCGGCTTGATGGTGCCGCCGTAGACGTAGATGCCCGGCACGTTGGTGCGCGCCAGCGCGATCATGCCTCCCGGCATGTTCTTGTCGCAGCCGCCGATCACGACCACGCCGTCCATCCACTGGCCCTGCGCGGCGGTCTCGATGCAGTCGGCGATGACCTCGCGCGAGATCAGCGAGTACTTCATGCCCTCGGTGCCCATCGACATGCCGTCCGAGATGGTCGGGGTGCCGAACACCTGCGGGTTGGCGCCGGATGCCTTGACGGCGTCGATGGCGGCATCGGCCAGGCGCTGCAGGCCGGCGTTGCAGGGGGTGATGGTCGAGTGGCCGTTGGCGATGCCCACCATCGGCTTGTCGAAGTCTTCCTTCTGGTAGCCGAGTGCGTAGTACATCGAACGGTTGGGCGAACGCGCCACGCCTTGCGTGATGTTCTGCGAGCGTTTGTTGAAAGCCATGGTGGGGAATCTCCGGGGGATCTTCAGTGCCGCTCCGCGCCCGAAGGCCTGGATGCACGAACGCACGGCGGCGATGTTGTGGGCCAAAGAATGACGCTTGCGTTTTGGAGTGTCAAATATATTATTTGACCTTTATTGAGTCGAAAAACATATCAGGAGTGCGTTTGGACCTGCGTCAGTTGCGTTACTTCGTCACCGTGGCGGAAGAGTTGCATTTCGGCCGCGCGGCGGGGCGCCTGTCGATGACGCAGCCGCCCTTGTCGCAGCAGATCCAGGCGCTGGAAGAGGAAATCGGCGTGCAGCTGTTCATGCGCACGCGGCGCTCGGTGGCGCTGACGCCGGCCGGCCAGCAGTGGCTGCCCGAGGTGCGGCGCGTGCTGGCCGACGCCGCGGCGCTGCCTGGGCTGGCGCAGCGGCTGGCGCGCGGGGAGCTGGGGTCGCTGTCGCTGGCCTTTGTCAGCACCGCCGACTACGGCATCCTGCCCGACCTGCTGCGGCGCTTTCGCGCCCGTCACCCGGAGGTGCAGCTGCAGCTGCGCGAGGCCACCAGCGACGTGCAGCTCGAGGCGTTGATGGAGGGGGCGATCGATGCCGGTCTGGTGATCCGCCCGCAGCTGCCGGCCATGCCGCACGGGCTGGCCTACCTGCCGCTGGTGAGCGAACCGCTGGTGCTGGCCGTGCCCGACGGCTGGCGGCCGGCGGGCGGGGTGCTGGCGGGCGACCGCGCGGTGTCGCTGCGCGAGGCGGCCCATGAACCGCTGATCATCTTCCCGCGCCGAAGCGCGCCGGCGTTTTATGACATCATTACGGGCTACTATGCGCGCGAGGGCCTGACGCCCGTGATCGCGCAGGAAGCCATCCAGATGCAGACCATCGTCAGCCTGGTGTCGGCGGGCATGGGCGTGGCGCTGGTGCCGGCGTCGCTGTGCAACCTTCGCCGCACCGGGGTGTCCTACCTGGCGCTGCGCGAGGCCGGCCCGCAGATCGAGACCGGGCTGGTCTGGCGCGACGGCGCGTCCGCCGGCGTGGCGCCGGTGCTGCGCTCATTCATCGATATTGCGACCGCGCTCGCGCAAGAAGCGGGCGCAGCCGGGCTCGCCCATCGCTGACACCTCACCAATGTCGCCGAGACCACTGACAATACGCAGGCCACGACCGCCTTTACAACCTCCATTCACGCCAACATGCTGATTCATCCCCAGTTCGACCCGGTTGCCATCCACCTGGGCCCGCTTGCCATCCGCTGGTACGGGCTGATGTACCTGGCCGGCTTCATCATGTTCCTGGGCTTCGGGCGCCTGCGTATCCGCCAGCCGCATATCGCGGCCAAGGGCTGGACCACGCGCGACCTGGACGACATGCTGTTCTTCGGCGTGCTGGGCGTGATCCTGGGCGGGCGGCTGGGCTATGTGCTGTTCTACAAGCCGTCGTACTACCTGGCCCATCCGCTCGAGATCCTCAAGGTGTGGGAAGGCGGCATGGCCTTCCATGGCGGCTTCCTGGGCGTGATCGTGGCAATGTGGCTGTTCGGCAAACTGCGCCGGCGCCACTGGATGGAGGTGACCGATTTCATCGCGCCGATGATCCCCTGTGGCCTGGCCGCCGGGCGCATCGGCAATTTCATCAACGGCGAGCTGTGGGGCCGCGCCACCGACCTGCCATGGGGCATGATCTTCCCGCAGGCGGGCGACAACATCCCGCGCCATCCGTCGCAGCTGTACCAGTTTGCCGGCGAAGGCGTGGCGCTGTTCATCATCCTGTGGCTGTTCGCGCGCAAGCCGCGGCCAATGGGCGCGGTGTCGGGGGTATTCCTGATCGGCTATGGTGCCTTCCGCTTTGCCGCGGAATTCGCGCGCGAGCCCGACAACTTCCTGGGCCTGCTGGCGCTGAAGCTGTCGATGGGCCAGTGGCTGAGCCTGCCGATGATCCTGGCCGGCATCGCCATGGTGGTCTGGGCCTACCGGCGCCAGCCCGGCGCCGGCGCATCGCAGCCGGCGGCCTGAGTTCCGCCGCGCTATTTGCCGGCGCGGCGCAAGGCGTCGATGCGCGCCTGCGTTTGCGGGTGGGTCGACATGAAGTCCTGGCCGCGTTCCGGCTCGGCGTCCGACGCCGCACCGCGCCGGTTGTCCAGCTTGACCAGCACATCGGCCAGCGCCGCGGGCGGCAGGCCGTTGCGCTGCATGACCTCGATCGCAAAGGCGTCGGCCTCGCGCTCATGGTCGCGTGAATAGCGCAGCGTCAGCATGGCGGCCGGCACCCCGGCCAGCACCGTCGAGATGTCCCCGAACAGGTAGGCCGCCAGTGCCGCCAGCGCCGACCCCTGGATCACCTGCTGCAAGCCGTGCCGGTTGGCGACATGGCCGGCTTCATGGGCCAGCACGCCCATCATGCCGGGGCCGGTGCCGGCCAGGCTGACCAGTTCGTCGGTGACCACGATGGTGCCGCCCGGCAGCGCCAGCGCATTGGCGCCGATCTCGCCGCCCTGGCGGAACAGGATCTGGTAATCGTGGCCGGCATCGCGCGGCCGCCTCAGCGCGGCGAAGGCCGAGCGGATGCGTTGCTGCTCCGCGGGCGGCAGCTGCGTCGGCTTGACCATGCCGTTGTCCAGGCTCGCCAGCGTCAGCTTGCCGAGATGGGCCTCCACCTCGGGCGGCACCGCGCGCGCCATCATGCCGGCACCCCACGGCAGCAGCACGTAATAGCCCAGCACCAGCACCGCCAGCAGTGCAGCCACGGCAAGGCCGGCCAGGCGCCAGCTGTTCTGCGCGCGCGCCACCAGGCTGTCGCGATGGCCGGTCGCGGCCAGCATGTGGTCGAAGGCGGCGTGGTCGGTGATCTCGCAGAAGGCGCCGTCGGCAAAGGTGACCAGCCGCGGCGCGCGGCGCACGCGCTCGGACACGCGCACGTCCGCCAGCGGCGCGCGCCGCAGCTCGGCGCCGGAGTCGTCGCGCAGCACGGCCTGCTGCGCCTCAACCGCGAGCGTGGCCGGATGCGCGCGCGACGAGCGGCCATCGAAGAAGGTGACTGGGATCATGGTGCGGGCTGAATCAGCGCACGGCGTGCTCAGAGCGCGATGTCGATGTCGTACCAGTCTACCGCCGCATCGCCCAGCGCACCCACTTGCTGCGCCTCGCCGGCCACGAAGGTGTCGAGCGGGCCCGCCGCCAGCATGGTTACGCATTCGAGCCGGTAGCGCGCCGAACGCACCCGCGCGAACGGCAGGTACAGGCCCAGCGTCAGCGCGATGGCGATCAGGTTGGTGACGAAGATAAAGACCATGCGGCCGGCGCCCACCTCGCTGCGGAACGCATGCGGCGCCAGCGTGGTGTGGCTCCACACGACATTCTGCAAGCGCGCCATCACATAAGGGCTGACGGCCAGCAGCGCCAGGTAGAAACCGCCCACGCCGATGCCGAACGACAGCGCCATGCCCGCCTTGCCCGACGCGGTCGCGCCCAGCACGAAGCCGGCCAGCGCCGCGGCCGCCACCAGCGCGACCATCATGCCGAAGGCACGCAGGTAGACGCCGTAGAAGGCGCCCGCGCCGGCGTGGAAGGCAAACGGTGCGGTGCCGAAGCGGGTGTGGTTGTGCTGGTAGCGCTTGAAGCGCTGGTGCGCCAGCGGCCCCAGCAGGCCCAGCGTGGCCACTGCGGCCAGCGGCCACAGCACGAACACCTTGTAGGCATCGGCATCGTCGCCGGTGAAGGCGAAGCGCAGGCCGCGGTAGCTGGAGTTGGCCATGCGGAAACGCAACGAGCGCACCAGCAACAGGGGGAACACCGCCAGCAGCGCCACCAGCATCGCCAGCGCAAGGAACGGCGAGAACGTCGAGGCGAACTGGAAGGCGAACACCAGCGCGAACACGATGGCGCGGCCCTTCAGGATCGCGGACGGTTTGCCGTGGTAGTCAAAACCCGCGCCGTCGAGCCGCGTGTTGCGATAGAAATACTGCAGCGTGCGCACCTTGGCCCAGGCCGAATAAATGCCGAAGGTGACGATGGTCAGCAGTGCATTGACGATCCAGATACGGAAGTACTCCGAACCCGATCCGGTAAAAGACAGGCCCAGCGGCCGCGGCACGGCGTAGCGCGGCTCGGCGGGCGCCGGCGTCTGGTCTGCCGGGACGCCGGCCAGGGTGAAATCGCTGCCAGCTTGCATGGCGGAGCTCCAGTGTGTGGAAAGCGACGGTCAGGATTGCGGCCTCGACCGCAGTTTCAGGAATGCAACCACTTTAGATCGGGCATTTGCGGCGATGCGCTCACATTCTCGCACCGATAAATAGCGGCCACGGCACAATCTGCATATGCCATTGGCGCCAGGCGGGCGAGTGCATAAAAAATGTGGGAAAACCCTCGTAACAATCTAGAAACATCCTGTTACACTATACGTATTCTGTAACAACTTTCGAATGCGTGTTGCCAATGAAATCAGGGACTTAGTCAACCTGGCACGTAAATCGCTATCTTGATTGTTACAAAGATGAGCGGCAAGCCACAGCCGCCAACGGAAGTGCCAGGGAGGGAGTGACGGCTGACAGGCCGCACTTGCCGGCACTTCACGTACAGCCAGGGCGACGGGAAAATCCGCGCGTCAAGCGCGTTTCAAAGGGGGGCGCAGGGCCAGCGCCGGCAATCCATGGACCCACGCGGCGGATACTTTTGAAAGTACCCGCCGACGATGAAAAGCAGTGCTGCAGTATTTTCAGGCGCGGGCGTTTCCTTGCGGGGAGGCATGGAAACGCCCGCCGCACCTCATACCACACCCCACGCCGCACACCACAGACCGCACCTCACCGGTCAATCTCCAGACGCCCGCTCCGGCTTGTTTGCAGTGCAACATCGAAATTCCTTGTATCGTTCGCGCCCTAATCCATAATTATGAATTATGGCTAGCAGGGCGCATCTGCGCTGACCGATGCCAGATTGTGACCGGGACGCATCGGCCACGCCATCCGACCCGGGGGAAGCATGCGCATCATCCAGCAGGCGTTGTACCTGGAAGTGGCAGACCGGCTGCGCGCCATGATCGATGCGCATACGCTGGTGCCCGGCGCATGGATCGACGAGAGCGCAATGGCCGAAACGCTGGGCATCTCGCGCACGCCGCTGCGCGAGGCGCTCAAGGTGCTGGCCGCTGAAGGCCTGGTGCGGCTGGAGCCGCGCCGCGGCTGCTTCGTCAACGAACTGTCCGAGCAGGACCTGGACGAGATCTTCCCGCTGATGGCGCTGCTGGAAGGGCGCTGCGCCTACGAGGCGGCGCGCAACGCCACGCGCGCTGACCTGGACGCGCTGGACGGCCTGCATGCCGACCTGGCGCGCTACGCGCAGGCGGGCGACATCGACGCCTACTACGAAACCAACTTCCAGATCCACGAATCGATCCAGCGGCTGGCCGGCAACCGCTGGCTGTCGGGCCTGATCAGCGACCTGCGCAAAGTGCTGCGGCTGTCGCGCCACAAGAGCCTGAAGCTGCCGGGCCGGATCCAGGAGTCCTGCGCCGAGCACCTGTCGGTGTTCGCCGCGCTCAAGGCCCGCGACCCCGAAGGCGCCGAGGCGATGATGAAGACCCATCTGCTGCGCCAGCGCGCGGCGCTCAAGACGCTGGATGCCGGTGCCACCGCCGGCGCGGCCGAGACCCAGGCCGTGCGTGCGCCGCCGGTGCTGCGCGTGGCCGGCGGCGAAGAGTAGCCGAGGCGCCGCAACCCCAGTCCGATGTTTTTCCCACGTTCCGATCGATGCATCAAGGCAGGTACCGCATGAATTCCTTCGACACGGGTGACCAGAAGATCAGTGCGCCGCTGGGCGAAAGCGAGCCGGCAGGTTCCAGGTTCCTGTCGCGGCTGGGCCGCTGGTGGGGACGCAAGGGCGAGGGCGACGCCAAGGCCAGCCCCAAGGCCGCCGCTGCCACGCCGGCTGACGGTGAGGCGCCGCTGCCGCCGCGCGCGGTGCGCCGCCAGCGCGAGCAGCTGCGGCTTTGCTTCGATGCGCGCCTGACCGATGGCGCCGCCAATGCCGCCGCGCAGGCGTGGCAGGCCGAGTATGAAGCCGCCGGCGACGCCACCCGGCGCGGTATGCTGGCGGTGCTGGCCGAGGTCGCCAGCAGCAGCGGCAGCAAGGGCAGCGAAGACGCCGGGGCCGACGACGACAAGGGCGCGCGCGCCGCGCGCGCGCCGGCCGGGCCTTCGGGCCTGGCCCAGGCCCTGTCCAATGCGCGCATCCGCTTCTTCAAGCGGCTGGCCGCGCTGCATGGCCAGCGCGGCAACAGCGCCTGCGGCCTGCACTTCCTGATCCAGCTGCGCGCCGACATGCTGCGCTGGCAGCGCCGCATGCCGGGCCTGCGCCCGCTTGACGACGACCTCGAGGCGCTGTTCTCCAACTGGTTCGACGTGGGCCTGCTGGAGCTGCAGCCGATCACCTGGGATTCGCCGGCATCGCTGCTGGAAAAGCTGATCCGCTATGAGGCCGTGCATGAGATCGCCTCGTGGACCGACCTGCGCAACCGCCTCGATTCCGACCGCCGCTGCTATGCGTTCTTCCACCCGCGCATCCCGCGCGAGCCGCTGATCTTTGTCGAGGTGGCATTCGCGCCGGAGATGGCGGCCAATGTCCATACATTGCTGGATGAAGCCGCGCCGCTGGAAGACCTGCGCCGCGTCAAGTGGGCCATCTTCTATTCGATCAGCAATACGCAAGCGGGCCTGCGCGGCGTGAGCTTCGGCAACTTCCTGCTCAAGCGCGTGATCGAGGAAGTCCAGCGTGAATTCCCAAAAGTGAATCAGTTCGCCACGCTCTCGCCGATCCCCGGGTTTGCCGACTGGCTGCGCAAGCAGGATGGCGATGCCATCGCGCGGCTGCTGGGCGACAAGCGCCTGGCGCGCTGGAGCGAGCGCCACGGCAAGGCGCCCGCGGACGGCGCCGGGTGGCTGGAGATGCTGGTGCCGGACGCCGCCGATACCGTGATCCGCGATACCGCCATGACCCTGGCCGCGCATTTCCTGGTGCGCGAACGCAACCAGTCGATGCCCGCCGACCCGGTCGCGCGCTTCCACCTGGGCAACGGGGCTTGCGTGGAGCGGCTGAACTGGGGTGCTGACCTGTCGCGCAAAGGCCGCAGCCAGAGCTGCGGGATGATGGTCAACTATCTTTACGTGCCCGAGGCGCTGGATGACAATCTGGCACGCCTGGGCGCCGGCAACCCGCGCATCAGCCGTAGCGTCGGGAAGCTGCTGTGACCCTGGTCTGGTCACGGGGGGTCGCCCCCCCGCACCCGCGGTGCCTGGCGCGCCGCGTTTTCTTATCGGGACCTGAGCAGTAATTTCACGCCGCGGCGGTGTCGCGCGGCCATCAGATTGACTTTCCGCAGAAGAGAGAGGAGACAACCAATGAATCGTCGTCAGTTCAGCCTGGCCGCGTGCGCGCGGGCAACGGGCATGGCCCTGGGCCTGGCCGGCCTCGGCGCCGTCGCAATGCTCGCCTCACCCGCCGCGCATGCCGACACCTGGCCGTCCAAGCCCGTCACCGTGATCGTGCCGTTCCCCGCCGGCGGCGGCACCGACGCCTTTGCGCGGCCGCTGACCGCGCAGTTGTCCAAGCAGCTCGGCAAGCAGTTCGTGATCGACAACCGCGGCGGCGCCGGCGGCACGGTCGGCGCCAGCATTGCGGCCAAGGCCGCGCCGGACGGCTACACGGTGTTCATCGGCGGCGCGCACCACGCGATTGCGCCGTCGTTCTACAAGAAGCTGGACTACGACATCGAGAAGGACTTCATCCCGGTCACGGTGATCGCGCAGCCGCCGCAAGTGGTGGTGGTCAATCCCAACCGCGTCAAGGCCAACACGCTGCAGGAGCTGATTGCCTACGCCAAGGCCAATCCCGGCAAGCTGAACTACGGTTCGGCCGGCAACGGCTCGTCGCACCACCTGGCGGGCGAGCTGTTCAAGCTCCAGACCAAGACCTTCATCACCCACATTCCGTACAAGGGTGCGGGCCCGGCGCTGTCCGACCTGATCGCGGGCCAGGTCGACCTGATGTTCGATGGCCTGGGCTCGTCGGCGCAGCATATCCGCGCGGGCCGCATCAAGGCGCTGGCGGTGGCTTCGAGCAAGCGCTCGGCGGCGTTCCCCAACGTGCCGACCGCGGCCGAGGCGGGCGTGCCCAACTATGACGTGTCGACCTGGTATGCGATGTGGGTGCCCAAGGGCACGCCCAAGGAGATTGTCGATCGCCTGTATGCAGAGACCGAGAAGGCGCTGAACTCGCCGGAGCTCAAGCAGGTCTGGCTTAACAACGGCTCCGACACGCCGGCGTTTACGCAGGAACAGTTCGCGCAGTTCCAGCACGCCGAGATTCGCCGCTGGGCGCAGGTGGTGCAGCAGTCCGGCGCCAAGATCGACTGACGGGGCGCCATGTCAACGCTGATCCGATGCAAGGGGGCGCGGCGATGAGCGGCACCGTATTGTTTGCCACACAGGGCACCACCGCCACCGTGACGCTGTCGCACGCGGGCAAGCTCAACGCCATTTCGGCGCAGATGTGGCGCGAGCTGGCGGCGGGCTTTGCACGCCTGTCCGCCGATACCTCGCTGCGCTGCGTGGTGGTGCGCGGTGCCGACGGCAACTTTGCCGCCGGCGCCGACATTGCCGAGTTCCCGGCAGAGCGCGGCGACGAGGCCGCTGTGCGCCGCTACCACATGGTCACCATCGCGCCGGCACTGGCGGCGGTGGCGCAATGCACGCACCCCACCGTGGCGATGATCGAAGGCGTATGCGTGGGCGGCGGGCTGGAAATCGCCTGCCACTGCGACCTGCGCCTTGCCGCCTCGGACAGCCGCTTCGGCGTGCCGATCAACCGCCTGGGCTTCCCGATGGCGCCCGGCGAGCTGCAGGGCTTGCTGGCGCTGGCGGGCCGCGCCGCCGCGCTGGAGATCCTGCTGGAAGGCCGGGTCTTCGACGCTGCCGAGGCGCGCGACAAAGGGCTGCTGACCCGCGTGGTCGAGCCCGGCGCGCTGGCCGCGGAGGTCGATGCCACGGTGCGCCGCATTGCCGCCGGCGCGCCCGTTGCCGCCCGCATCAACAAGGCCACCATCCGACGTCTGGCGCCGCTGCCGGCACCGCTGTCGCCGGCCGAGCTGGAGGCGCATTTCGCCTATGCCGAAGGTGCGGACCACGCGGAAGGGGTGGCCGCCTTCCTCGCGCGCCGGCCACCACAGTTCCGTGGAGAGTAGGGCACGCCGCCAGGACTGCCTCCGCGCGTGATTGCTTTCTTCGTTTTCCTTAGCTTTTCGTTCGATCCCCGACATGAACGCCAACCTGTTCGCCCTGTTCGAATCCCGCTTCCCCGCCGACCGCACCGCCTGCTGCATCGAGACGCATGATGGGCTGTACTACAGCTGGGACGACCTCGACCGCGCCACCGCCAAGCTGGCCAACCTGCTGGCCTCGCTGCACCTGCCCGAAGGCGCACGCGTCGCGGTGCAGGTGGAGAAGTCCCCCGAAGCGCTGTTCCTGTACCTGGCCACGCTGCGCGCCGGCTACGTCTACCTGCCGCTGAACACCGCTTACCAGGAAGCAGAGATCGACTACTTCGTCGGCAATGCCGAGCCGTCGGTGGTGGTGTGCAGCAGCAAGAATTTTGGCTGGGTGTCCAAGGTGGCGTTCCGCCACGGCGTCAACCACGTCTTTACGCTGGACGATGACCGCAGCGGCTCGCTGCTGTCGCGTGCCGCGGGCAAGTCAGATGCCTTCGAGACGGTCGCACGCCAGGATGACGACCTTGCCGCCATTCTCTACACCTCTGGCACCACCGGCCGCAGCAAGGGCGCGATGCTGACGCACCGCAACCTGGCCTCGAATGCGCAGACGCTGCATGAATTCTGGGGCTGGCGCAGCGACGACGTGCTGCTGCACATGCTGCCGATCTTCCACGTGCATGGCCTGTTCGTGGCTTCGCACGGCGCGCTGCTGGCCGGTGCCAAGATGATCTGGGCGCCGAGGCTGGACATGGCGCAGGTGCTGAAATTCCTGCCGCGCTGCACGGTGATGATGGGTGTGCCGACCTACTATGTGCGCATGCTGCAGGAGCCGCGCTTCGACGACGACACCTGCCGCCGCATGCGGCTGTTCGTATCCGGCTCGGCGCCGCTGCTGCTGGAGACCTTCGATGCCTTCCGCGAGCGCACCGGCCATACCATCCTGGAACGCTACGGCATGAGCGAGACCGTTATGCTGGTTTCCAACCCGTACGATTGCGCGCTGGGCGAGCGCATCGGTGGCACCGTCGGCATGGCGCTGCCAGGCGTGTCGGTGCGCGTGGTCGATGGCGAGGGCCAGCCGTGCGCGCCGGGCGTGATCGGCAATGTCGAGGTCCAGGGCCCGAACGTGTTCAAGGGCTACTGGCGCATGCCGGAGAAGACCAAGGAAGAGTTCACGGAGGACGGCTGGTTCAAGACCGGCGACGTCGGCCGCTTCGGCGGCGCCATGGTCAGCCAGGCCGGCGAGCGCGCGGTGCCGGACAACTACCTGACCATCGTCGGGCGCAGCAAGGACCTGATCATCTCGGGCGGCTACAACGTCTACCCGAAGGAAATCGAGAGCTTTATCGACGAGATGCCGGGCGTGGCCGAGAGCGCCGTGATCGGCGTGCCGCACGCGGATTTCGGCGAGGCGGTGGTGGCGGTGGTGGTGCGCAAGCCGGGTGCGGACATCGACGAGGCGGCGCTGATCGGCACGCTCAAGGGCCGCATCGCCAACTTCAAGGTGCCCAAGCGCGTGCACGTGGTGGACGAGTTGCCGCGCAATACCATGGGCAAGGTGCAGAAGAACGTGCTGCGCGAGCAGTTCGCGGCGCTCTGAGCGCCGTGATGGCAAGCGCCCTGCGCGATGGTGCAGGGCGCGGCTGTCTTACTTCAGCATCTGCACGGAGCCGTTGACCGACACCGTCACCTGGGTCTTGCCGCCCTCAACCGGCACCGGCACCGCAGCGTCGGCCATCATGGCCTTGGCAGCACCGTACATGCGCGGCATCGGCGGCACCACGCCGGTTTCATTCAGGCTGACTTCGCGGATGGTGTAGCTGTTGTAGCCGAACAGCCTGGTGGTCGACTGCGCCTTGCTGCGGAACGAGGCGATGGCCTGCTCGGCTAGCTTGGCTTCAGCGGCCTCGCGCGCTTCGCGCGACAGCGAGAAGGCGATGTTCTGCACCTGCATCTGGCTGGCCAGCTCGCCCGCGAGCTTGGACACGGCCGAGAAATCGCGCGACTTCAGGATGACTTCGGAACGCCCGCGCCAGGTGCTGATGCGGCCGTTGCGGTCGGTGTTCGGGTGGATGGTGAAGCCGCCCGACTCGGCGGTCACGCCCTGGACGCGGCGCGCCTGCGTGATGACGGCCTGCGTGCGGGTCGACAGGGCCGAGGAAATCGCTGCCGGTTCAGCGCCTTCCTGCTCCGCGGCAAGCGTCAGGTGCACGATATCGGTCGGCACTTCGGTGACGGCCTGCGCGCTCAGCGACAGCACGCCCGACGGCGTTTCAGCGGGGCCACCGTGCGCCGAGGCGACGATGGCGGTGGTGCCCAGCAGGGTGGCGGCAAGCCATTGTTTCATGTTGTTCTCCCGTTCAAACGTGATGGGGATAAGACGTGCCCGGGTGCCCGATCGTTCCGCGACATTGCAAACGATTGTTGCGAAGCCGGCGCGGGCGCGCCTCCCCCGTCCGGGTCAGAATGCCTGCCAGGCCTTCCACAACATATAGCTTGCCAGGCACAGCAGCAGCGCGGCAAAGACCTTGCGCAACTGGCCCACATCCATCCGGTGCGCGGTGCGCGCGCCCAGCGGCGCGGTCATCACGCTGGCCGCGGCGATCACCAGCAGGGCCGGCAGGTAGAGATAGCCGAGCGATCCTGCCGGCAGCCCCGGCATCTGCCAGCCGCTCCAGACATAGCCGGCCACGCTGGCCGCGGCGATCGGGAAGCCGAGCGCGGCCGAGGTGGCCACTGCGTTGTGGATCGGCACGTTGCACCAGGTCATGAACGGCACCGAGACAAAGGCGCCGCCCGCGCCAACCAGGCTGGACAGGAAGCCGATCACGCCGCCCGTGCCCGCCATCCCGGCAAAGCCGGGCAGCTGCCGGCCCGGCTTGGGGCGACGGTTGCGCAGCATCTGCAGCGCGGAAAACCCGACGAAGCCGGCAAAGGCCAGCGACAGCCAGCTGGTCTTGAGCGCCGCGAACACCTTGCCGCCGCCGATCATGCCGCCGAGCACGATGCCCGGCGCCAGCGCCAGCACGATCGGCCAGCGCACCGCGCCGCGCTGGTGGTGCGCGCGCACGGACGACAATGAGGTGAACAGGATGGTGCCCATCGAGGTGGCGATCGCCATATGGACGATGGCCTCGTCGGCAAAGCCCAGGCTGGTGAACAGCAGCGTCAGGAAGGGCACCATCATCATGCCGCCGCCCACGCCGAGCAGCCCGGCGCAGAAGCCGGTGAAAGCGCCCAGTGCAAGCAGGGCAGGAACCAGCACCGGCAGGTTGTCGAACTGCATCGTTTCTTAAGGGTTGTGATAATCAGCCTTGCCCGGGCCGGCCGGGCAGGGTTCAGCGCATCAGCTTGCCGGTGATGAAGCGCCATTCGGCCGGCGTCACCGGCGTGATCGACAGCCGGTTGCCGCGACGTAGCACCACCATGTCGGCCAGTTCCTCATGCTCGCGCAATGCGGCCAGCGGGATCAGCGCGCTCTTGCGCTCGAAGCGCACGTCGACCAGCAGCCAGCGCGGCGCGTCGGCCCTGGACGCGGCGTCGTGGTACGGGCTCTTGCGGTCGAACTGGGTGGGGTCGGGGTAGGGCGCGGAGCAGACCTCGGCCAGGCCGGCAATGCCGGGCTCCGGGCACGACGAGTGGTAGAACAGCACGCCGTCGCCGATCCGCATGGTGTCGCGCATGAAGTTGCGCGCCTGGTAGTTGCGCACGCCGGTCCAGGGCAGCGTGCCTTCCCGGGCCAGGTCGTCGATGCTGGCTTCATCCGGTTCTGATTTCATCAGCCAGTACTGGCGGGCGCGTTGGTTCTGGTTCGGGCTCACGGCGCAGCTCAGGAATGGAAGGCAGATCAGGGTGCCGCGTGCACAGGGTGCGCACGCGGACGCGCAGGCAAGAAAAAAGGCGATGGTTCAGAAAACCACCGCCTTTTTAGGGGGTCCCCGCCTTGGCCGCTAGGTCGGCATCCTGAACCCAAGTGAGGTTCAGAGTGGCTGCGGAAGTCGCATTTCGGGTACATCATCCACTCAGGGAGTCCAGGCCAGGCCCAGACTATGAATGCGACGACGCGCTCGCCCACGCGACATGATCCCGCACCATGCAATGCATATCGGTTCAAGGAGTTTATGACCCTCACGAACCAGGCAGGGAAACTGTCAAACGTCTGACTCTCCAGGCGCATCGTCGTGCCCGGAAAACCGGATCCGCGTGCAGGATGTCAGACGTTTGCCGTTTCTGACTAGGATGGGATGAGAACGGCGGCCGGGCGCGATAACCTGGCCTGTCGCTGCACATCTGTGGTGCCTCGTGCAGTCTGGCTACACTATACACCGCGTTGCAGGGCATACCAAGTCCACTCGCGCGTATCGTTACATTTTGCGCGACAGCGCGGCATCCGCGGCACATCCCACCGTCATCGCTCAGCCGCGCGTACCGGTGCCCACGTGCGCATACTGCCGCAGGGCTTCGTCGGCGCGGTCGTTGAGTTCGCGGATGCGCGCGCGGATGGCATCGACCGGGATCGTGCCCTCGGCCTGCTGCTTGCGCTGCATCGACAGCAGGTCCGAGGCGATGCTGATGGCGGCCATGACCGCCACACGCTCCACGCCCTTGGCCGCGATGCCGTTGCGCAGCTTGTTCATTTGCGTGTCGACCAGGGCCACGGCCTCCAGCAGCGCGGCCTCGTTCTCGGGCGCGATGGCAAAGCGGTAGGGCTGGCCGGCGATATTGACTTCGACTTGCTTGTTGCTCATGCGTGTTCTCCGGGGGCCTTGTGCGGCTCGGCGCCCTGCGCCGCAGCCTCTTCGCCCAGCAGGTCGAGCTGGCGCGTGTCGCTGGCAGTCGGCAGCTTGTCAAGGATGGACTGGATGCGCAGCTGCGCTTCCTCGATCTTGATATTGAGCAGTTCGCGGTCGGCAGCCATGGCCTCGCGCTCGCCGCGCAATTGCGCGGCTTCGCCCTCCAGCCGGGCGATCTCGTCGCGCAGCCGCTGGTTCTCCGCCGCCAGGGTGTCCGCATGGTGCAGCACGCGCCCGATCTTGGCGGCCAGTTGTTCGAGTTCGGTGAGCATAGGGCCTGTCATGATGGGAGAAGTGTCAGGTATCGCGATTCTAGCCGATGCGCCGGCTTGCACAATGCGGAGGAAAGGGTTTGTGACCGGCCACCCGGGTGGAAGTTGCAGGCTTCTGCACCTAAAACGCCACCAGAGTTGTGACAAAACACTACTGGCAGCCGCGTTGACGCGGGGGGCGAAACGCCCTAGACTCGCGCACGTTCTAGGTGCTCGCCCTTTTCGTCCCTGGCGAAAGGGCAGTTCAACGGGAAACAGGGAGCCGGGCCGGCTGACGCGCCGGACAGGCCAACCTGTGCTGCCCCCGCAACGGTAAGCGACCGCGGTGCGCATCTGCCAGACCCCGACATAGCCGACTGCCGGCAACGTCGCTGGCAAGGCCGGATCCCATTCCCGGCCACATGCCCCGCAGGACCGGCCACACGCCACTGAACCGCAGGTTCGGGAAGGCGCCGGCCCAGTGTCGCCAGCCCGGATACCGGCCTGAACGCGGGCTGCCGCCCGTGCGCGGCACGCCTCATCGCCATATGGTCCGCGGGGGAGCGGGCCCGGCCGTTCCTATCCTGTCCTGCATCATGCGTTCATCGCTCCACAGGTCGACCCGCCCGGCAACCCCGGCGGTGCGTCCGTCCGTGCCCGTCATCCTGGCGGCCATCGCCTCGTTCACCCTGGTTCCGGCCACTTCGTTCGCGCAAGCGGCCGACAGCGGCACTGACAGCCGCACCACTCAGCTCGCGCCGGTAGTGGTCACCTCCACCCGTACCGCGCAAGCCATTACCGAGGCGCTGCCTCATACCACGGTGGTCACGCAGCAGGACATCGTCAACTCGCAGGCGCCCGACCTGCGCACGCTGCTGCGCAACCAGGCCGGCGTGGAGTTCTCGGCCAACGGCGGCATGGGCACCAACACCACGCTGTTCATGCGCGGCGCCAACTCCAACCAGACGCTGATCCTGATCGACGGCGTGCGGATATCGGCCGCGAGCAGCGGCACCGCGCAGCTGGCCAATATCCTGCCCGACCAGATCGAGCGCATCGAGGTGGTGCGCGGCAATGTGTCGGCGCTGTACGGCTCGGACGCCATCGGCGGCGTGGTGCAGATCTTCACCAAGAGCGGCGCGGGCCAGGCGCCGGCAGCCAATGCGCAGGTGGAATACGGCAGCAACAACACGCGCCAGGGCACGGTCGGCTATGGGGGCCAGGTCGGCGATACCTCGTTCAACCTGACCGGCTCGGCGTTCAAGACCGACGGCTTCTCGTCAATCAACACGAAGCAGGCGCCGCGCGCCAATCCCAACGACAATCCGTACGAGAACCAGAGCGTGTCGGGCCAGGTCAAGCACCGCTTCGCGCCGGACTGGGACGCGGGCCTCACCGGCTATTACTCGAAGAGCAAGCTGTCGTTCGACAGCGCCTTCGGCCGCCCGACCGACGACAACCGGACCAACAGCGAGCTGTACACGCTGTCGGCCTTCGTCAACGGCAAGGTGGGGGCGGACTGGTCCACCCATTTCAAGCTGTCGCAGAGCGAGGACCGCAGCGACACCTTCCTCAACGGCAATCCCAACGGCACCTTCAATACCCGCAACCGCCAGTTCAACTGGCAGAACGAGTATGCGCTGGCCGCCAACCACACGCTGCTGTTCGGCACCGACTACCTGCAGCAGGAGCTCGACTCCAGCGCCTACGGCGCGCCCACGCGCAATGTGTTTTCGGTGTTCGGCGGCTATGACGGGCGCATCGGCAAGCACCAGCTGCAGCTCAACGCGCGCAACGACCACTATTCCGACTTCGGCAACCAGGGCAGCTTCCGCGCCGGCTACGGCTACTACGTGACCGATGCGCTCAAGCTGATCGCCAGCGTCAGCAATGCCTTCCGCGCGCCGACCTTCAACGAGCTGTACTTCCCCAACTTCGGCCAGCCGAACCTGCAGCCGGAACGTGCCAAGTCGGTCGAGGCGGGCGTGCAGTACGCCACCGCCAGCGCCGGCTTGCTGCGCGTGACCGCATTCGAGACGCGCTACAACGACCTGATCGTGTCGGCCCTGCAGCCCAGCGGCATGTTCCTGGCGCAGAACGTCAACAAGGCCAAGGTGCAGGGCATCGAGGCTTCGTGGCGCGCCACCGTGTATGGCACCGACTTCGGCGCCAGCGTGACCTTCCAGAACCCGGTCGACGAGCAGACCAACACCCAGCTGCTGCGCCGCGCGCGCCGCCATGCCGCGCTGGACGTGGGCCGTGACTTCGGCAACTGGCGCTTCGGCGGCGAATGGCTGGTGTCGTCCTCGCGCATGGATACCGGCTCGCGCAAGCTGGGCGGATACGGTATCGTCAACCTGAACGCCCGCTACAACATCGACAAGCAATGGTTTATCGCCGCCCGCGTCGAAAACCTGTTCGACAAGGACTACCAGCTCGCCTACCCCTACAACACGCAGGGGCGCGCGGGCTTCATCACGCTGGGCTGGCGCCAGCGATGAGCGCACGGGCGCGCCATGTCTGAGTTCCGGCGCGCCCTGGCGATCTGGCTGGTGCTGGCGCTCGCGGCGCTGCTGGCGTTCGTGTTGTCGCTGGCGCTGGGCAGCGTGTCGCTCGATGCGCGCGAGCTCTGGCTTGCGTTCAGCGGTACCGACACCGGCACCGCCGCGGCGATCGTGCGCGAACTGCGGCTGCCGCGCGCGGCAGCGGCGTTTGCCTGCGGCGGGCTGCTGGCCCTGTCCGGCGCGCTGATGCAGGTGCTGCTGCGCAACCCGCTGGCCGAGCCCTATGTGCTGGGCGTATCGGGCGGCGCCTCCACTGCCGCGCTGCTGGCCATGCTGCTGCTGGCGCCGTGGTGGGGCGTGCAGGCCGCCGCCGCCGCCGGTGCACTGGCGGCGATGGTGCTGGTGGCGTCGCTGGCGCGGCGCGACCTGCTGCATCCGCAGGTGCAGGGCGGCCACCGCGAGGCGGGCGCCCGGCTGTTGCTGACCGGCGTGATCCTGGCCGCAGGCTGGGGCGCGGTCATTACCCTGGTCCTTTCCATTGCGCCGGAGTCGCGCCTGCGCGGCATGCTGTTCTGGCTGACCGGCGACCTGAGCGGCACCGCCAGCTACGGCGGCGCGCTGGCCATGCTGGTTGTGGCGCTGCTGCTGGCCATGCCGATGGCGCGCGCACTCAACGTGATGCTGCTGGGCGAGACCGTGGCGCAGTCGCTGGGCGTGCGCGTGGGCCGCGTGCGGCTGGCGACCTTCCTGCTGGCGTCGCTGTGCATTGCCGCGGCCATCACCACGGCCGGCTCGATCGGCTTTGTCGGGCTGGTGGTGCCGCACCTGGTGCGGCTGGCGTGGGGCAATGACCAGCGCCTGCTGCTGCCGGCCGCCACGCTGCTGGGCGGCGCGCTGCTGATGGCCGCCGACCTGATCGCACGCACCGTGGTTGCGCCGGCGCAGCTGCCGGTGGGCGTGATCACCGGGCTGCTGGGGGTGCCGACCTTCCTCTACCTGCTGCTGCGCAGGCCGCGATGAGCCAAGGCCCGCACTGGTCCCATCCGCTTACCGCCTGTCCGCAGCTTGCGCTGCGCGATGTGCGGCTGCGCGCCGGCCAGCGCGTGCTGGTGGATCGCCTGACGATGACCATCGGCCCGGGGCAGCTGTGGTGCATTGCCGGCCCCAACGGTGCCGGCAAGTCCACGCTGATGACGGTGCTGGCCGGCCTGCGCCACGCCGATGGCGGCAGCGCAGAGATCGACGGCACCGCGGCGGCGCAGATCGCGCCGGCGGTGCTGGCGCGCCAGCGCGCCTACCTGCCGCAGGCCGTGCATGACACCTTCTCGATGTCGGTGCAGGATGCCGTGCGCGTGGGGCGGCATCCGCACCTGTCCGGCTGGGGCTGGACCGGGCGCGAGGACGACCGCATCGTGCATGAAGTGATCCGCGCGATGGATATTGAAGCACTGGCCGCGCGCGATGTGCTGACCCTGTCCGGCGGCGAGCGCCAGCGCGCCTCGCTGGCCGCGGCGCTGGCGCAGCAGGCGCCACTGCTGCTGCTGGACGAACCGGTCTCGCACCTGGACCTGCGCCACCAGATCCTGGTGCTGGAACAGCTGGCCGCGTTGGCGCGGGCCGGGCGCCACGCCATCGTGGTGATCCTGCACGACCTGACGCTGGCGCGGCGCTACGCCACCCATGCCCTGCTGATGGCCGAAGACGGCACTACGCTGCATGGCACCGCCGCCCAGGTGCTGACCCCTGAACACTGCTCGCGCGCGCTTCGCACCGCCATCGTCAGCGTCACCGACGGCGCGCATACTGCGCTGATTCCCGACGGCGCGCCCCCACCCACACCTGACACACGTCATGACTGATACCCAGAACCCGCCTGCAGAAGACCCGGACCGCGATGCCCGCCACAAGGCGCGCATGGAGCGCAAGAAAGAAGTCGTCGACGCCAGGATTGCCGCCGCGCAGGATGAGCGCGGCGTGATCGTCATCACCACCGGCAATGGCAAGGGCAAGTCCAGCTCGGGCTTCGGCATGGTGGTGCGCGCGCTCGGCCACGGCATGCGCACCGGCGTGGTCCAGTTCATCAAGGGTGCGCAGCCCACCGGCGAAGAGATGTTCCTGCGCCGCTTCCCGCACGAGTGCGCCTTCCACGTGATGGGCGAGGGCTATACCTGGGAAACGCAGGACCGTGCCCGCGACGTGGCCAAGGCCGAGGCTGCCTGGGAAGTGGCGCGCGGCATGCTGCGCGACCCCGGCATCGGCCTGGTGCTGTTCGACGAACTGAACATCGCGCTCAAGCTGCACTATCTTGATGTGGAGCAGGTCATTGCCGACCTGCGCGCGCGCCCGCCGATGCAGCACGTGGTCATCACCGGCCGCGGCGCGCCGCCGGCGCTGGTGGAGGCGGCCGACACCGTCACCGACATGACGCCGGTCAAGCATGCCTTCCAGCAGGGCATCAAGGCGCAGCGCGGCGTTGAAATGTAGTGGCATCCTTTTCGAATACAAGGTCAAAGCATCATGCAGTTTCCCGAAATCACTCCCCTCGACGATGCCCTGCGCCCCGTGCTGCAGGCCGCCATCGACGACAAGACCAAGCCGCTCGGCGCACTGGGCCGGCTGGAGTCGCTGGCCTTGCAACTGGGCCTGATCCTCGGCACGGCGCGGCCGGTGCTGCAGCGCCCGACGGTGATCGTGTTTGCCGCCGACCACGGCGTGGCCGACGCCGGTGTCAGCGCCTATCCGGCCGAGGTCACCGCGCAGATGGTGCAGAACTTCCTGGCTGGCGGCGCGGCGATCAATGTGTTCTCGCGCCAGCACGGCATTGCGCTGGAGATCGTCGACGCGGGCGTGCGCGTGCCGCTGCCGGCGGCACCGGGCCTGGTCAATTGCCGCATTGCCGACGGCACCCGCAACTTCGCGGTCGAGCCGGCGATGACACCGGAGCAGGCCGCCGCGGCGATGACGGCCGGCATGGCGCGCGTGCTGCGCCATGCGCAGCAGGGCTGCAACGTGATCGGCTTCGGCGAGATGGGCATTGCCAATACTTCAGCGGCCGCCTGCCTGATGCAGCGGCTGACCGGCCTGCCGCTGGCAGACTGCATCGGGCGCGGCACCGGGCTGGACGATGCCGGCCTCGCGCGCAAGCGCGCGGTGCTGGAGCGCGCGCTGGCGCTGCATGCCGATGTGCAGGCGCCGCTGGACGTGCTGGCCACCTTCGGCGGCTTCGAGATCGCGATGATGGCAGGCGCCTTCCTGGCCGCCGCCGCGAGCCGCATGGTGATCCTGGTCGATGGCTTTATCGCCACGGCCGCGCTGCTGGTGGCGCAGCGCCTGGACCCCGACGTGCTGCAGTACTGCGTGTTCACGCACTGCTCGCATGAGCGCGGCCACCGTGCTCTGCTGGACCAGTTCGGCGCCGCGCCGCTGCTGGCGCTGGACCTGCGCCTGGGCGAGGGCACCGGCGCCGCGCTGGCGTGGCCGTTGCTTGCCTCGGCGGCGGCGTTCCTGAACGAGATGGCGACCTTCAGCGGCGCCGGCGTCAGCACCGCCTCGCCATGAGCGTGCCGTCCGACCCGGTGCCTGCACCAGTACCCGACCCGGTGCCTGCACCGGTACCCAAACCACGCAGCCCCGCCGGCGTGGCCGGCGAGCTGCGCTATTTCCTGACGGCGCTGGGCTACTTCACGCGCGTGCCGCTGCCGGGCTGGCTGGCGCGCTGGGCCGGATTCGAACCGCATTACCTGCACGCCGCCGCACGCTACTTCCCGCTGGTCGGGCTGCTGGTGGGCGGCGTGGGCGCTCTGGTCACCTGGGGCGCAATGCTGTGGTGGCCGCCCGGCGTGGCCGTGCTGCTGGGCATGGCCGCCACGCTGCTGCTGACCGGCGCCTTCCATGAAGACGGCCTGGCCGATTGCGTCGATGCCTTCGGCGGCGCGTGGCAGCGCGAGGACGTGCTGCGCATCATGCATGACTCGCGCATCGGCGCGTTCGGTGCGATCGCGCTGGTGGTGGCGTTGCTGCTCAAGTGGCAGTTGCTGGTGGCGATTGCGGGGCGCGGCGGGTTGATGGTGCTGCCGGCGGTGCTGGTCGCCGCGCACGCCGCCAGCCGCGCGATGGCGGTCAGCTACCTCGCCACGCTGACCTACGTGCGCGCGCAAGGCAAGGCCAAGCCGGTGGCGCAGAAGCTGGCCGGCGCGGGGCTGGCGTTCGCGCTGCTGTGCGGGCTGGTGCCGCTGTGGCTGGTGTCGCCGTGGTTCTGCGCGGCAGCAGTCGTCGCGCTGCTGGTGCTGCGCCTGCTGCTCGGCCGTTACTTCGTGCGCCGCATCGGCGGTTATACCGGCGACTGCCTGGGCATGGCCCAGCAGTGCGCCGAGATCCTGCTCTACCTGGTGGCCGCGGCATGGATGTGGTCCTGATCCGCCATGCACAGCCGCAGGTGCCGGCGGGCACCTGCTATGGCTGCCTCGACCTGCCGCTGGTGGCGCCGCTGACGCCTGCGGCGGCACGGATCGCCGCGGGCCTGCCCACGCCGGATCGCATTGTCGCCAGTCCGCTGGCGCGCGCGCTCGGCACCGCGCAGGCGCTGAGGCGGGTGTTGCCGGGCGGCGCGCCGGCCATCGACACCGAACCCCGGCTGCGCGAGATCGACTTCGGCAGCTGGGAGGGCGTGGCCTGGGATGCGATCGACCGCGCCGCGCTCGACCAGTGGGCGGCCGACCTGCTGCACGCGCGCCCGCATGGCGGTGAAGCGCCGGCGCAGGCGTTGGCGCGGGTTGCCGGCTGGGCCGCAACGCTGGCGAAAGATCGCGCGCAATGTCTGTGGGTGGTCGGCCATGCCGGCCCGATGCGCATGCTGGCCGCGCACTGGCTGGGCGTGCCGCTGGCGGCGACGGTCAACTGGGAGTTGGGCTTCGGTGCCAGTTGCGGTTTCACGCTGGGGCCGGGCGGTGTCCGGCTCGGCTGGTGGAACCGCGCCGCCTGATCAGCGTGCGGGCCGGCGCTTGCGCGCCGTGTCGAGATCCTTGCAGATCAGCTCGGCGCCTTGCACCACGCGCGGACCGGCGCGGTTGACCAGGTCGCCGTCGATCACGAACAGGTTGTTGCGCGCCACCGCCGTGACCTGTTTCCAGCGCCGCCACATCTCGAAATCCGGCAGCGGCTGGTCCGAGCGCGTGGCGCCGATGCCCGCCGTCAGCATCGCTTCCGGGTTGCCCGCGATCACCGCTTCGACCGACACGGTCGGCACCAGCGGCGCCTCGGCCGCGAACAGGTTGCGCCCGCCGCACAGCGCCAGCATGTCGCTGACCAGGTGCTGGCCGTTGAGCGTCATCAGCGGCTGCTGCCAGACCTGGTAGAAGACGGTCACCGGCGGGCGTGCCGCGTAGGTCTTGCGCAGTGTCTCTACCTGCTGGCGGAAGCCGTCGGCAGCGCGCCGCGCGGTGGCTTCGGTGCCCAGCAGCGTGCCGAGCTTCTCCATGTTCTCAGGAATCGCAGCCAGCCTGCGCGGCTCGCTGTAGAAGAGCGGGATGCCGAGCGCACGCAGGCGGTCGGTCTGCTTCTGCGCATTGCCGTGGCGCCAGACCACGATCAGGTCGGGCTTGAGCGCGGCGATGCGTTCCAGGTCCAGCGCCTTGTTGTCGCCCACGCGCGCGATCTCGCGCGCCTGCGGCGGGTAGTCGCTGTAGCTGACCGTGCCGACGATGCGCTCGCCGCCGCCGGCCGCGAAGATCATTTCGGTCACGTGCGGCGCCAGCGAGATCACGCGGCGCGCCGGTTGCGCCAGCGTCACGGTCTGACCCGAGTCGTCGACGGCAGACACCGCGGCGGCGGCGGGCAGGGCTGCCAGCAGCAGCGTGCAAGCAATAACGGGCGTCAGGCGGTTCAGCATGGCATCGGGGAAAGTGGTTCAGGCAGTGACTGCGGCCAGTGCCGCGCCCAGCCGCTGCCAGGCGTGTGGCTGGTCCGGCGGCAGGCCCAGGCGCAGGCTCGGCGGGCAGCCGCCGGCGGCGTCGAAGTAGCGGGTCCAGACGCCTTGTTGCGCGAGCGCGTGATGCAGCCGTGCGGCGTCGTCATGCGGCACCCAGCAGAACAGCGGATGCATCACCGGCGCCAGGCCATGGCGGTCCAGCAGCGCGGCCAGCTTCGCCCCGCATGCTTGCAGCCGCGCGCGGGTGGCGTCCTGCCAGCCGTGGTCGGCCAGGGCGTGCCGCGCGACCTCGCGTGCCGGACCCGATACGGTCCAGTGGCCCAGGCGCTCGCGCAGCGCGTCCAGCAGTGCCGGCTGCGCCAGCACGAAGCCGCAGCGGATGCCGGCCAGGCCATAGAATTTGCCGATCGAGCGCAGCACCACCAGGCCGGCCTTGCCGCTATGCGCGGCCACCGAGCCATCGGGCAGGCAGTCGATAAAGGCTTCATCGACCAGCAGCGTGCCGCCGCGCGCCGCCAGCGTGGCATGCCAGCGCAGCAGCGTGGCGGCGGGCAGCACGCGGCCAGTCGGGTTGTTCGGATTCACGATGACGAGATGGTCGAGCTGGTCGGCCAGCGCCGCCTGCGCGAAAGCAGCTTCATCCAGCGGCGCCACCGCATGGCCCGCGGCAGCGAAGGCCGGCGCGTATTCGCTGTAGCCGAGCGCGGCGATGCCCACGCGGCCCGGGCGCAGCAGACCCGGCAGCGTGCGGATGGCGGCCTGCGAGCCGGCGACGGGCAAGGCCCGCGGCGCGCCGCAGGCCTGTGCGGCCAGTTCGGCCAGTCCGTCGTCATCCTGGGGCAGCCGCTGCCACGCTTGCGCAGGCAGCGCCGGCACCGGATAGCCGTCGGGATTGATGCCGGTGGACAGGTCGAGCCAGTCGCCGGCGGGGCGGCCGTAGCGGCGCACCGCGGCAAGCAGGTCGCCGCCATGGCGGATCGGGGGCAGGGCGGTGTTCATGTCGGCGTGGCAACCGCAAGGACGGCCAGCGCGCTGGCGCCTGCCAGCGCCAGCCACAGCCACAAGGCGCGCTCGACCAGCCGCAGGCAGGCCACCACATGCGCGGCTTGCGGCGCGGGGCCGGCGCCCAGCGGCGGGCGTTGTTCGATCTCACCGTGATAGCGGGCCGGGCCGCCGAGCTGCACGCCTACCGCGCCGGCACCCGCGGCCATCACGGGACCGGCATTGGGACTCGACCATGCCGGAGCCTGCGTGCGCCAGCAATGCAGCGCCTGCGCGGTGGCGCCGAGCAGCGCATAGGACAGCGCGGTCAGGCGCGCGGGCACGAGGTTGAGCAGGTCGTCGATGCGCGCCGCGGCCCAGCCGAAATACAGCAGCCGCGGCGTGCGGTAGCCCCACATCGCATCGAGCGTATTGGCCAGGCGGAACACGATCACGGCGGGCGCCCCGCCGACCAGGAACCAGAACAGCGCTCCGAAGATCGCGTCGTTGCCGTTTTCCAGTGCCGACTCGCAGGCGGCACGCGCCAGTGCTTCGGCATCGGCATCGGTGGTGTCGCGCGAGACGATGCGCGCGGTCAGCGTGCGCGCGGCGGGGAGGTCTGCCGCGGCAAGGGCGGCGGCGATCGGGGCGATATGCTGGTGCAGGCTGCGCGCGCCGAGTGCGGCATACAGCGCCACCGCATGCAGCGCCAGGGCGGCAACAGGATGCAGGCTGGCCGCAGCGTCGACCAGCCACCATGCGAGCGTTGCCGGCACCAGCACCAGCACGCACCAGCCGACAAGACCGGCAAGGCGCTGGCGCCAGGGCGCACCGCGGTGCGGGAGAGGGTTGAGCCGCCGCTCACATGCGGCAGCGATGCGGCCGAAGCCCACCAGCGGATGCCAGCGGCGCGGCTCGCCCAGCCAGCGGTCCAGCAGAACGCCCGTCAGTGCCGCTGCCACGCATGCCGGCCAGGCCAGCATCAGCATGCGGGATCGGCGCCCTTCACCGCAACCGGAATGCCTGCCACCATCAGCCGCACGCAGTCGGCGGCGGCGGCCAGCTTCTGGTTCAGGCGGCCCAGTTCATCGACATAGAAGCGGGTGATGGCGCCCATCGGGATCACGCCGAAGCCGATCTCGTTCGAGACCAGGATCACATGGCCCGGCAGCGTGGGCAGCGCGGTGAGCAGCGCTTCGATTTCTTCGGTGAAGGCATCCGGCGGCGTGATCACGCCATGCTCAGGATACGTGCGGGCGTCGGGGAAGATCAGGTTGTTCATCCACAGCGTCATGCAATCCACCAGGATGCAGCCGTCGTGGCGCGCATTGCCATAGAGCGCATCGGCCAGGTGCACTGGCTCTTCCACCAGGCGCCAGTCGGCGGGGCGGCGGGCGCGGTGCAGGGCGATGCGGACTTCGAGCTCCTGGTCGGCGCGCGCCGGGTCCTGGTGCGCGGTGGCGATGTAGGTGACCGGGCCACCGGTGATGGTGGCATGGTCGGTGGCGAGCTGTTCGGCGTAATGGCTCTTGCCGGAACGCGCGCCGCCCAGCACCAGGGTGAGCTGGCGGTTACCGTGTCCGCCGGCGGCACGCGGCTGGGTGGCGGCGCCTGGGGCGGAGGCGGGTGCAATGGCCGGGGTTTCCATCCGCGTATTGTAGCCGCCGCATCCGGGCATCGCACGGGGCACGCGCGAGGTTTGTTGCAGGCACCGGTGCGATAATCCGCCAATGCAGACTGACTCCTCGCAATCCCTGCCGCCGGGTGCCCTGCGCGGCACGCTGATGGTCCAGGGCACGACTTCCGATGCCGGCAAGAGCACCATTGTGGCCGGCCTGTGCCGGGTGCTGGCGCGTGCCGGCGCGCACGTGGTGCCATTCAAGCCGCAGAACATGGCGCTGAACAGCGCGGTCACCGCCGACGGCGGCGAGATCGGCCGCGCGCAGGCGCTGCAGGCACAGGCCGCGCGGCTGGCACCGCATACCGACATGAACCCGGTGCTGCTCAAGCCCAGCAGCGACACCGGCGCGCAGGTGATCATCCACGGCCGCGCGCGGCTGGACCTGGATGCGCGCGCCTACCATGCCTACAAGCCCGAGGCGATGAAGGCCGTGCTGGCTTCGCACACGCGCCTGGCACAGGCCTATGACGTGGTGCTGGTGGAGGGCGCCGGCAGCCCGGCCGAGGTCAACCTGCGCGAGCGCGACATCGCCAACATGGGCTTTGCCGAGCGCGTCGACTGCCCGGTGGTGCTGGTGGCGGACATCGACCGCGGCGGCGTGTTTGCACACCTGGTCGGCACGCTCGACTGCCTGTCCGAGAGCGAACGCGCGCGCGTGACCGGCTTCATCATCAACCGCTTCCGCGGCGATATCGGCCTGCTGGAGCCGGGACTGGACTGGCTGGTCGCGCGCACCGGCAAGCCGGTATTCGGCGTGCTGCCCTACCTGCACGGCCTGCATCTGGATGCCGAGGACGCCATCATCGGCGCGCAAGCGGATAGCGGTGATGGGGCCGGCTCGCCGGCACAGCGCCTGCGCGTGATCGTGCCGGTGCTGCCGCGCATCGCCAACCATACCGACTTCGACGCGCTGCGCGCGCACCCGCAGGTGGACCTGCAGTTTGTCGGGCCCGGCATGCCGATCCCGCCCGCGGATCTGGTGGTGCTGCCCGGCAGCAAGAACGTGCGCGGCGACCTGGACTTCATCCGGGCCAATGGCTGGGACGCGGCGCTGGCCCGGCACCTGCGCTACGGCGGCAAGCTGATCGGGATCTGCGGCGGCATGCAGATGCTGGGGCGGCAGGTGCACGATCCCGATGGCCGCGAAGGCCGGGCCGGCAGCAGCGCGGGCCTGGGCTGGCTGGATTTCGAGACCACGCTGGCGGCAGAGAAGCAACTGCGCCAGGTCGGTGGCCGGCTGGCGCTGGAGGAGGCCGATGCGCCGGTGCGCGGCTACGAGATCCACCTTGGCGTCACCACGGGCGCGGGGCTTGAGCAGCCGGCCCTGTGGCTCGACCGCGGCGACGGCACGGTGCGGCCCGACGGCGCGCGCTCGGCCGACGGCCAGGTGCTGGCCACCTATGTCCACGGCCTGTTCGACGAGCCCGCCGGCTGCCAGGCGCTGCTGCGCTGGGCAGGGCTGGACGGCGCCCAGGCGGTGGACCTCGATGCACTGCGCGAAGCATCGATCGAGCGGCTTGCCGACACCATGACCGCGCACCTGGACCTGGATGCGATGCTGGCGCCGCTGCGGCGCTGATGCATGCGGCACGCCGCTGGGCAGGGCCCTGCTAGAATCGCGAATCTTTCGCATTTGCATTCTGCGTGAAAGTGGCTTTTGCGCCATACTCCACGCATGGCAGCGTCCGCTCAACGTACATCAGCCCCCACATGGTCACCGGCCGCCTGCGCGTCGTCCTCGTCAAACTGCACCTGTATATCGGCCTGAGCCTTGGCCTGCTGTTCGTCCTGTTGGGGCTGACCGGCATGACCATCGCCTGGCGCGAAGAACTGGATGCCTGGCTCAACCCTGACCTGCTGGTGGCGTCCACGCCGATGACGGAGCCGGTGTCGCCGGCCACGGTCCAGGCAGTGACCGAGCGGCTGGCTGCGCCCCCCTATGGCAAGCCCAACCTGCTGATGCTGCCGGCCCATGCCGACGGCGTCTTTATCGCCTGGTACCCGGTCAAGGCGCCCGACGGCGTGGTGCCGGGCCGCTCACGCCAGGTGATGGTCGATCCGGTCACGCTTGCGGTGAAGGGCGAGCGGGTCTGGGGCGAGGCGGGCCTGTCGCGCCGGCTGTTGCTGCCGACGCTGTTCCACCTGCATCGCTACCTGCTGTCGGGCGACACCGGCAAGACCATCACCGGCGTGGCCGGCATGCTGCTGTTGCTGACCACGCTGGTGGGCGTGGCGGTGTGGTGGCCCAAGCTGAAGCTGCGCTCGGTGGTGCAGGCGTTCCGCATCACGCATGGCGGTTCGTGGTCGCGCTTCAACTATTCGCTGCATCGCGCGGGCGGCATCCTGGCCGCGCCGGTGCTGGCCATCATCGCCTTTTCCGGCTGGTACCTGAACCTGCCGAAGTGGGTGACACCGATGGTGGCGGGCGTGATGACCGTGACGCCGCCGGCGAAGCACGTCTCGGCACCGGCGCCGGCCGGGGCCCGGTCGCTGGGCGCGGGCGAGATCATGGCGGCGGCGCAGGCCCGGTACCCGCAAGCGCAGGTGACCCGCATCAGCTTCCCACGCAAGCCGGGCGACGCCTTCGAGGTACGGCTGCGCCAGCCCGGCGAGGTGCGCAAGGATACCGGCGCCACGCGGCTGTGGCTTGATGCCTGGAGCGGCAAGCCGCTGGGCGTGCGTGATCCGCAGGAGGCGCCGGCGGGCGACACGCTGCTGAACTGGCTGTTCCCGCTGCATACCGGCGAGGCCTTCGGGCTGCCGGGGCGGGTCTTCATCACGCTGTTTGGGCTGGCGCCGCTGGCGTTTGCCGTGACCGGCGTGCTGATCTGGTGGAAGCGTCGGCGGGGGCATCAGCGGCATGTGGTGAAGGCTGAGCAGCGGGCGGGTATGCGGCGGGCATGAGAAGGGCTATTTCTGGGGCGCGCGTGGTTTTTTGGGCTTGGCGCTGTGCGGTCGGTTGTTGCTCTTGGCTAGCGTGGGCTGTTTCGCCGGCGTAGCCGGCGAGTCACTTCTTGTCCAAGCGACAAGAAGTAACCAAGAAACGCGTCGCCTATGCGGCTGGCAATCAATTACGCGGCGTTGGTCGTATGGGCGGCGGTGCTTGCCGTTTGGATGTGGTCGCGGTTCGACCCTGCTACGCCATGTGAGTGTGGGGCAGTGCCTGCGATAACCGGTTTTTGAACGATCCCCAAGTCGGGCGGTGGCCCGCGCTCTCCATCGATATCGCATCAACGCCTTCGGCTGCGCTCCGCGCAAGCGCTCAATGACCGTCAGCGCATTTTGGGCCGGCGCAGCAGCCGTAGGCGTCCCCGCAATGCGGCTGGCAGCAGGCGGCCTACGCCCCTGCATGGGGATCGTTCAATAGTGGGTTAACGCAGGCACTGTCCCACACTCACATGGCGTAGCAGGGTCGAACGGGCAACTACATCGAACGGCAAGCACCGCCGCGGGAACGGGCCAACGCCGAGGAATTGATTGCCAGCCGCTCAGGCGACGCGTTTTTTGGTTACTTTTTGTCGCTCGGACAAAAAGTGACTCGCCGGCTACGCCGGCGAAACAGCCCACGCTAGTCAAGAGCCACAAACCGACCGCATAGCGCCAAGCCAATAAGGCGCCAACCGCATGGCAACACCAGCCGCTCAGATCTCCAGATTGTCGATCAACCGGGTCTCGCCCAGCTTGGCGGCCGTCAGGATCACCAGCGGCTCGCCGGCGAGGAATTCCTCGCGCGTTGGCGCCTGCAGGTCGACGCGCTTGCGGATCGACACGTAGTCCGGCTTCCAGCCGCGCCTGGCCAGCGATTCCTTCGCATTCGCCTCGACGGCAAGCAGGTCGGCCGAGGCGCGGTCGCTGCCCAGCACGGTGTCGCGCACGTCATGCAGCGTGCGGTACAGCACCGGCGCCTCGGCGCGCTCGTCGGGGCCCAGGTAGCGGTTGCGCGACGACAGCGCCAGGCCGTCTTCGGCACGGATGGTCTCGGCGGGGATGATGTCGATCGGCAGGGCAAACTGCTGCACCATGCGGCGCACGATCATCAGCTGCTGGTAGTCCTTCTTGCCGAATACCGCCACGCGCGGCTGCGCGCACGAGAACAGCTTCATCACCACCGTGCACACGCCCTTGAAGAAACCGGGGCGGAACTCGCCTTCCAGGATGTCGCCCAGGTCATGCGGCGGCTCGACGCGGTATTCTTGCGGTTCGGGGTACATATCGCGCTCGGACGGCGCGAACAGCACATAGACGCCTTCCCTCTGCAGTTTTTCGATATCGTCCTGCAGCGTGCGCGGGTACTTGTCGAAATCCTCGTTCGGGCCGAACTGCAGGCGGTTCACGAAGATCGATGCCACCACCGGGTCGCCGTGCTGGCGCGCCAGGCGCATCAGCGACAGGTGGCCTTCGTGCAGGTTGCCCATGGTGGGGACGAAGGCAGCGCGGTTCTGGCCGCGCAGTTGGTCGCGCAGCTCTTGGATGGAGGAAATGACTTTCATCTGCCTTGGTGTGCTGGTCGTGATAGGTGTGACCCGGGCGCCGGTCCGTCAATGGGCGGCACATGGACTACCGGTCTCGGCCTTCTGTCGGGCGCGAGGCCTTCGGGCACTTGCCGTCGGGGCCTGCGCCGTGGGCCGTTGGGCCGGCTGTCGGCGGATTGTAGAACAAGTGGGGCGGGGCCGGACCCCGCACCGCGGGTGGGTCAGGTCGGGCTGTACGCCAATCGCACATAAATTGGTGCGAACGGTTCGGCCTGGGTGATCTCCACCAGCGCTTCGCGCGACAGCTCCAGCATGGCGATAAAGTTCACCACCACCACCGGCACGCCCTTGCCTGAGCGCACCGCGTCTTCGAACAGCTCGGAGAATTCCATGAAACGCGCGTGCTGCAGCCGGCGCAGGATCTGGCTCATGTGCTCGCGCACCGACAGTTCCTCGCGCGAGATCTTGTGGTGCTGGTTGAGCTTGGCGCGCTTGAGGACATCGGCCCAGGCGGCCTGCAGGTCCACGGTTTCCACTTCGGGGAAGCGCGGCGCCAGGCTCTGCTCGATATAGACCTGCGAGCGCAGGAAGTCGCGGCCCAGCTGCGGCACCGTATCCAGGCGCTGCGCGGCCAGCTTCATCTGCTCATATTCCAGCAGGCGGCGCACCAGCTCGGCGCGCGGGTCCTCGGCCTCATCGTCGCTGTCGGCCTTCTTGACCGGCAGCAGCATGCGCGACTTGATCTCGATCAGCATGGCCGCCATCAGCAGGTATTCGGCGGCCAGCTCAAGGTTGGTCTTGCGGATCTGCTCGATGTAGGACAGGTACTGCCGGGTGACCTGCGACATCGGGATGTCGAGGACATTGAAGTTCTGCTTGCGGATCAGGTACAGCAGCAGGTCCAGCGGGCCCTCGAAGGCTTCCAGGAAGATTTCGAGCGCGTCCGGCGGGATGTACAGGTCCTGCGGCAGCTTGAACAGCGGCTCGCCGTACAGGCGCGCGAAAGCCATCCCGTCGACCATGTCGGCGGGGCCGGCAGGGCCGGCTGCAACGGCCGGGACCACGGCCGGCAGCTCGACGGGCAGCGGCAGCTTGTCCTGGTCGCCTGTGCTCATGGGCGGCGTGCGCTCGCGGGGGCGGCGGGAATCAGTTGTCCTGCGAGTAGACGTATGGCTTCTGCGCCACGCGCGAAGCTTCGGCGCGGGCGCGCTCTTCCAGGTCGATCGGCGACTTGTCCCACAGCAGGGCACGGCCGTCGCGCTGTTCGGCCTCCAGCGTCGGGCGCTCTTGCTTGAGCTGCTTCAGGAACTGGGTGATTTCGGATTCGTAGATGGCCATGTTCAACCGTGATGCGCCCGCGCGGGCGCCAGATAGGTGCAGTGGGTCACGATTTTACAGTATCGGCCCCCCGGAATGCATCCAGGCCGGGTGCAAGGCACCGGAAAGTTCCGGGCGCAAGGCCGGGTGTGGTCAAATACCGACTTTGTATGTGTGGACAATCGGCGATGCCGCAAGACACCGCTATTACCGCTAACTCCGCTGGCCGCGCGCGCGTGGCCGTTCGCGTACTGGCCGCGCTGGGCGCGGTGCTGGCGCTGGCGGCCGCCCCGGCCTGGGCCGCGTACAAGGTCGAAATCGAGGCACCCAAGCCGATCCGCGAAATGCTGGAAGAGCATCTCGACCTGTCACGCTACAAGGACCGCGCCGACCTCTCGCCGGACCAGCTCGACTATATGGTCGAGACCGTCGGCGAGCAGGTGCGGGCGCTCACCTCCACCGAGGGCTACTTCGACCCGACCACCACCACCCGCGTGGAAGGCGAGGGCGACAAGCGCGTGGTTCACGTGATGGTCGACCCCGGCGCGCGCACGCTGATCCGCAATGTCGACGTCCAGGTGACGGGCCCGGCGGCCACGCGCTCGCCCGAGCAGGTGGCAGAGATGCAGGCCAAGTGGGGACTGCCGGTGGGTGAGCCGTTCCGGCAGGGCGACTGGGACAAGGCCAAGGAAGACGCGCTGGTCACGCTGCAGAGCCACAACTACTACGGCGCGCGCCTGGCCGCGTCGCAGGCGCGCGTGGAGCCGGACGACCAGCGCGCGGACCTGTCCGCGCATTACGCCAGCGGCCCGGCCTACCTGCTGGGGCCGCTGAAGGTGACCGGCACGCGCCGCTATCCGGAACAGATCATCTACAACGTCAACCCGCTGAGCGAGGGCGAGCCGTACCGCGTGGAGCGGCTGCTGGAACTGCAGCGCGCGATCCAGAACCAGCCGTACTTCTCCAACGTGCAGGTCGACCTGGAACCGCCGCCGGACGCCGACAAGGCGGCTGACGGCGTGGTGAGCTCGCCGGTGCTGGTGCGCGTGCGCGAATATCCGGCGCACCGGCTCAACAGCGGCGGGGGCTTTACCACCGACACCGGCGCGCAGATCGAAGGGCGCTATTCGTACTACAACCTGTTCAACCGCGCCTGGACCTTCGACTCGCAGGCGCGGCTGGAGCAGAAGCGCTCCTATCTGTTCGCCGAGACCGCGATGCCGCCGTCCCCGGGCAACTACCGCAACAGCGTGTACAGCAGCTACGAGCGCACCATCGACATCGAGAACACCGACACCACCAGCCTGCGCGCGGGCCTGAAGCGCTCGCGCTCGCGCGAGAAGTACGACGTGACGACGTCGCTGGATTTCTACTACGACAAGCTGCTGCCGGAGGGCCAGGCCGCCCAGATCAGCAAGGCGCTGGTGCCGGCCTTTGCGTGGACGCGGCGTGATGTCGACAACCCGGTGTTCCCGCGCCGCGGCAATGTCATCAGCACCCAGGTCGGGGTGGCCGCCAAGGGCTTCCTCAGCGATGCCACCTTCCTGCGGCTGTACGGCCGTATCCGCCAGTACATACCGGTGGGCAAGCGCGACCTGGTGGTGGCACGGCTGGAACTCGGTGCCGACCTGACCGGCGACAGCTCCAGCCAGATCCCGGCCACGCTGCGCTTTCGCGCCGGCGGCACCGATTCGATCCGCGGCTACAGCTACCAGTCGATCGGCACGCCCAGCGGCTCCAGCAT
Organism: Cupriavidus sp. UYPR2.512; assembly: GCF_000379565.1. Lineage (NCBI taxonomy): Bacteria > Pseudomonadati > Pseudomonadota > Betaproteobacteria > Burkholderiales > Burkholderiaceae > Cupriavidus > Cupriavidus sp. UYPR2.512. The sequence continues at coordinate 176,439 of NZ_KB902964.1, read as the reverse complement.
CTTGCCGGCCAAGTACCTGGGCACTGGCAGCCTGGAGTACCAGTACTGGTTCAAGCCGGACTGGGGCGTGGCGGTGTTCTGGGATCTCGGCACTGCCGCCGACAACCTGCACGGCGTGACCATCTACAACGGCGTGGGCGTCGGCGTGCGCTGGCGTACGCCGGTGGGCCCGCTGCAGCTGGACCTGGGCTACGGCATCCAGCAGCAGTTCCGGCCGCATATCTCGCTGGGAGTGGCGTTCTGATGCGGCACCCATGTCTTTCCCGCCTGACCCGGATGCCGGCATGAGCGCCCACGATCTGCCTTCGGTACCCGGCGGCGATTCGGCCCGGACTCCGACCCCGCCCGCGCCGCGCAAGCGGCGGCGGCTGTGGCGCGTGCTGGCCTGGCTGGTCGGCCTGCTGCTGCTGTTGATGGTGGCGCTGGTGGCGGCGGGCGTGGCGGCGCTGCGCACCGAGACCGGCACCCGCCACCTGTGGACGCTGGCCACGCGGCTGTCGGCCGGCATGCTCAGCGGCCGGCTGGAAGGCGGCACCGTGGCACACGGCCTGCGCCTGCGCGACGTGGTGTTCGCCAGCGGTCAGACGCGCGTGACGGTGGACCGCGTGGATGGCAACTGGGCGCTCAACTGGCAGGCGCGGCGCCTGCACGTGCAGTGGCTGCGCATCGGCAAGGCTGAAGTGAAGCTCGGCCCGTCGGAGCCGAGCACCGAGCCGATGCAGAGGCCCACGTCGCTCGAACTGCCGCTGGCCATCGATGTCGATTCCCTGACGCTTGAGCGGCTGTCGCTGCTGCAAGGCACGGCGCCCACGGCCGAGCCGATGGTGTTCAGCAACCTGGCCGGCGCGCTGCACAGCGACGGCCAGCGCCACCGCGTCAGCGTGGACAAGCTGGAAACACCGTACGGCAAGCTGGCTGCCAACGCCCAGGTGGGCGCACGCGCCCCGTTCGCGCTCAGCGCCGAAGCCTTGCTGGAAAGCAGCTGGCAGGATGAGTCCTTTGCCGTCAATGCCACCGCCAAGGGCAACCTGGACGCGCTGCGTGCCGAGCTGCAGGCCAGCGGCGACCGCATCCACCTGCGCGCCGGCGTCGACCTGACGCCGTTCGGCAAGGTGCCGTTCACGCACCTGCTGGTCGATGGCGATCGCATCAACCCGCGCCTGTTCAGCCCGTCGGCGCCACAGGCCAACCTGACCGTGCATGCCGAGCTGCGGCCGGTGGACGGCGCGGCCGCGGGTGCCGGCGCGCAGGCGGCCAGTGCCGTGGCGGCATCGGCTCCCCCGGCGGCATCGGGTGTCTCCGCATCCGCCCCTGCGGCGGCGCCTGCGCCCGCACCGCTGGCTGTCGCCGGCGACATCGAGATCCGCAACCTGGAAGCCGGTCCGCTGGACAAGCAGCGGCTGCCGGTGCAGTCGGTGCGCGTCCATGTCGAGCTGAGCGAGATGGCACAGGCCGTCTCGGAGCTGCGCGTGGCGCTGGCGGGCAAGGCCGAGATCTCCGGCGGCGGTTCGCTGCGCGGCGGCCGTGGCGGTTTCGACCTGGACGTGCGCAGGCTGGACCCGGCCGCGCTGCATGGCTCGCTGACCAGCGCCAGCCTCTCCGGCCCGGTGGTGGTGCGGATGGAGCCGGGCCGGCAAAGCGTGGCGCTGGACCTGTCGGGCGGGCCGCTCAAGCTGTTCGCCGATGCCAGCTTCGATGCCGAGGCGGTCACGCTGGCCACGCTGCGTGCCGCGGTGGGCCCGGGTTTGCTGACCGCGGAAGGCAAGCTCGGCCTGAAGGACAAGCAGCCGTTCAGCTTCAAGGGCAAGCTGGCCTCGTTCGATCCGTCGCGCCTGGCCAAGGTTGCCGCCGGCCGCATCAATGCGGATTTCACCGCGACCGGCGAGATCGCGCCGGAGCTTGGCGTGGCGCTGGATTTTGCCGTGCATGAGAGCGAATACGCGGGCCTGCCAATGACAGGCGGCGGCAAGGTGCGCCTGGCGGGCGAGCGGCTCTTGCCGAGCGAGGCCTCGCTGAGCATGGCCGGCAACCAGGCCAACCTGCGCGGCAGCTTCGGCGCGCGCGGCGATGCGCTCAAGCTGGCGGTCGATGCGCCGCAGCTGGAGCGGCTCAAGTTTGGCGTGGCCGGCAAGCTCAAGCTCGACGCCACCATCACCGGCACGCTGAAGAAGCCCGAAGTGGTGGCCGACTACAACGCGCAGGCGCTGGAAGTGGGCCCGCACAAGGTGGCCAGCGCCAGCGGCCGCGCCGAGGTGCGCGGCGGGCTGGACGGTCCGCTCTCGGTGCAACTGGCCGCGCGCAACTACCGCGGCCCGCAGGCAAGCCTGAGCACGCTCGATGCCACGCTCAGCGGCACCCAGGCCAACCATACCTTCGACGTCAAGGCGGCCGGCAGCCTGAACCAGCGGTCATTGCAGCTGGCGCTGGCGGGGCAGGGCGCGTGGAAGGGCAAGGACGGCTGGAACGGCACCATCCGCACCCTGGAAGCGCGCAGCACCGTCAATCTGCGCCTGGCCGCGCCGACGCAGCTGCTGGTGGCCGACCAGCGCGTGCGCCTGGGCGCCGCGCGCCTGCTGCTGGACCGCGCCACGCTGGCGATCGACAGCCTGGACTGGGACCACGGCCGCATCCGCAGCGCGGGCAGCCTGGACGGCCTGCAGGTGGGCCGTGTGCTGGAACTGATGGAAACCATCACCGGCGAGAAGCCGCCGGTGCGCTCCGACCTGGTCATCGACGGCCGCTGGAACCTGGCGCTGGCCGAGATCGCGACCGGGTTCGCCGAACTGCGCCGGCGCAGCGGCGACCTCTCGGTCAACGCCGGCCGGGGCTTCACCACGCTCGGCCTGGGCGAGACCAGCCTGCGCGCCGAGGCCGGCGGCAACCGCATCGCGCTGCGCGGCGGCATGGTGTCGGGCCGCATCGGCAAGGTGGTGGTGGACGCCTCCGCCGGACTGGTGCAGGAGCAGGGGCTGCAGACCGTGGGTCCGGCCTCGACCCTGGGCGGCACGGTGACCGTCGACGTGCCGCGCCTGAAATCGCTGGAAGCGCTGACAGGCCCGCAGTACGCCTTCGACGGCAAACTGGCCGCGGCGATGCGCCTGGGCGGCACGGTCGGCGCGCCGCTGCTGACCGGCACCGTCGACGGCGACCACCTCGCCGTCACGCTGTACGACCTGGGCCTGCGCCTGACCGACGGCACCGTGCGCGTGGTGCTGGACCAGAACACGGTCGAGCTCAAGCACGTGGAGTTCCACGGCGGCGACGGCAAGCTCACGGCCACCGGCAACGTCAAGCTGGGCGAGGCCGATCCCAACCTGACCGGCAAGATCGTCGCCGACAAGCTGCAGCTGTTCGCCAGCCCCGAGCGCACGCTGGTGGTCTCGGGCGACGCCAGCATCGCCAACGAGAACAAGCAGGTCGTGATCCGCGGCAAGATCCGCGTCGACCGCGGCCTGTTCGACCTGCCCAAGGCCGGCGCGCCGGTGCTGGGCGATGATGTGGTGGTTATCCGGCGCAAGGACCAGCGCGCCGTGAAGACTGCCGCCACGCCGGCGCCGGAGTCCAAGCCGGCAAGCAAGTTCAGCCCGGTGATCGACCTGACTGTGGACCTGGGCAACAACTTCCGCTTCCGGGGCGCGGGCGCGGACCTGTTGCTGGCCGGCCAGATGGCTGTCAAGAGCGAACCCCTGGCACCGATGAAGGCCACCGGCACGGTGCGCGTGACCGACGGCACTTATGAAGCCTTCGGGCGCAAGCTGGACATCGAGCGTGGCATCATCAACTTCAATGGCCCGCTCGACAACCCGAACATGAATATCCGCGCGATGCGCCGCAACCAGGAAGTGGAGGCGGGCGTGGAGGTGACCGGCACGGTGCGGCTGCCGCGCGTGCGGCTGGTGTCGGAACCCAATGTGCCGGAAGAGGATAAGCTCTCGTGGCTGATGTTCGGCTACGGCGCGGAAAGCGCCGGTGCCGGCCAGCAGCGCCAGCTGGGTGGCGCCGCGCTGGGCGGCGCGGCGTTGGGCATGATCGGCGGCAAGGCCGGCAAGGGGATCGTGCAGCATTTCGGCATCGACGAATTCTCGATCGGGCCCAGTACCGCGGGTCTCAATGACCAGCAGGTGGTCAGCATGGGCAAGGCCATTACCGACCGTATGTCGGTCGGCTATGAGCAGAGCCTGACATCGGCCTCGAACGTGGTGAAGCTGACCTGGCAGTTCTCACGGCGCTGGTCGCTGATTGCAAAGGGCGGGTCCATCAACGGTTTGTCGGTGTTGTTCAACCGCCGCTTCGACAGCTGGGCGAACCTGTTCAGCGGGACCTCGGGTCGCGGCGACAGCAGAAGGAGCCAGCAGGATGAGAGCCAGCCAACCAGTCCCGACAGCGCGGCACAGGCAGCCTCGGCAGCCGTCGCCGAACCCGTGCGCCGCTGACGGGCACCCCTCCACTTTCGCGTCGCCGCGACGCCTTGCCGCCATGGGACTCTTTGCCTCTTTGCTTGCGCTGTTCGGCTGCGACCAGCAGAAGGTCGATGAAGCCATGAAGAAGGCGGGCGACACCGCCCGCAACACCTGGAACGCGATCAAGCCCGACAGCGAGCTGTTCAAGGGCATCGTCCCCGGCCAGTCCACCGAGGAAGACCTGCGGCGCCAGGCCGGCAAGTCGGAGATCGTCTGGGAAGAAGCGGACGGCGGGCGCCGGCTTGAATACCCGCGCGGCCCAGAGGGCACCACCACCTGGATGGTCACCATCAGCGCCGATGGCAAGGTCGCGAAGATCGAGCAGGTGCTGTCAGCCGAGAACTTCGCACGCGTGCGCGCCGGCATGAGCAAGGACGACATCCGCCGCCTGCTGGGCAAGCCCACCAAGGTGGAGGCATTTGCGCTGAAGAAGGAAGAGGTGTGGGGCTACCGCTGGATGGAAACCTCTACCGACAAGGCCTTCTTCAACGTGCATTTCAACAGCGACGGCACCGTCACCACGACCTCGCGCAGCGACGATCCGTCGAAGATGCAGGGCGGCTGACGCGCGCCCCTTTTTCATTCTGAAACGGGTTCTTAGTGAAGCAGGTGGCAGGCGGCCACGTGCGCCGGCGCAGCTGAGCCGGCGGCCGGGTCCAGCCGCAGCATGAGGGGGATCTCGGTGGCGCAGGCCGGCACCGCCCGCGGGCAGCGCGGATGGAACTTGCAGCCCGCTGGCGGGTTCAGCGCCGAGCCGATATCGCCCAGGATCAACCCCTCGGCCGGCTGGTGGTCGGGGTCGGGCCGCGGCGCCGAGCCCAGCAGTGCCTGCGTGTAGGGGTGGCGCGGGGCGCTGAACACGGTGGCGCTGGGCCCGCTTTCGGCCATATTGCCCAGGTACATCACGCCCACGGCCGAGCTGAAGTGCTCAACCAGCGCCAGGTCATGGGCGATCACCACGTAGGCCAGGCCGAAGCTGCGCTGAATATCGGACAGCAGGTTGACGATCTGCGCCCGGATCGAGACATCCAGTGCCGAGGTGGGCTCGTCCAGCACGATCAGCCGTGGCTGCAGCGCCAGTGCGCGCGCCACGGCAATGCGCTGGCGCTGGCCGCCGCTGAACTCGTGCGGATACAGGTCCAGCGCGCCGGGCGGCAGGCCGACGATCTCCAGCAGCTCCAGCAGCCGCCGGCGCAGCGCGGCGCGGTCGCCGCCCTGGCCGTGCGCAAGCAGCGGCTCGGCCAGCAGCATGCCCACTTTCAGGCGCGGATTGAGCGACGAGGACGGATCCTGGAACACCGCCTGCACCTGGCGCCGGTAGGCCAGAATGCCCTTGCGCTCCAGCGCCAGCACGTCCTGGCCGTCGAAGCGGATGGTGCCGGCGCTGGGGCGCTCAAGCAGCAGCAGCTGCCTGGCGATGGTGGTCTTGCCGCAGCCGGACTCGCCCACCAGCGCATAGGTCTGGCCGGCATCCACGGCAAAGCTGACGCCGTCGACGGCGCGCACCGTGCCGCCGCCGCGCGCGGGGAAATGCTTCTTCAGGTTTTCGACTTCGAGCAGCATGGCGCCTCCTGTGTTGCCGTGGCTCAGCCAACCGAAGCCAGCCAGCAACTGACTTTGTGGCCGGATTCAAGTTCGATCTCGGGGGGATAGGCGTCATCGCACAGCGGCTTGCGGTGCGGGCAGCGCGCCGCGAAGCGGCAGCCGTGCGGCGGGTCGATCAGGCTTGGCGGGCTGCCCTGGATGGCGTAGAGCCGCTCGCGTTTTTCGCCGAAGTGGGGAATGGCCTGGAGCAGGGCCTGCGTGTAGGGATGGGCGGGGCGCTGGTACAGCGTGCGCACATCGCCGGTCTCGACAATGCGTCCGGCGTACATCACCGCCACCCGGTGGCAGATGCTGGCCGCCACGCCCAGGTCGTGCGTGATCAGGATGATGCCGACACCGGTCTGCGCCTGGATCTTGCGGAACAGCGCCATGATCTGCACCTGGATGGTCACGTCCAGTGCCGAGGTGGGCTCGTCCGCCACCAGCAGGCGCGGTGCGCTGGCAATGGCCATGCCGGTCACCACGCGCTGGCGCATGCCGCCGCTGAACTGGTGCGGATAGTCGTCCAGCCGCGTCTCGGGCGAGGGGATGCGCACGCTGTCCAGCACCTGCACCACCTGGCGCCGCCGCGCCGCGCGGCTGTCGGCGCGGCCGTGGTAGCGCAGCGGCGCGCCGACCTGGTCGCCGACGGTGAAGACCGGGTTCAGCGAGGTCAGCGGATCCTGCGAGATCATGGCGATCTTGCGGCCGCGGTACTGCGTGCTCATGGTCTTTTCGGGCAGCTGCAGCAGGTCCACGCCATCGAGCAGCACCTTGCCGCCCAGGTGCACGCCGCCCTGGCGCGGCAGCAGCCGCAGGACGGACAGGATGGTCATGGACTTGCCGGAACCGGATTCACCCACCACGCCCAGGGTCTCGCCCTCATGCACGTGCAGGTCGACCCCGTCCACGGCGCGCACCGTGCCGCGGCGCAGTTCGAGGTGCGTGGTCAGCCCCTGCACCGACAGCATGGGGGTGCCGTGGGCGGCGGCGGGCGCCGGTGACGGGCGTTGCGCCACATGCGCCACCTTATGGTCGGGGCCGGTCATAGCTGCCTCCTTTTCGGGTCGAAGTGGTCGCGCAGCCAGTCGCCCAGCAGGTTGGACGCCAGGCAGGTGGCCATGATGGCCAGCCCGGGCATGGTGATAGCCCACCACGCGTTGGTGATGTAGTTGCGCGCATCGGCCAGCATCAGCCCCCACGACACGTCGGGTTGCTGGATGCCCAGGCCGAGAAAGCTGAGCGAGGCCTCGAAGATGATCACCTGGCCCACCTGCAGCGTGGCCAGCACCAGCAGGGTATTGAGCAGGTTGGGCAGCAGGTGGCGGCGGAAGATGGTGAGCGTGCCGCAGCCGGCCACGCGCGCCAGCGCCACGTAGTCGCGCTGCTTGAGCGACATCACCTCGCCGCGCACGATGCGTGCGTACCAGGTCCAGTAGGTCACCACGATCACCAGCACCACGGTGTTGAAGCCCGGGCCCAGCACCGCGGCCAGCACCAGCGCCAGCGCCAGCGCGGGGATCGACATCTGGATATCGACCAGCCGCATGATGAGTGCGTCCAGGCGCCCGCCGAAGTAGCCGGCCAGCATGCCGGCGGCGGTGCCGATGCCGCCCGAGATCAGGATGGCGTACAACGCCACCACCAGCGAGATGCGCGTGCCGGCCATGATGCGCGAGAGCAGGTCGCGTCCCATGTTGTCGGTGCCCAGCGGATAGGCCCAGCTGCCGCCCGCCAGCCAGGCCGGCGGCTGGAAGGCCAGGCCGAGGTCGAGGCCGTTGGGGTCGTGCGGCAGCAGCGCCTCGCCGCCGGCGGCGCAGACCAGCAGCACCGGGAAGATTGCCAGCGCAAACCAGGGCAGGCCACCCAGGTCACGCCGCTGGCGCTTGCGGGCCGGCGCCGCCGGGGCGCTGGCAGGAGGAACGGCGATCTCAGGCATGGCGGATCCTCGGGTCGATCAGGCCGTAGCTCAGGTCGACCAACAGGTTGGACAGCACGAACAGCACGGAGGTGAGCATCACGCCCGCCTGCACCACGGGAAAATCGCGCGCGAACACGGCCTCGACCACGGTGCGGCCGACCCCTGGCCAGGCAAAGATGACTTCGACCACGAAGGCGCCGCCCAGCATCGCCGCGAAGTACACGCCGAGGATGGTCACCAGCGGAATGGCCGCGTTGCGCAGCGCGTATTTCCAGATCAGCACGCCCTCGGGCAGGCCCATGGCGCGGCCCATGCGGATGTAGTCGCTGTCCAGCACATCCAGCATGGCCGAGCGCACCACGCGGGTCTGCGCGGCCACCGGATACCAGCCCAGCGCAATCGCGGGCAGCACCAGGCTGCTCCACGAATCGCGCCCGAATGCGGGCAGCCAGTTCAACTGCACCGCGAAGAACAGGATCAGCAGCAGCCCGACCCAGAAGTTGGGCATGGCCTGGCCAAGCATGGCGAACACCTTGGCAAAGCGGTCGAACCAGGAGCCGCGGTAGACCGCCGACAGCACGCCGAACGGCACCGCCATGGCAATCGAGAAGCCCAGTGCGGCCAGCGCCAGTTCCACCGTGGCCGGCAGCCGCTCCAGGATCAGCCCCAGTGCCGGTTCCTGCCAGCGGTAGGAGTTGCCGAAGTCGCCGGTGACGGCATGGCCGAGGAAGACCAGGTACTGCGCCACCAGCGGCTGGTCCAGGCCGAGATGGCGGCGCGTTGCCTCGATCACCTGCGGCGGCGCGTCGGCCGGCAGCAACAGGGAAAGCGGGTCGCCGGACAGGCGCGAGATCAGGAAGATGATCACGCTCGCGCCAAGGATGCTGATCAGGCCGTGCAGCAGGCGTTTTGCAATAGGCATGACAGGCTCCGTCGGAGATTCGTCAGCGGGGATGCCGCGTCCGGCGCGCAGGGCCGGGCGCGGCGGCGGATCAGCGCTGCTTCCAGCTGACTTCCTGGAATGAGCGCCAGTAGTCGCGGATGGGCCAGGGCACGTAGTTGATCTTGTTGTCGCGCCAGGCAAAGGTCACCAGCGGCCGGTAGGTCGGCAGGCCGCCCAGCACGCGCTCCTGCTTGAGCCGCGCGATCTGGCGCAGCAGCGCGGTGCGCGCCGCGGGGTCCATGGTCTGGCGCTGCTTCTCCAGCAGCGCGTCGACCTCGGGGTCGCTGGTGTAGGAGTAGGTGCCCCAGCCGCCGCCGCCCTGGTAGCTGTGCAGGTGGCCGGACCAGGCCAGTCCCGGGTCGCCGGGCAGGCCCTGCGACCACATCCAGCTCAGCACGCCATCCATCTCCGGCGGGCCCGGGCGGCCGCGCTTGCCCAGGCTGATCCAGGCGCCGTATTCCAGGTTGCGCACCTGGCAGCGGATGCCCACGGAACTCAGGTAGGCATACATGGCTTCGCCCACTTCCTTCACGCCCGGTTCGCGCGGCGTGGTGAGGTTGTAGCAGGGGGTGTCGAAGCCATTGGGATAGCCGGCCTGCCTGAGCAATTCACGCGCACGCTTCTGGTCGAAGGCGTAGGGCTTGAGTTCGGGGTCGTAGCCATTCGACTCCTTGCCCACCTGCGCATAGCGCTCGCCCTGGCCGAACAGCACGCGCTTGATGATGGCGTCGACATCGATGGCATGCGCGGCCGCCTGCCGCACGCGCACATCGTTGAACGGCGACTTCGGCATCTGCGTGTTGAAATTGAGAAAGAGGTTGTTGCCGCTCACCAGCGTGACGGTCTTCACCCCCGGCATCTTCTTGAACTCTTCGACCATCGACGGCGGCACGTTGTCGATGAAATCGACCTTGCCGGTCTTGAAGGCCGCCACCCGGGTCAGGTCCTCCGGAATCACCTTGATGGTCAGGTCCTTGATGCCCGGGCGCTTCTCCTTGTTCCAGTAGCCGCCAAAGGCTTCCAGCTTCAGGTCGTCCTTGACCGTGCGCGAGACAAACTTCCACGGCCCGGTGCCGACCGGCTTGCGGGCGAACTCTTCTTCGCCGACCTTCTGGATGTACTTCTTGGGCATGGCCCACAGCTGCATGTTGCCGACGATGAACTGCGCATCCGGCTCCTTGAAATGCAGCTTGAAACGGTGCGCATCCACGATCTCGAAACGCTCGACTGACGAGACATAGTGCGAGAAGAAGCTGCTCTTGGGGTCGCGCTGGCGTTGCCAGGAAAACTCGAGGTCCTCGGACGTCAGCGGGTCGCCGTTGTGGAAGCGCACGCCCTTGCGCAGCTGCACGTCAAGCACGGGCTTGCCGTCCTTGCCGGTTTCCAGCTTCCAGTTCTCCGCCAGCCAGTTCTCATCCTTGAGCGCGGCATTGCGGCGCACCAGCATCTCGAAGATCTGGCCGACAAAGTAATGGTCGACGCCGGCCGAGATCTTGACCGGATCGAGCGTGGTCGACTCCGCGCCGAAGGCCACGGTGAGGCTGCCGCTGGCCGGGGCGGCGGGTGCGGCGTGGGCCGCGGGGATGGTGGCGGCGGCCAGCATGCCGGCCAGCAGGCGGCGCCGGGCGGCGTCGGTCAACTTCACTTGCATGGTGCTCCTCCTGTTGCGCCGTCTGGGGGGCGGCGCTGTTGGTGTGAACCACGGATGCGCTCAGCGCGCAAAGCTGCCTTCCAGCTGGCGAACCACCTCCAGCAGGCGCGGGCGCACTTCGTCGAGCAGGAATGACGGGGACAGCCGGAATGACGGCCCGCCCACGTTGATGGCCATGGGCGGCATGCCATGGCCGGGCTCGAAGCCGCGCGCAATGCCGTTGACGTCCGGCTGCCAGTCGCCCATGGAGCAGGTCACGCCCAGGCTGAGGTGGTCCGCCAGGCCCTGTTCGATGCCCTGGCGCAGGCGCGGCCACGCCATGTCGTCGACGTCGCGCACCTGTTCCATGAAGGCCTGCCGCTGTTCCTGCGGCACCACCGCCAGCCAGGCGCGGCCGATGGCCGAGGTGGCGACGGGAATGCGCGAGCCGGTATCGAGCGTCAGCGCAATCGCGGCGCAGCTGCGGCAGTGCTCGACATAGATCATCGAGAACCGGTCGCGCGTGCCCAGCGACACCGTGCCGCCGGAAAAATCCGCCAGCTCCTGCATCAGCGGTCGCGCCACCTTGCGGATGTCCAGCCGCGACAGCATGGCGCTGCCCAGCCGCAGGCAGGCCGTGCCCAGGCTGTACTTGTGGCTGCCTTCGGCCTGCGCCAGGTAGCCCAGCCGCGTCAGGGTGGAGGTCAGGCGCGATACGGTCGACTTGGGCAGCCCGCAGCGCCGGGCGATCTCCTGGTTGCCCAGCACGCGGTCGCTGGTGCGAAAGCAGGCCAGCACTTCCAGCCCGCGCGCCAGCGCGGTGACGAAGTGGCGGTCTTCCTTGATGGTGCCGGTGGATCGATCCTGCATGGCCGATGGCTCCCTCGTTGTGCCGTTGCACGCCGGCCGCGCTTGCTCGACGCGCAGGCGTGCGGGACGCGCGCGCGGCGTCCTCGTCCGGTACGGCGGTACTACCCGGCAGCGATCCCCGTTCAGCCGCCGGCCTCGGTATCCAGCAAGGCCTGCAGCTCGACCTTGCGCACCTTGCCGGTGGCGGTCAGCGGGAACTCGCGCAAGATGCGGATCTCGGGCACCTTGTAGACCGCCATCTGCTCGCGGCACCATGCATGCAGCGTGTCGGCAGTGATGCCGTCGGCGTGCTCGGGGCGCAGGCGGATAAAGGCCACCGGGACCTGGCCCTTGTCCGGGTCGGGGCGGCCCACCACGGCCGAGCCCAGCACCGCCGGATGGCGCGACAGCAGCACCTCCAGCTCGGACGGGAACACGCTCATGCCGCGCACCTTGAGCATCTCCTTGCGCCGTCCCAGGAAATGCAGGTAGCCCGCCTCGTCATAGGCACCGATATCGCCGGTGCGGAACCAGCCGTCGCGGAACACCTCGGCATCCACGCCGGGGCGGCCCCAGTAGCCCTTGAACAGCGATGGCGTGCTGACCACGATCTCGCCTTCCTCGCCGACCGGCAGCACCGCGCCGGTGTCGAAGTCGCAGATCTTGATGCGCGTGCCTGGCACCGGCAGCCCGACAAAGACCGGGCGGCCGCGCAGGTCCATGTCATCATCCTGCATGCCGGTGGTGAAGGTGTCGCTGGTATGGGTTTCGGTCATGCCCCATGCGCCCTCGGCAATGATGCTGCCGGTCAGCGCGTGCCAGCGCTCGCGGATATCAGGCGTGATCTTGCGGATGAACGAGGCCGCGCGCGTATGCTGGAGCGAGCGCAGGTCGTAGCGGCCGCAATCGGGGTGGTTCATCAGCTCGACCGCGTTGTCGACCACCACGAAGGTGCGGTTGACGCGATAGCGCCCGATTGCGGCCATCACCGCCACCGGATCCCAGCGCGCCAGCAGCACCACGGTCGCGCCGCTGAAGATCGGGTAGATCAGCCCGAGGTTCTCGCCCGCGATCCAGAACATCGGCAGGAAGTTCAGCATCACGTCGTCGGAGCCTTCGGCCAGCCGTTGCGCATCGACACCGCCGGTGAGCGCGTAGGAAGCCGCCGCGGTGTAGACCATGTCGCGCTGCGTGTGCATGCAGCCCTTGGGCAGGCCGGTGGTGCCGCCGGTGTAGTTCAGTGCGGCCAGCGCATCCATGTCGACCGGGGGCAGTACGACCGGTTCGGTGTCGCGCAGCGCCTGCAGCAGGTCGACGGTGCCTTCCACTGCCAGCGCAGGCGCTTCCAGGCCGGCTGGCAGCGGCAGGGTGGGCAGTGCCGGCAGCATCGCGCCGGCACTGGTGGTGTACACGGTGTGCAGCCGGGTCTGCGCGCGCACCGACATCAGCAGCGGCGCCAGCTGGTCCTGCACGATGACGGTGGTGGCGCCGGCATCGTTCAGCTCATAGACCAGCTCCTGCTCCTTGAAGAGCGGGTTGACCGGCACATACACTGCGCCCAGCTTCAGGATGCCGTAGAAGACCACGTGGAACTGCGGGCAGTTGCCCATCATCACCGCCACCCGGTCGCCCGCGCCGACGCCGCTGCCCTTGAGCAGCGCGGCGCAGCGCTCGGACAGGTCGTCGAGCTCGGCGTAGGTCACGGTGGTGCCGTACCAGACCAGCGCGGCATGGTCCGGACGCTTGCGTGCCCACGCGCGCAGGTAGTCGCCCAGCGGGGCCTCGCCATGGGGGTAGACCGGTGCGTCGGGCAGGCCGGCGGGCCAGATCCTGCGATGCCGGGCTTCCAGGTCCTCGAAGAACGCCTGTTCGTTCATCTGCTGTCTCCTCTTGCTGTCGCTCTGGTTCTGTCCGCCGCCGTGCCTACCAGGCGTCGACGAAGGTGCGCATCGGACGCTGGGGATTGGCGGCGCCAGCCTCGAGCCCGCTGACCACCCACTGGCGGGTCGCGGCGGGGTCGATCACGGCGTCCAGCTCCAGCGCCGCCGCGGCGTTGATGGCATGGCCGCGCTCGTACATCTGCGCCACCAGCTGCTGGTACAGCGCATCGCGCTGGGGCCCGGCCGGCAGGGCTTCCAGTTCCTTGCGGAAGCCCAGCCGCACCGCGCCCTCCAGGCCCATGCCGCCGAATTCGCCGGTGGGCCACGAGACCGTGAAGGTCGGCGCGCGGAAGCCGCCCGCGGCCATCGCCATCGCGCCCAGGCCGTAGCCCTTGCGCAGCACCACCGCCAGGAACGGCACGCGCAGCTTGGCGCCGGCGACGAACATGCGCGACACATGGCGCACCTGGGCGCGGGCCTCGACCTCCGGGCCCACCATGAAGCCCGGGGTGTCGATCAGCGATACGATCGGCAGCCCGTGCGCATTGCACACCTGCATGAAGCGCGCGGCCTTGTCGGCGGCATCGGCATCGATGGCGCCGCCAAGGTGGCGCGGGTTGTTGGCGAGAATGCCCACGGGCCGGCCTTCGATGCGCGCCAGCGCGGTGTGGATGCCGGTGCCGAAGCCTGCGCGCAGTTCCAGCACGCTGCCGGCGTCGGCCAGGCCGGCGATGGCGGCGCGCGTGTCGTAGACGCGCAGGCGGTTCTCTGGCACGACCTGGCGCAGCGTCAGGGCGTCAGGCGCCTGCCAGTCGTCGACGGGGCCCTGGAACATCGACAGGTAATGCCTGGCCGCGGCCACGGCGTCGGCCTCATCGTCGACCAGCAGGTCAACCACGCCGTTGTGGTACTGCACCGTGGCCGGGCCGATATCCTCGGGCCGGAACACACCCAGGCCGCCGCCTTCGATCATGGCCGGGCCGGCCATGCCGATATTGGCGTTGCGCGTGGCGATGATCAGGTCGCAACAGCCCAGCAGCGCGGCATTGCCCGCAAAGCAGCGCCCGGAGGCGATGCCCACCACCGGCACTTCACCGCTCAGCTCAGCGAAGGCGGCGAACGACGGCTGGTACAGGCCGGCCACGGTGGGGAAGTCGATGTCGCCCGGGCGGCCACCGCCGCCTTCGGCAAAGATCACCGTCGGCAGCCGGTTCTGCAGGGCCACCTCCAGGATGCGGTCGGTCTTGATATGGTTGCGCTTGCCCTGGGTGCCGGCCAGCACGGTGGCGTCGTAGGCCAGCACCGCGCAGCGCGCGCGCTCCGGTGCGAACAGGCTGCCGTTGACGGCGCCGGTGCCGGTGATCAGGCCGTCGGCAGGGGTGTTGGCGATCAGGTCGGCCTCGCTGCGCCGGCTGGCCTGTGCCGCCAGCGCCAGGCCGCCGTACTCGCGGAAGCTGCCGGCATCGCACAGGTCGTCGACGTTCTCGCGCGCGGTGCGCTGGCCGCGCGCATGGCGGCGTGCCACGGCTTCGGGGCGGGCCGCGTCGTACAGGAAGGCATGGCGGTCGAGCACGCGCTGCAGGTCGGCGCGGATCGCGGCCGGGTCGGCGTGCTCGGCTTTGCCGGCGGCATGTGCGCCGGCGTCGGCCGGCTCCAGCACCAGCATGACCTGGCCCTCGGCGACTTGCTCGCCGCAAGCGGCGCGCAGGTCGATCACGCGGCCGGCGCGCTCGGCCACGATGGCGTGCTCCACCTTCATGGCATCGAGCACGGCCACGGCCTGGCCGGCCTTGACCAGGTCGTTCTCGCGCGCCAGCTCGATCACGCGTCCGTTCATCGGCGCGCGCACCGCGCACAGGCCTTCGCCCAGCAGTTCCTCGAAGCTGGCCGTGCTGGCGGGCGCCGCCACGTTGTGGGCGCTGCCGCCCGCCAGGGCCTGCCGCGCTGCGTCATGCGCGGCAATCTGCGCGGCGCGTTCCAGCAGTCCGGGCAGGGCCGCTTCGACATAGCGCGTATGCACGTGCTGGCTGGCAAAGTCCTCGCGCTCGGCCAGCGCCCGCAGCAGGTCGAGGTTGGTGGCGATGCCGCCGATATTGAATTCCGCCAGCGCGCGCTGCAGGCGCCGCACCGCGTCAGCGAAGTTGTCGCTGGCGGAGGTGACGATCAGCTTGGCCAGCAGCGTGTCGTAATGCGCGGACGGTGCATAGCCGGTATAGCCGTGGGTGTCGACGCGCACGTCCGGCCCGGTGGGCGGATCAAAACGCTCCAGCCGCCCTTGTGCCGGCCGTGCCAGCCCTTGCGCATCGGTGGCCTCGGCATTCACGCGCACCTGGATGGCATAGCCGCGCACGCGCGGCGGGTGTTGCGGGTCCAGCCCCAGTTCTGCCAGACGCCGGCCTTCGGCCAGCCCCAGCTGCACGGCCACCAGGTCCACGCCGGTGACCTGCTCGGTGACAGTGTGTTCGACCTGCAGGCGCGGGTTGGCTTCGATAAAGACAAAGGGCAAGGCCGCGCCATCGCGGCGCGCGCTGTTCTCGGGCTCTTCGACCAGGAATTCAAACGTGCCCAGGCTGCGGTAGCGCGCTTCGCGCGCCAGCGTGCAGGCGGCATCGACAATGCGCTGGCGCAGCGCCGGATCCAGCGCCGGGCTGGGCGCGATCTCGACCACTTTCTGGAAACGGCGCTGCAGCGTGCAGTCACGCTCGCCCAGTGCGATCACGTGGTGGCCGTCGCCGGCGATCTGCACTTCAATATGGCGCGCGCGGGCCACCAGCCGCTCGGCGTAGATGGCATCGATGCCGAAGGCCGAGCGCGCCTCGGAGCGGCAGCGCACATAGGCTTCGGGCAGGGTGTCGCGCTCGCGCACCACGCGCATGCCGCGCCCGCCGCCGCCGCCCACCGCCTTGAGCACCACGCCGGCGCCGTCCTGCTCGTCGAAGAAGGCGGTCACCGCATCGAGCGTGGCGCCGCCCGCGGTGGCTGGCATCACCGGTACGCCGCAGCGTGCGGCCAGCGCCAGCGCGCGGCCCTTGTCGCCGAACAGGGCCAGTTGCTCGGGCTCGGGGCCGACAAAGACGATCCCGGCAGCGGCACAGGCGCTGGCAAAGTCGGCGCGCTCGCTGAGAAAGCCATAGCCAGGGTGGACGGCGTCGCAGCCGGTGGCGCGCGCTGCGCTGATGATGGCGGGGATGTCCAGATAGGCGGCGGCCCCCTGGCCCTGCAGCGCGACAGCTTCGTCGGCCAGCAGGCGGTGCCGGCTGGCATCGTCGTCGGTGGCATAGACGGCCACGGTGGCGATGCCAAGGTCTCGTGCGGCGCGCTGCACGCGCAGCGCGATCTCGCCACGATTGGCGATCAGGAGCTTCTTCACAAATGTCCCCTTCCGTGCGAAGCGGCTTCGCGCAACCAGGGTTGCATGGCCGGCTTCTGTTTCTGTGGTTTGTGATTCTGCGAGGTGGAATCTACGCGGCTCGTCCAGGGGTCACAAGCGCGATGCGCCGGAACCATGTATGACATGCCGCGCGTGCATAGCGCGGGAGCGAGGGGAAGGGGAGGTGCTGCCCGTCTTGTTCTGCATTGCAGAATTTCGGGCGGTGTGGCGGGCGGATCAGGATGCCTGGCTGGCCGTGGATCGCTACTACTGACAGGAGCCGCGGAGCATTGCGTCACCGCGGGTTTGCTGCCCTCTCCCGAGGCGGGAGAGGGGGCGCGACGAGAAACTTCAGCCGATGCGCATGCCCGGCACCGCGCCGCTGTGCGGTTCCAGGATATACAGGCCCGGCGCGGCCTTCTCATCCGCGGCCGATGCCGCCAGCACCATGCCTTCGGACACGCCGAACTTCATCTTGCGCGGGGCCAGGTTGGCCACCACCACGGTCAGCTTGCCGACCAGCTGCTCCGGCGTGTAGGCCGACTGGATGCCGGAGAACACGTTGCGGGTGCGGCCTTCGCCCAGGTCCAGCGTCAGCTGCAGCAGCTTGTTCGAACCTTCCACCTTCTGGCATTCGACAATCTTCGCGACGCGCAGGTCGATCTTGGCGAAATCGTCGATGGTGATGGTGTCGGCGATCGGCTCGATCGAGGCTGCTGAGGTCTCCGAGGCCGCCGGCACTGCAGTCGCTTGCAGCGAATCGCGGTTGGCGGCCAGCAGCGCGTCGACCTGCTTGGCATCGACCCGCGTCATCAGGTGCTGGTAGGCCTGCACCGGGCTGGCGGCCGACAGTTGCTTGTCGATGGCGCGCCAGTCCAGCGGCTCGACATTGAGGAAACGCTCGACGCCCGCGGCCATGTTCGGCACCACCGGCTTCAGGTAGACCGTCAACAGGCGGAACGCTTCCAGCGAGACCGAGCAGGCCGCGTGCAGCGCCACGCGCTTGCTGTCGTCCTTGGCCAGCTCCCACGGCTTCTCGGTGTCGACGAAGGCGTTGACCGTGGCGGTCAGTTCCATCACCAGGCGCAGCGCCTTGCTGTACTCGCGGCCTTCATAGAAGTGGGCGACCTGCGGTGCGGCCTGGCGCAGCTGCTCGAGCAGCGGATGGGCCAGCGCGGCCTCGTCGACCTTGCCTTCGAAGCGCTTGACCAGGAAGCCCGCGGCGCGGCTGGCGATATTGACGTACTTGCCGATCAGGTCGCTGTTCACGCGCGCGATGAAGTCATCGAGGTTCAGGTCGAGGTCTTCCATGCTCGCGTTGAGCTTGGCGGCGAAGTAATAGCGCAGCCATTCCGGGTTCATGCCGGTGTCGATATAGCTCTGCGCGGTGATGAAGGTGCCGCGCGACTTGCTCATCTTGGCGCCGTCCACGGTCAGGAAGCCGTGGGCGAACACGTTGGTCGGGGTGCGGTAGCCCGAGAAGCGCAGCATCGCCGGCCAGAACAGCGTGTGGAAGTACAGGATGTCCTTGCCGATGAAGTGGTACTGCTCGGCGGTGGAATGCGGGCCGACCCAGGCGTCGAAGTCGATGCCCTTCTTCGCGGCCAGGTTCTGGAAGCTGGCGTAGTAGCCGATCGGGGCGTCCAGCCACACGTAGAAATACTTGCCGGGCGCGCCGGGGATCTCAAAGCCGAAGTAGGGCGCATCGCGCGAGATGTCCCAGTCGGACAGGGTCGAGGTCTCGCCCTCGGCGCCCAGCCATTCCTGCATCTTGTTGGCGGCTTCGGGCTGGGCCAGGTCGGCCACCCATTCGCGCAGGAAGGTCTCGCAGCGCGGATCGGACAGCCTGAAGAAGTAGTGGGCCGACGACTTGCGCACCGGGGTCGCGCCGGACACCACCGAATACGGGTTCTTCAGGTCGGTCGGCACATAGGTGGTGCCGCATACCTCGCAGGAATCGCCGTACTGGTCCTTGGCGCCGCACTTCGGGCACTCGCCCTTGATGAAGCGGTCCGGCAGGAACATGTTCTTGACCGGGTCGAAGAACTGCTCGACCTCGCGCTCGGCGATCAGGTCCTCGGCCTTCAGCGCCAGGTAGATCTTCTCGCACAGCTCGCGGTTTTCTTCCGCGTCGGTGCTGTAGTAGTTGTCGAACGACACCAGGAAGCTGTCGAAGTCGCGCTTGTGCTCGGTCCAGACGCGGTCGATCAGTTCCTTGGGCGTGATGCCTTCCTTCTCGGCGCGCAGCATGACCGGCGTGCCATGGGTGTCGTCAGCGCCGACGTAGTAGACCTCGTTGCCCATCATGCGCTGGAAACGCACCCAGATATCGGTCTGGATGTATTCCACCAGGTGGCCGATATGGATCTGGCCGTTGGCATAAGGCAGGGCGGATGTGACGAGGATGCGACGTGCGGTCATAAACAGGAGCCGGTCAGGAGCGGGGAAATATCAGGGGGGACGGCGCCAGCCAGGAGGGAAGGGCGCGTGCCGGGAAGCGGCTATTTTAGCAACTGGCCAGCACCTGCGCGCCGGTTCCGCATCGCGGAATGGGGAACCCACGGATCCGTTCGGGCAAAAAAAAGCGCCGGTCAGAGCCGGCGCAGCTTTCCACAACGGAAAAGGAGGAGAAATCAGGTACCGCCCGGGAGGTCAGCCACCCATCGCGAGCCAGCAACGGTGGCAAGCGGCACCTGTTTCTATGACTAGCTCATCCTTGAATTGGTTTCAAAAATATTTCGACGCGGCGATTTTGTGCCCGTCCGGCCTCACTGCCGTTGTCCGCAATCGGCTGGGATTGCCCGCGCCCTTCGGCGCTCAGGCGGTTGCGTGCGACGCCGCGATCACCCAGGTAACCAGCCACGCTCTGGGCGCGGCGCTGCGACAGCTGCATGTTGTAGTTGGGGTTGCCGGTGCTGTCGGTATGCCCCACCACGTTGGCGCTCACGTCCTGGTGCTGGCCCAGGGTCTGCGCGACCTGGTCTAGCACCGAGCGGAACGACGGCTTGATCGTGGCGCTGTCGGTATCGAAAGTGACCTGGCTGGGGATGTTCACCTTCAGCGTGCCGTCCGGCTGCTCGGAGATCTGGGTGCCCGTGCCCGCGGTGTCCTTGTTCAGCTTGCCGCGGATGGCGTTCCAGTTGTAGCCGGTGGCGCCGCCGACGGCACCGCCCACCGCCGCGCCCACCAGCGTGCCGGTGGTATTGCCGCCGATCAGGTTGCCAAGCCCGGCGCCGACCGCGGCGCCCACGCCGGTGCCGACTGCCGTATGGGTCTGCTGTTCAGTGGCGCAACCTGCGGCCAACAGCGTGGCAGCGGCGAGCGAGACAGTAACGAGCTTTATCTTCATGCTTTCTCCTTCTGATGTTCCCGAAAATGTTCTTGGTACCGCATCGCGATGGTAACGCCAAGGCTAGCGGCAGGTAACCCTTTGTACGCGTCGGGCCGTCCAACCGCACTACAATATGGATATGGCGGTGCGCGCACAAGTGCAAGCTTGTGAGATTTGTAAATGTCTGTAATCCCACACCCCATGCAGGGTATTGCGCGCGGAGTTCCGGCCTTCATAGCCAGTGCTGCATACTTTGATACATTAGGCGCAGGCCACCATGCGCCAGTCCCCCAATCATCGAAGCGGAGTTTGTCTTGAGCGTCAGCACTGAGCAGGTCACCGAAGCCCTGCGCACCGTCATCGACCCCAATACCGGCAAGGACCTGGTGTCCACCCGCTCGGCCAGGAATATCCGGGTCGACGGCGGCGATGTATCGCTGGAAGTCGAACTCGGCTACCCCGCGAAGAGCCAGTTTGATCCGATCCGCAAACTGGTGGTTGCTGCAGTGCGGCAGGTGCCGGGCGTGAGCAATGTCAGCGTGGCCGTGACCATGAAGATCGTCGCGCACGCGGTGCAGCGCGGGGTCAAGCTGCTGCCGGGCGTGAAGAACGTGATCGCGGTGGCGTCGGGCAAGGGCGGGGTGGGCAAGTCCACCACGGCCGTGAACCTGGCGCTGGCGCTGGCGGCCGAAGGCGCGCGCGTCGGCATGCTCGACGCAGACATCTATGGCCCGAGCCTGCCGATGATGCTGGGCATCGACGGCCGCCCGGAATCCGCCGACGGCCAGACCATGGAGCCGCTGGAAGGGCATGGCCTGCAGGCCAACTCGATCGGCTTCCTGATCGAGCAGGACAACCCGATGGTATGGCGCGGCCCGATGGTCACCTCGGCGCTGGAGCAGCTGCTGCGCCAGACCAACTGGCGCGACCTGGACTACCTGATCGTCGACATGCCGCCGGGCACCGGCGACGTCCAGCTGACGCTGTCGCAGAAGGTGCCGGTCACCGGCGCGGTGATCGTCACCACGCCGCAGGATATTGCCCTGCTGGACGCCAAGAAGGGCCTCAAGATGTTCGAGAAGGTGGGCATTCCCATCCTGGGCATCGTCGAGAACATGGCGGTTTACTGCTGCCCGAACTGCGGCCATGTCGAGCATATCTTCGGCCAGGGCGGCGGCGAGAAAATGTGCGCCGACTACGGCGTGGACCTGCTCGGCAGCCTGCCGCTGAACCTGCAGATCCGCGAGCAGGCCGACTCCGGCCGTCCGACCGTGGTGGCCGAGCCCGACAGCCCGGTGGCCGAGACGTACCGCGCCATTGCGCGCAAGGTGGCGATCAAGGTCGCCGACAAGGCGCGCGACATGACCAGCAAGTTTCCGAGTATCGTGGTGCAAAACACCTGAGGGCGCGCGGCGCGCCGCGCGCAGCAACCATGGAAAGCCAGCCCACCCCCGACCTGCCGGCACCCGGAGCCCGCCCCGCCGTCACCATGGCGGTGGTGATGCGCAAGGTCGCGCTGGCCAACCGCTGGCAGCCATGGAAGTGGGAACTGGACGCGGTGCTGCCGGACCTTGGCGAGTTCGGCACACAGGCCGTGTGCCTGGAGCACGACGCCCACGGCGCGCACTGGCTCTACCCGGGTTTCGAGGTGACGCTGTTCCGCGACCAGGGCGAAGGCTATTACCTGAACCTGACCTCGGCCACGCCGTGCTGGTTCGTGCTGTGGCGCATGCCAGAGGATGACGGCGATGGCGAAGACGCCCATCCGGTGCCGATGACCGTCACGCTGTCGTACAACGAGGCCGGCCGCTGGCTCGATGCCGGCGAGACCGTCGAGAACGTGCCGCTGGCGCCCGAGCAGCGCGAGTGGCTGCAGGCCTATGTCGACGAGCACTACCGGCCCGAGCCCAAGCAGCGGCGCCGGCCCGAATCCTTCAAGGCGCCGGAAGACCGCGCCCGCTACTGATCCTGACAACCTGAGCTTGCCCTGCCGATGAGCGATTCGTCCTTCCTGTCGCGCTGGTCGCGCCGCAAGGCCGCGGTGCGGGAGGGCATGCCCGTGCCGGCCGAACCGGCACCACCGGTGGTTGCCGACGCCGTCCCCGCGACCACCGGGGCCGCGCCCGAAGCGCCGCAGGTACCGGCGCCGACGCTGGAGGACGTGGCGGCGCTGCGTCCCGGCGACGAGATCGCCCGGTTTGTGGCCCGCGGCGTGGATGAGTCGGTCAAGCGCGCGGCACTGAAGA
This sequence comes from Cupriavidus sp. UYPR2.512, assembly GCF_000379565.1. Classification (NCBI taxonomy): domain Bacteria; kingdom Pseudomonadati; phylum Pseudomonadota; class Betaproteobacteria; order Burkholderiales; family Burkholderiaceae; genus Cupriavidus; species Cupriavidus sp. UYPR2.512. The sequence continues at coordinate 154,225 of NZ_KB902964.1, read as the reverse complement.
CGCTGTTCGCCGATCCGCACTTCAATGTCATGGACGGGCTCGACATCTATATCGGCGACTACAGCAAGCCCGACCCGATCCCGCCGGAGATCCTGCGCCAGCTGCGCCAGGCCGAGACGCTGGGCCTGTTCGAGCCGACCGACGAGGAACGCGCGGCGGCACAGGCCGCGGCCGCCGCCGCGGGGCCTGTGGATGTACCGCCGGCGGCGCCCGCCGAGTTCGCCGAATCCGGCGAGGCCGCCAACACTACGGACATACCCGCACCAGTCGAAACGACGCAGCAAACGGTAAGTCAAAGCGCAGAACAGGGCCCGCAAGACCCGCATAAATGCGCGTAGCCCCACAGGTGCAGCGCAGCCTACAATAGGCATCCCCACAATCCGCCGGCCCGCAGACACCCGCGAAGAAGGGACGTCCGGACCGGTCAGCCGCATTCGCCATGCCGACGCTGATCTGCAACTGCAACGACACCATGCCGCTTGACGGGGCGGCATTGTCCGAAGCAACCAAGGACGCCAACCAGGGCCCCTTGAAGGTCCATCGCCTGCTGTGCCGGCGAGAGATCGGCGACTTCACCGCCGCGCTCGACGGTACCGACGACGTCATCGTCGCCTGCACGCAGGAACGCCAGCTATTTACTGAAGTCGCGGCGCAAGCCGCGCAGGGCAGCGATGGCCGCCCGGTGGTGACCGCGCCGGTGCGCTTCGTCAATATCCGCGAGACCGGCGGCTGGTCACAGGGCGCCCGGCGCGACCCCAGGACCGCCAATGCCAAGATCGCCGCGCTGCTGGCCGTGGCCGCGCTGCCCGAACCTGACCCGGTGCCGGTGGTGGATTACCGTTCCGACGGCGCGGTGCTGGTGCTGGGCCCGGCCCAGCGTGCGCTGCCGTGGGCCGAGCGGCTGGCCGCGATGCAACTGGAGGTCACGGTGCTGCTGACCGGCAGCGACAAGCGTGAAGGCACCGCGGCCCAGCCGGCGGCCCGCGCCTATCCGGTCCACAGCGGCCGGCTGGCCTCGCTGACGGGCTGGCTCGGCGCATTCGAAGCCAGCTGGGAGACCGGCGCAGGCCGCAGCAACCCGATCGACCTGGACCTGTGCACCCGCTGCAACGCCTGCATCGACGCCTGTCCCGAGGATGCGATCGACTTCAGCTACCAGATCGACCTGTCGCGCTGCCGCTCGCACCGCGACTGCGTGCGCGCCTGCGGCGCCGCCGCGGCGATCGACTTCGACCGCCCGCAGGGCACTGTGCAGGGACGCTTCGACCTGGTCTTCGACCTGTGCGACACGCCCGCCTTCACCATGCACCAGCCGCCGCAGGGCTACCTGCACGCCGGCGCCGATGCCGCGCGCCAGCAGGCCCAGGCGTTGATGCTGGCAGGCCTGGTGGGCGAGTTCGAGAAGCCCAGGTTCTTCCGCTACAAGGAAAACCTGTGCGCGCATGGCCGCAACCAGACCACCGGCTGCACCGCCTGCATCGACATCTGCTCGACCGAGGCCATCGGCTCGCGCTGGCATGACGGCAAGGGACGCATCGAGGTCGCGCCCAACCTGTGCATGGGCTGCGGCGCCTGCACCACCGTTTGCCCGAGCGGGGCCATCAGCTATGGCTACCCGGGGCCGGAGGTGACGGGCGCGCGCCTGCGCACGCTGCTGTCGGCGTACCGCCAGGCCGGCGCGCGCGATCCGGTGGTGCTGCTGCACGGCGAGGAATACGGCACGCCCGTGCTGCTGGCACTGGGCCGGTCCGCCCGCGGTGGCAAGGCCAAAGGCGTGCCCGCCAATGTGATGCCGTTGTCGCTGTTCCACCCGGCCTCGGCGGGGCTGGAGCTATGGCTCGCCGCGCTGTGCTGGGGCGCCAGCCGCGTAGCGGTGCTGCTGACCGGCGACGAGGCACCGCAGTACCGCACCGCGCTGCTGGAGCAGATCGCGGTCGGGCGCGCCATGCTGGCGGGCCTGGGCTATGACGGCGAGGTGCTGTCGCTGCTCGAGGCCGCCGATACCCCGGCGCTGGATGCCGGCCTGGCGGCGCTGCGCCCGGGCCCTGACGTGCTGCCGGCGCTGCCGCCGGCGCCGTTCGGCCCCGTCGCGGCCAAGCGCGAGATGCTGGACTTTGTGCTGGACCATCTGGCGCGGCATGCGCCGGTGCCCGCGCAAAGCGTGCCGCTGCCGGCCGGCGCACCGATCGGCGCGATCGCGGTGGATACGGGCAAGTGCACCATGTGCATGGCCTGCGTCGGCGCGTGCCCGTCGCAGGCGCTGCGCGACAACCCCGAGCGCCCGGTGCTCAGCTTTATCGAGCGCAACTGCGTGCAGTGCGGGCTGTGCGAGAAGACCTGCCCGGAAGACGCCATCAGCCTGGTGCCGCGCCTGCTGGCCGGCGACGCGGCGCGCCGCCCGGTGACCCTCAACGAGACCCAGCCGTTCCATTGCATCCGCTGCGCCAAGCCGTTCGGCACGGCGCAGATGGTGGAGTCCATGCTGGTGCGCCTGGCCGGCCATCCGGCCTTCTCCGGCGCCGCGGCCGAACGCCTCAAGATGTGCCCCGACTGCCGCGTGGTCGACATGATGGAACACGATCCGGGCGCCATCACCGGCGCTACCCTGCGCTGAGACGCCGGCCAACGCCACCCAGGACAAAGCATCACGACATGACAGATTTCCAGCCGATCCAGCTTACCGCCGCCCCGCCCGCCGACGATGCCGAAGACACCGCCCGCGCCGACCTGTACGGCCTGCTCGCCACGCTGTTCTACCACGCGCCCGACGCCACGCTGCTGCACCACATCGCCGCCAACCGCGCCGTGGGCGAGGACGCGAACACCGTGCTCGGCAAGGCATGGAACGCGTTGTGCGATGCAGCATCGGAGACCACCGCGGCGGAGGCCGAGGAGGAGTACCGGCAGCTGTTCGTGGGCGTGGGCCGCCAGGATGTGTTCCTGTACGGCTCTTTCTACATGACTGGCTTCCTGAACGAGCGCCCGCTGGTGGCGCTGCGCGAAGACCTGGCCCGCTACGGCCTGGAGCGCCATGAAGATGTCAGCGAAACCGAGGACCATATCGCCACGCTGTGCGAGGTGATGCGCTTCCTGGTGGCGGGCGACGACCTGTCGGTGTCCAACCCGGGCGAGCAGCAGCGCTTCTATGCGCAGCACCTGCAGCCCTGGGTGGAGCGATTGTGCGATGCAGTGACGGCGCACCCGCAGGCGCGTTTCTATCGCGGCGTGGCCGGCTTGCTGGGCGCGTTTGCGGGCGTGGAGGCCGTGGCGCTCGAGATGCATTGAGCGAGTGGCATTGAACATCGGCGCGCTTCGAGGCTTCTTTAGCGCCGCGGGCCCAAGGTAGCCACTTACACGAAAATGGGTTGGAAAGTAGGGAAAAACCCGTGCATATCATGGTCTTTCCTGCCAGTTGATTCTAGAATATGCATAACAACGCATAACGGCTAAAACCATCGGGCTTTGACAGCCGAGGAGCCCCACATGACAGAGAAGCAAACCAGGGTCGCGCGCCGCACGTTTCTCGCGGGCGCTGGAGTTGTGGCTGCCGCTACGGGTGCGGCAGCGCTGACCGCGCGCGGTCCGGCCATGCCGGGCCAGGCCGCAGCTCTGCTGGAACCCACCGATCCTCCGTCGGACAGCAAGGGTTACCGGGTCTCTGACCACATCCGCAAGTACTACCGGACCACGCTGGTATAGCTGCCAGGGCGGTGTGGTCTGCCGCGCCGCCTGCAACCGGACGCGACCAGCGTCCGCATCTGAGGTGAGACATGATCTTGACCCGCAAACGCGCGGCGCAGGGCGCATCCGCCCGCCTCGCTGACGGCCTCGCCAACCGGCCTGAACATGCCGGCGCAGCCTCCGGCCGACTCTCGCACCGGCTCGCGGCCAGCCTGGCCGGCGCGATGCCGACCATGGACCGCCGCAGCTTCCTCAAGCGTTCAGGCATTGGCGTTGGCGCCGGCCTGGCGGCCTCGCAGTTGTCGCTGATCCGCAAGGCCGATGCCGCGGACGACAAGAAAGCGGCAGCCGACGGCAAGACCGGCATCGTGGTCAAGCGCACTGTCTGTGGCCACTGCTCGGTCGGCTGCGCCGTCGACGCGGTGGTGCAGAACGGCGTGTGGATCCGCCAGGAGCCGGTATTCGATTCGCCCATCAACATGGGTGCGCACTGCGCCAAAGGCGCCGCGCTGCGCGAGCATGGCCACGGCGAATACCGCCTCAAGTACCCGATGAAGCTGGTCAACGGCAAGTACCAGCGCATCGGCTGGGACCAGGCGCTGGACGAGATCACCACCAGGATGAAGGAGATCCGTCAGAAGACCGGTCCGGACTCGATGTTCTTCGTCGGCTCGTCCAAGCACAGCAACGAGCAGTCCTACCTGCTGCGCAAGTGGGTGTCGTTCTTCGGCACCAACAACACCGACCACCAGGCGCGCATCTGCCACTCCACCACGGTGGCGGGCGTGGCCAATACCTGGGGCTACGGTGCGATGACCAACTCGTACAACGATATGCAGAACGCGAAGGCAGCTCTGTATATCGGCTCCAACGCCGCCGAGGCACACCCGGTATCGATGCTGCACCTGCTGCACGCCAAGGAGAACGGCTGCAAGGTGATCGTGGTCGATCCGCGCTATACGCGCACCGCGGCCAAGGCCCAGCACTACGTGCGCATCCGCTCGGGCACCGACATCGCCTTCCTGTTTGGCATGCTGTACCACATCTTCAAGAACGGCTGGGAAGACCAGAAGTTCATCCATGACCGCGTCTACGGCATGGACAAGGTGAAGGAAGAAGTGCTGGCCAAGTGGACCCCCGACAAGGTCGAGGAAGTCTGCGGCGTGCCCGAGGCGCAGGTCTACATGGTGGCCGAGATCATGGCCAAGAACCGTCCCAGCACGCTGGTGTGGTGCATGGGCCAGACCCAGCACACCATCGGCAACGCGATTGTGCGCGCTTCGTGCATCGTGCAGCTGGCACTGGGCAATATCGGCGTGTCGGGCGGCGGCGCCAACATCTTCCGCGGCCACGACAACGTGCAGGGCGCGACCGACGTGGGCCCCAACCCGGACTCGCTGCCGGGCTACTACGGCCTGGCCACGGGCGCGTGGAAGCACTACGCCGCGGTGTGGGGCGTCGACTACGAATGGATCAAGAAGCAGTTCGTCTCGCAGGCGATGATGGAGAAGTCCGGCACCACGGTGTCGCGCTGGATCGATATCGTCACCGAGAAGAATGAGCTGATCGACCAGGACAACAACGTTCGCGGCGTGTTCTTCTGGGGCCATGCCCCGAACTCGCAGACGCGCGGCCTGGAGATGAAGAAGGCGCTGGACAAGCTCGACCTGCTGGTGGTGATCGACCCGTACCCGTCGGCGACTGCGGCCATGGCCAACATGCCGCCGGCCGAGGGCGACAAGGTCAATCCGAACCGCGCCGTGTACCTGTTGCCGGCGGCCACGCAGTTCGAGACCTCGGGTACGTGCACGGCCTCCAACCGCTCGCTGCAATGGCGTGAGAAGGTGATCGAGCCGCTGTTCGAGTCGATGCCCGACCAGACCATCATGCAGGCGTTCGCCGACAAGCTTGGCTTTGGCAAGGAGCTGTCGAAGAACATGAAGCTGATCGAGGTCAAGCGCGCCGGCCGCACCTGGATGGAACCGGAGCCGGAATCGATCCTGCGCGAGATCAACGCCAGCAACTGGACCATCGGCTACACCGGCCAGTCGCCGGAGCGGTTGAAGTCGCATATGCGCAATATGCAGATGTTCGACGTCAAGACGCTGCGCTGCAAGGCGGGCAAGGACCCGGTGACCGGCTACGACCTGACCGGCGACTACTTCGGGCTGCCGTGGCCGTGCTACGGCACGCCGGAACTGAAGCACCCGGGCTCGCCCAACCTGTATGACACCAGCAAGCACGTGATGGATGGCGGCGGCAACTTCCGCGCCAACTTCGGCGTGGAGCGCGACGGCGTCAACCTGCTGGCCGAGGACGGCTCGTATTCGCTGGGCGCGGAGATCACCACCGGTTATCCGGAGTTCGACCATGTGCTGCTGAAGAAGCTGGGCTGGTGGGACGACCTGACCGACGCCGAGAAGGCCAAGGCCGAAGGCAAGAACTGGAAGACCGACCTCTCCGGCGGCATCCAGCGCGTGGTGATGAAGAACCATGGCTGCCACCCGTTCGGCAATGCCAAGGCGCGCGCCGTGGTGTGGAACTTCCCCGACGCGATCCCGCAGCACCGTGAGCCGTTGTACTCCACGCGCCCGGACATGGTCGCCAAGTACCCGACCCACGACGACAAGATGGCGTTCTGGCGGCTGCCCACGCTATACAAGTCGGTGCAGCAGCGCAATATCGAGAACAAGGTCTATGAGAAGTTCCCGATCATCCTGACCTCCGGGCGGCTGGTCGAGTACGAGGGCGGCGGCGAGGAAACCCGCTCCAACCCGTGGCTGGCCGAGCTGCAGCAGGAGAACTTCGTCGAGATCAACCCGCGCGCGGCGTCCGACCGCGGCATCCGCAACGGTGACTTCTGCTGGGTGAAGACGCCCACCGGGGCCCGCATCAAGGTGCGCGCACTGGTGACCGAGCGGGTGGGGCCCGATACCGCGTTTATCCCGTTCCACTTCTCGGGCTGGTGGCAGGGCAAGGACCTGAAGGACTACTACCCCGAGGGCGCGATGCCGGTGGTGCGGGGCGAAGCGGTCAACACGGCCACCACCTACGGCTACGACGCGGTCACGATGATGCAGGAAACCAAGACCACCGTTTGCCAGATCGAGCGGTTTGCATAAGCGCAGAGGGACACCATGGCACGCATGAAATTTTTCTGTGACGCCGAGCGCTGCATTGAGTGCAACAGCTGCGTCACTGCCTGCAAAAACGAGCACGAGGTGCCCTGGGGCGTGAACCGGCGCCGCGTGGTCACCGTCAACGACGGCATGGTCGGCGCCGAGAAATCGATCTCGGTGGCCTGCATGCACTGTTCGGACGCGCCCTGCATGGCGGTCTGCCCGGTCGATTGCTTCTACCGCACCGAGGACGGCGTGGTGCTGCACGACAAGGACGTCTGCATCGGCTGCGGCTATTGTTCCTACGCCTGCCCGTTCGGCGCGCCGCAGTTCCCGTCGACCGGCACCTTCGGCGTGCGCGGCAAGATGGACAAGTGCACCTTTTGCGCGGGCGGTCCGGAAAAGAACGGCTCGGAAGCGGAGTTCGAGAAATACGGCCGCAACCGCCTGGCCGAAGGCAAGCTGCCGCTGTGCGCCGAGATGTGCTCGACCAAGGCGCTGCTGGGTGGCGACGGCGATGTGATCGCCGACATCCTGCGCAACCGCGTGATCAAGCGCGGCACCGGCGGCGACGTGTTCGGCTGGGGTACGGCCTATGGCACCGCCAAGGGCGGCGCGGCCCAGCCGGCCCAACCGGCACAGCCGGCGCCCGCTGCGCCGGCTGCACCTGCGGCCTCGGGAGGGCAAGCGTCATGAACCACATCCGCGTTGTTGCATTGCTGTCGCTGTGTGGCGTGCTGCTGGCGGCGTGCGGCGAGAAGCCGCAGACCATCGGCCCGTCGCACCGCAAGGCTGACGCCCAGGCCTACCAGGGCGCCCCGGACGATCCGTTCGTGGCCAAGGGCTGGACCGCGGGCGACAAGACCAGCTGGAACAACCAGATCCGCCAGCGCAACCAGTTGCAGAACGAGTACAACCGCACGCAATGAAGGCGCTGCAGTTGGGCCGCCCCGGCAGCCGGGCGCTGGTCCTCGACGATCCGAAGGAGCGCACATGACGCCGTCGCAGAATGCATGCCGCGCAGGCTGGCGGCGCTGGCTCAGCGCCGGCGCGCTGGCGCTGGCGGCCTTTGCCGGCACCGCCGCCGCACAGGCGCCGGCCTCGGCACCGCCGGCACCGGCCGCCGCACAGGCCAACGCCGACACCAATAACCCGGCCACGCACCCGGTCCAGCCTCTGGCCGGCATCGCGTCGGAAAATATCTTTAACGTGCCACGCCGCGACATCGCCGCCGAGGCGCAATCGCAGAAAGACCGCACCGTCACGCAGCCCGGCAACAATGCGCCGGTCTTTCGCGAGGTCAATTCCGACCAGCGCCACTACAGCAGCCTGCCCGACAAGGAAGCGGGCGTGCTGATCCAGCGCACCGGGCAGCAATGGCGCCTGTTCCGCAATGGCGTCATCACCGTCTGGGGCGGCTGGCTGCTGCTGGTGGTGCCGCTTGCCATCCTGGGCTTCTTCCTCTGGCGCGGCACCATCGCGCTGCGCACGCCGCGCACCGGCCGCATGATCGAGCGCTTCACGCCGCTTGAGCGCATTGTCCACTGGACCATGGCGATCTCGTTCGTGGTGCTGGCGGTGTCGGGCATCGTGCTGCTGCTGGGCAAGCATTTCCTGCTGCCGCTGATGGGCCACATGCTGTTCGGCTGGCTGACTTACGTGCTGAAGAACCTGCACAACGTGATCGGCCCCATCTTTACGCTGTCGGTGATCGTGGGCTTCGTGGTGTTCGTGCGCGACAATCTGCCCAACCGCGACGACTTGCGCTGGGTGACCAGCCTTGGCGGCCTGGCGTCCGGCAAGCATGTGCCGAGCGGGCGCTTCAATGCCGGCGAGAAGATGTGGTTCTGGATCGGCGTGTTCGTGTTCGGGCTGGTGCTGTCGGCGTCGGGCTGGGTGCTGGACATGATCGTGCCGGGCATGGACTACTACCGCTCGACCATGCAGATCGCCAACGTGATCCACGGGATCTCGGCCGTACTGATGATCGCGATGGCGTGCGGCCATATCTACATGGGCACTGTCGGCATGGAGGGCGCCTACCGTGCCATGCGCGATGGCTGGGTGGACGAGGCCTGGGCCAGGGAGCACCACGAGCACTGGTACGACGACATCAAGTCCGGCAAGATCCCGGCCCAGCGTTCGGCCAGCCCGGAAGCGGCCGCGGGGCGCAATACCCGGCATACCCCGGGCGAAGCCTGAGGCCGGCGCCAACCAGACCATGCGGAACCCACGATGACGATGACACGCACCCTGACGCTGGTTGCCCTGTGTGCGGGCGCCACTTTTGCCACCGGCGCGCTGGCCAAGCTGCCGCCGCCGACCGAGGCCCAGCAGGCCAAGGCCGCCGAGACCAAGGCGCGCGCCGCCTGGGCCGACAAGGTCGCCGCCTACCAGTTGTGCCGCGCGCAGGACCAGACCGCGGCGCGTTACTTCGCCGAGCGCAAGGCCCATGGCCAGGAAGCCCGCGCGCCGTCGCAGACCGCCGCATGCGCCGATCCGGGCCCGTTCGTGGCGCCGACCGCCGCTGCGCCTGCCGCCGCGGCGCCAGCCGTGGCAAGCACCGCGGCCGACGCCAGACCGGCCGCGGCTGGCGCGGTACAATCCCCTGCAAAGGCGCCGTAACCACGGCCCCATGCACGCCGCGCGCGGCGCGGGGCCCTCACCAGCAGTCCCGAGCCCCTCGTCATGACCCTGCGTCCCGAGCTTACCCAGGCAGCCGTTCCCCTGATCGAAGAGGTTGAAGTCGTCGACGAGCAGGGCCGCGTGCGCGCGGCCTACCTGCCGGGCGAGCGTCCGCTGACGGTCTACCTCGACAAGCGCGAGCTGGTCACGCTGATGACCCTGGGCGGCGCGCCCGAGCACCTGGTGCTGGGCTACCTGCGCAACCAGCGGCTGGTGGAATCGATCGAAGACATCGCCGCGGTGCAAGTCGACTGGGAAACCGAGTCGGCCGCCGTGACCACGCGCAATGGCGTGGACCGCATCGAGGAACGCACCGCGCGCCGGGTGGTGACCACTGGCTGCGGGCAAGGCACCGTGTTCGGCTCGCTGCTCGATGAGGTCGACAGCATCCGGCTGCCGGTGGGCGCCACGCTGGACCAGGACACCCTGTACGGCATCATCGACACCATCCGGCTGCAGCAGTCGGTCTACAAGCAGGCAGGCTCCGTGCATGGCTGCGCGCTGTTCCAGGGCACAGAGTTGCTGATGTTCGTCGAGGACGTGGGCCGCCACAACGCCGTCGACGCCATTGCCGGACGCATGTGGCTGGAGGGCATGGGCGGCGGCGACAAGATCTTCTACACCACCGGGCGCCTGACCTCCGAGATGGTGATCAAGGGCGCGCAGATGGGCATCCCGTTCCTGCTGTCGCGCTCGGGCGTGACGCAGATGGGCTACCAGATGGCGCGGCGCGTCAACCTGACGCTGTTTGCGCGCTGCACCGGCAAGCACTTCCTGCTCTACACCGGGCGCGAGCGCTTCCGCCACCGGCTGCCGGAAGATGCGGTGGCGTAAGCATCACCTGGCTGGCTTGCGTTTGCTTGCAGGGGCGGGCCCCGATTGGTTGTACAATGCGGCGCACTCCGAGCCAGTGTGTTTACCCTCCCAACCTTATGAGCATCAAATCCGACAAGTGGATCCGCCGCATGGCGGAGCAGCACGGCATGATCGAGCCCTTCGCGCCAGGCCAGGTCCGGGAGCAGGACGGGCGCAAGATCGTTTCGTACGGCACCTCGAGCTACGGCTACGACATCCGCTGCGCCGACGAATTCAAGATCTTCACCAATATCAACAGCACCATCGTCGATCCGAAGAATTTCGACGAGAAGTCGTTCGTGGATTTCAAGGGTGATGTCTGCATCATCCCGCCCAATTCGTTTGCGCTGGCGCGCACGATGGAATACTTCCGGATCCCGCGCAGCGTGCTGACCATCTGCCTGGGCAAGAGTACCTATGCCCGCTGCGGCATCATCGTCAACGTGACGCCGTTCGAGCCCGAATGGGAAGGCTATGTGACGCTGGAGTTCTCCAACACCACGCCGCTGCCCGCCAAGATCTACGCCGGCGAGGGTTGCGCCCAGGTGCTGTTCTTCGAGAGCGACGAAGTCTGCGAGACCTCGTACCGTGACCGGGGCGGCAAGTACCAGGGCCAGCACGGTGTCACACTGCCGAAGACCTGAGCGCATTACAATGCCGGCGTTTGCCGGAACGGCTGGCCCCCGGAAAGGCCGCCAAACCTGACGTGAGAGCCACATGTCGCCGTCGCGGGGAACCCTCGCCGGCCATGTGGCTCAAGTCCTTTATGTCCTGCTATTCCATCAAGGATGCCCCATGAAATTCCGCTTCCCCGTCATCATCATTGACGAAGACTTCCGCTCCGAGAACATCTCAGGCTCGGGCATCCGCGCGCTGGCCGAGGCGATCGAGAAAGAGGGCATGGAGGTCATGGGGCTGACCAGCTACGGCGACCTGACGTCGTTTGCGCAGCAATCCAGCCGGGCATCGACCTTTATCGTGTCGATCGACGACGACGAGTTCACGCGCGACGGCGAAGACCAGCTGGAGGCCGCCGCGATCGAGAAGCTGCGCGCCTTCGTCGCCGAAGTGCGGCGCCGCAATTCGGACCTGCCGATCTTCCTGTACGGCGAGACCCGCACTTCGCGCCATATCCCCAACGATATCCTGCGCGAGCTGCACGGCTTCATCCACATGTTCGAGGACACGCCGGAGTTTGTGGCGCGCCACATCATCCGTGAAGCCAAGGTCTACCTCGACACGCTGGCGCCGCCGTTCTTCAAGGCGCTGATCGACTACGCGCAGGACAGCTCGTATTCGTGGCACTGCCCGGGCCACTCGGGCGGCGTGGCGTTCCTGAAGAGCCCGGTGGGCCAGGTGTTCCACCAGTTCTTCGGCGAGAACATGCTGCGCGCCGACGTCTGCAACGCGGTCGACGAGCTGGGCCAGCTGCTGGACCACACCGGCCCGGTGGCGGCGTCGGAGCGCAATGCCGCGCGCATCTTCAACTCCGACCACATGTACTTCGTCACCAACGGCACCTCCACCTCGAACAAGATGGTGTGGCATGCCAACGTGGCGCCGGGCGATATCGTGGTGGTGGACCGCAACTGCCACAAGTCAATCCTGCACGCGATCATGATGACGGGCGCGATCCCGGTCTTCCTGATGCCCACGCGCAACCACTACGGCATCATCGGCCCGATCCCGAAGAGCGAGTTCGACCCGGAAACGATCAGGAAGAAGATCGCCAACCACCCGTTCGCCAGCAAGGCCAAGAACCAGAAGCCGCGCATCCTGACCATCACCCAGGGTACGTACGACGGCGTGCTGTACAACGCCGAGCAGATCAAGGAAATGCTGGCCGCCGAGATCGACACGCTGCACTTCGATGAAGCCTGGCTGCCGCATGCGGCCTTCCACGACTTCTATCGCAACATGCACGCGATCGGCAAGGACCGCCCGCGCAGCAAGGACGCGCTGGTGTTCGCCACGCAGTCCACGCACAAGCTGCTGGCCGGCCTGTCGCAGGCCTCGCAGATCCTGGTGCAGGATTCCGAGACGCGCAAGCTGGACCGCTACCGCTTCAACGAGGCGTACCTGATGCACACCTCGACCAGCCCGCAGTACTCGATCATCGCCTCGTGCGACGTGGCCGCGGCGATGATGGAAGCCCCGGGCGGCACCGCGCTGGTGGAAGAAAGCATCCAGGAGGCGATGGACTTCCGCCGTGCCATGCGCAAGGTCGAGGGCGAGTACGACGCCGGCAACAACGGCGACTGGTGGTTCAAGGTGTGGGGCCCGGACGCGCTGATCGAAGACGGCATCGGCGACCGCGAAGCGTGGATGCTCAAGGCGAACGAGCGCTGGCACGGCTTCGGCGACCTCGCCGACGGCTTCAACCTGCTCGACCCGATCAAGGCCACCCTCATCACCCCGGGCCTGGACGTGGACGGCGAGTTCAGCGAACGCGGCATCCCGGCGGCGATCGTCACCAAGTACCTGGCCGAGCACGGCATCATCATCGAGAAGACCGGGCTGTATTCGTTCTTCATCATGTTCACCATCGGCATCACCAAGGGCCGCTGGAACTCGCTTGTGACCGAGCTGCAGCAGTTCAAGGACGACTACGACCAGAACCAGCCGCTGTGGCGCGTGCTGCCGGAATTCGTCGCCAAGCATCCGCAATACGAGCGCATGGGACTGCGTGACCTGTGCGATGCGATCCACAGCGTGTACAAGGCCAACGACGTGGCCCGTGTGACGACGGAGATGTACCTGTCGGACATGGAGCCGGCGATGAAGCCGTCGGACGCCTGGGCCATGATGGCGCACCGCGAGATCGAGCGCGTGCCGGTCGACGACCTGGAGGGCCGCGTCACCGCCATCCTGCTGACGCCGTACCCGCCGGGCATTCCGCTGCTGATTCCGGGCGAGCGCTTCAACCGCACCATCGTGCAGTACCTGAAGTTCGCGCGCGAGTTCAACAAGCTGTTCCCGGGCTTCGAGACCGACATCCACGGCCTGGTCGAGGACGAGGTCGACGGCAAGAAGGCGTACTTTGTCGACTGCGTCAAGCAGGACGGCTGAGCGCCAGTCTGCGTCCCGCTGATGTGAGCAGGGCCCCGCTATGCGGGGCCCTTTCTTTTGGGGCTAGGTGAACGGATTCAGCAGCATCGCGCCCGTGCCGCGAAAATCCTCCACATTGCGCGTGACAATGGTCAGGTCGTGGATCAGCGCGGTGGCGGCAATGAACTTGTCCAGTGCATGCTCAGGCCGCGGCGCGCGCAGCTGGCCCCAGACCTGGGCGACGTCGGCATCGACCGGCAACACCTGCCGGCCAAAGTCCTCCAGCACGGTCGCCAGCCATTGCTCCAGCACCGCGGCCTGCGCCGTATCGCCGCGATGGCGGATCAGCGCAACGCCGCGCTGGAGCTCGCCCACGGTCAGCGCCGACAGGTAGAGCGCGGCACCTTCCCGCGCTGCCTGCCGGAAGAACGCGCGCACGCCGGGGTTGGCGCGCTCGCGCTTGCGCGTCTCGCTGATGACGTTGGTATCAATCAAATACACGCGGCGCCTCGCCCGGATCCTGGGTCCGCTCGAAGTCCGCGTCTTGCCCGACGTCCGGGATGCTGGCCAGCACCTCGGCAAAGCTGCGCCGGCGCGTGCCGCCCAGCGCCTGCGCCAGGATGGCGCGGTGCTCGGCTTCGGCGCTGCGGCCGTTGGCGACGGCCCGCTCGCGCAGGCGCTGGACCAGGGATTCATCGATGCCACGAACGAGTAGTGTTGCCATCTTGACCTCCTCACCATCGGATGAAGGGATGATAGCATTGTTATCGATGCGGCGGTCACGTATGGAAGGCAGGCGGTGCATGTTTGCCGCGCCTGTCTGGTGCAAGGGAGTGATGGTTGGCATGGTGGCTCTCCTGGGTTAGTTCGCGCAACGCAGGGCCAGTCTGGGCCACGCCGGGGCGCCGGTCGATGAGCCGATTCGCAATTGCGCTCAATGGGCGCTCTACCGCAGTTCGCGCACCTTCACGCTGACCGGTGCCGGCACGGCGCGGGCAGTTGCCCGCTGTGCGGGCGACGGCGGATTGCCTGATGCAATGTCAGGCGCCAGCCGCCTCCGGGGTGGGCTCGCGCCAAAGAAAAAGCCCCGCATTGCTGCGGGGCCCTGGGTCTGACATCAGGCTCAGTTCTTCTTCTTTTCGAACTCGAACTGCGGCGCGGCCGATTCGCTTTCCGCTGGCGGCTGCGCCGGCAGTTCCAGCGAGCCGGGCGCGGCCGGCGCGGAGCCGGGGGCCGGCACCGACAGGCCGGGCGCCGCCGGCTTGGGGCTGCTGCCTTCCAGGTCGAGGGTCAGGTCGCGCGTGATGCTGCGATCCTGCGCCTTGTGCGTGCCGGTGCTGACCAGGCCTGGGAAGACGATGATCAGCGCTACCATCAGCAGCTGGATGCCCACGAACGGCACCGCACCCCAGTAGATGTCCGAGGTCTTCACTGCGCGCGGCGCCACCGAGCGCAGGTAGAACAGCGAGAAGCCGAACGGCGGGTGCATGAACGACGTCTGCATGTTCACCGCCAGCAGCACGCCAAACCAGATCAGGTCGATGCCGAGCTTGTCCGCCACCGGCCCCACCAGCGGCACCAGGATAAAGGCCAGCTCGAAGAAGTCCAGGAAGAACGCCAGCAGGAAGAACAGCACGTTCACCGCCACCAGGAAGCCGGTCTGGCCGCCGGGCAGGTTGGTCAGAAGGTGCTCGACCCAGATATGGCCGTCCACGCCATAGAACGTCAGCGAGAACACGCGTGCGCCGATCAGGATAAAGATCACGAAGGCCGACAGCTTGAGCGTCGCCTCCATCGCCTGCCGGGTCAGACTGAGGTCCAGGCGGCGTTTCACGATTGCCAGGATCAGGGCGCCAAGCGCGCCCATGCCACCGCCTTCGGTCGGCGTGGCCACGCCGACGAAGATCGTGCCGAGCACCAGGAAGATCAGCGCCAGCGGCGGGATCAGCACAAAGGTGACCTTCTCCGCCATATGTGACAGCAGGCCAAGCTTCAGCGCCTTGTTGATCACCGCCAGCACGAAGGCGAACAGGATCGCCGCGCCCACCGAGATCACCAGGCGCTCATCCAGGGGCGCCTCCGGCTTGTACAGCTTGTCCACCGCCACGCCCACCGCGATCGCCATCGCGGTCAGCACCAGCACCGAAGTGGCGCCGGTCTTGCCGCTGGATTCGCGGAACGTGCGCGCTTCGATCGGCAGGGCCGGTGCGGCGGCGGGCTTGATCAGCGTGATCAGCAACACGTAACCCATGTACATGCCGGTCAGCACCAGGCCAGGCACGAACGCGCCCTTGTACATGTCGCCGACCGAGCGGCCGAGTTGGTCGGCCAGCACGATCAGCACCAGCGACGGCGGAATGATCTGCGCGAGCGTGCCCGACGCGGCGATCACGCCCGACGCCAGCCGCTTGTCATACTTGTACTTGAGCATCAGCGGCAGCGAGATCAACCCCATCGAGATCACCGAGGCCGCCACCACGCCGGTGGTCGCCGCCAGCAGCGCGCCGACGAAGATCACCGCGTAGGCCAGGCCGCCGCGGATCGGGCCGAACAGCTGGCCGATGGTGTCGAGCAGGTCTTCGGCCATGCCCGAGCGTTCCAGGATCAGGCCCATGAAGGTGAAGAACGGGATCGCCAGCAGCGTGTCGTTCTCGATGATGCCGAACAGCCGGCTGGGCAGCGCCTGAAGCAGCTCGGGCGGCAGCATCCCCAGCTCGATGCCGATAAAGGCGAACAGCAGCCCGTTGGCGGCCAGGGCAAACGCGATCGGGAAGCCCGACAGCAGGAATACGACCAGCGAGGCGAACATGACCGGGGCCATGTTCGCGATCAGGAATTGCGTCATCGTGCGCGCCTCTTATTGTTTTTCGGACGGACCGGACTGGTTGGCCTGGGCGATCGCGGCGATTTCCAGCGCGGGGTCGACCGCGTGCTTGCGGAACTCCGAGAACGGCAGCAGGCCCTTCAGGTAGGCGAAGCGCTTGATCAGTTCGGACAGGCCTTGCAGGATCATCAGGAAGAAGCCCGCCACGATGAGGAACTTGGCCGGCCAGCGGATCAGGCCGCCGGCATTGCCGGACATTTCATGGCCGGCGTACGACAACCAGAAGTAGGGAATCGACAGCCAGAGGATGATCAGGGAAATCGGCAGCAGGAAGAAGATGATGCCGAAGATGTCGATCCAGACCTGGGTGCGCTCCGAAAAACGGCCAGCGATGACGTCGATGCGCACATGCTCGTCGCGGCGCAGGGTGTAGGGCGCGCCGAGCAGGAACACGCCGGCGAACATGTACCACTGCAGTTCAAGCCAGGCGTTGGAACTGACGCTGAAGCTGTAGCGAATGATGGCATTGCCTGCGCAGACCAGCACGGCGAGCAGGACCAGCCATTTCGCCCACTGCCCGATGAAAGCATTCACGGCGTCGATAAGCCGCGAGATCCTCATAAGGGAAGACATGTGATCGTCCTAGGGATTGGGGGAGACAGGGGTGGCGCGTTAGTCTACGCGCGTCGCTTGCCTTGCATCTTTAGGGTGAATCCCCAGTGCATCACATTTTCGAGTGAGTTTGCACCAATTCTGCGCTAATCGCGTGGAATTTCCCTCAGATTCGATATTTTCTGGTGTTGGCATTTCCCGCGCGATCGTGGCCGCTTCGTGGAATAAACAACACTTGCCGGTGTGCCGCGCACAAAAAAGAAAAAGGGGAGCTCGCGCTCCCATTGCCGGCCTGCCGGGCTACCCCTGAGGTGGGGTCAGACGTTCAGCGTCTTGCGTGCTGCGGCGATGGCCGCGCGCACCTGGTCCGGCGCGGTGCCGCCGATATGGTTGCGCGCGGCGACCGAGCCTTCCAGCGTCAGCACCGTGTGCACGTCGTCGCCGATCAGCGCGGCCTTGTCGCCCAGGCCCGAGACTTCGCGGAGCTCGGCCACGCTCAGGTCGGCCAGGTCGCACTGGCGGCTGTCGCAGGCGCGCACCGCGTGGGCCACGGCCTCATGGGCGTCGCGGAAGGGCAGGCCCTTCTTGACCAGGTAGTCGGCCAGGTCGGTGGCGGTGGCGTAGCCCTGCAGCGCGGCGGCGCGCATGGCTTCGGGCTTGACGGTGATGCCCGGCACCATGTCGGCAAAGATGCGCAGCGTGTCCACGACGGTATCGACCGTGTCGAACAGCGGCTCCTTGTCTTCCTGGTTGTCCTTGTTGTAGGCGAGCGGCTGGCCCTTCATCAGCGTCAGCAGGCCGATCAGGTGGCCGTTGACGCGGCCGGTCTTGCCGCGCGCCAGCTCGGGCACGTCCGGGTTCTTCTTCTGCGGCATGATCGAGCTGCCGGTGCAGAAGCGGTCGGCGATGTCGATAAAGCCCACGCGCGGGCTCATCCACAGCACCAGCTCTTCCGAGAAGCGCGACACGTGCGTCATCACCAGCGCGGCGGCGGCACAGAATTCAATGGCGAAGTCGCGGTCCGACACGGCGTCCAGCGAGTTGCGGCACACGCCGTCGAAGCCCAGCTGCTGCGCCACGAACTCGCGGTCGATCGGGTAGCTGGTGCCGGCCAGCGCGGCGGCGCCCAGCGGCAGGCGGTTGACGCGCTTGCGGCAGTCGGCCATGCGCTCGGCGTCGCGCGTGAACATCTCGTTGTAGGCCAGCAGGTGGTGGCCGAAGGTCACCGGCTGTGCCACCTGCAGGTGGGTGAAGCCCGGCAGGATGGTGTCGGCGTTCTGGTCGGCCAGGTCCAGCAGCGAGGTGCGCAGCGCGCCCAGCAGCGTGATGATGTTGTCGATTTCGCTGCGCAGCCACAGGCGGATATCAGTGGCGACCTGGTCATTGCGCGAGCGGCCGGTGTGCAGGCGCTTGCCGGCATCGCCCACCAGCGCGGTCAGGCGCGCCTCGATATTCAGGTGGACGTCTTCCAGGTCCAGCTTCCACTCAAAGCCGCCGGCCTCGATCTCGCCGAGGATCTGCGTCATGCCGCGCTCGATCTCGGCGCGGTCGGCCTCGGCGATGATGCCCTGCTTTGCCAGCATGGCTGCGTGGGCCAGCGAGCCCTGGATGTCGAACAGGGCCAGGCGCTTGTCGAAGAACACCGAGGCGGTGTAGCGCTTCACCAGGTCGGACATCGGTTCGGAGAAGCGGGCGGACCAGGCTTCGCCTTTCTTGGCAAGTTGGGAGGTGGACATGGACGTCAGCTGCAGTGGCTCGCGTGGCAGGCGCCGGCGTGTGGACGGCGGCGGGCGCGAGAAATTGGGAAACGGCGATTATATCGCCCGCCGGCCCGCTGGCGGCGCTGGCCGGCACGGCAGCGCCGTTCATCAGAGCCGGCTGTGGATCACAGGCCCCTTGAACACCACCGGGCCGCTTGGCCCATCGGCATTGGGCGAGCCGCCCGGCGGCTCGATGCTGACCGCCAGCGCGGGCACCGCCTTGGGCAACTGCGCCAGCGCCAGCCGGGCTTCAGGTGCCCGGCCGATCACGCCCAGTGACTGCGGCTTGCCGCCCGCAGGCAGCGCCCACAGCTGCAACACCTGCTGGTCGCTCAGGGCCAGGTGACCCAGGCGGCGCACGATCAGGCTGCGTGCGCCGGCATCCCACGACACCAGCATCGCAGGCTGGGCACGGTCGTCGTTCAGCACGGCGACGACCTCGGCCGGTGCCGTCTGATCCTGCCGGGCCAGCTGGATGCCGATGCCGACGGCAAGCACCGCCACCGTGGCCATTGCCGCCGCGGCGCCACGCCAGAAAACCGGGGCCGACCACAGCCGCTGCCACCAGCCGTCCGCGGGGCGGGTGTCACGGGCCGGGCGGGCCGGCTGACTGGCCGGATCGGCCACCTTCCAGCCGAGGCGATCCTCGATCCCGCACCACACCTTGTCGACCGGCTCGGCGGCCGCCTGCAGCTCGGCCACGCCCGCCAGCCGCGCCTGCCAGCGGTGGATCGCGGCGCGCACCGCGGGCTCTTCGCGTGCGAGTTGTTCCAGGCGGCGCCGTGCGCCGCCGTGCAGCACCCCCAGCGCGTACTGCGCGGCGATGCGGTCGAGCAGGTCGGGATGGCTGGCCAGGTTCATGCCGCGCCCTCCATGCAGCTGCGCAGCCGCTCCAGGCCGCGCCGGATCCAGGACTTGACCGTCCCCAGCGGCGCGCGCAGCCGGGCGGCCAGCTCGGCGTGGCTCAGGTCCTGCAGGTAGGCCAGCATGATGGCCTGGCGCTGCGGCTGATCCAGGCGCTGCAGGCAGCGGTTGAGCGCGCGTGCCTGCTGGCTGGCATCGGCCAGTTCCGCGGGCCCGGCCGCGTCGTCGGCCAGCCATTCGCCCAGGTCTTCGTCAAGCTCGACAGTCTGCCCAACGTGTGCCGCGCTCGCCCGGCGCAGGCAGTCCAGCGCGCGGTTGCGCACGATCGCGGTCATCCAGGTCATCGGCGCGGCCAGGTGCGGCCGGTAGTCGCCGGCGTGGTGCCAGATGCTGACAAAGCTTTCCTGCACGACATCCTCCGCCCAATCGCGCCTGCCAGTGATACGCAGCGCAAGGCCAAACAGTTTCGTCGCGCTGAGGTCATAGAGGCCGCGCAGCGCCTGCCGGTCGCCGATGGCCACGGCCTGGAGCAGGGCCGCAAGGCGCTCGGCGCCGGGCGGCGTGGCGTAGGTTTCGGCGGAAGGGGACACCGGAGAAGGGGGCACCGGGGCGTCTCGCGAAAGGGTGTTGCCGGATTATAGGCACACGACCTTGCATCCGATTGGCCCCGGCGTGCGTATCAGATGGCAGGCGCACGATGGCGGCCCCGGGCTGCGGCGCCTTTGATCCCACACAGGAGAACTTCATGGAACGCATGCGCACGACTGCCGCCACGGCAGATCCGACCGATTCCCGTGACCGCATTGTGACCGCGCCCGATGCACGCCGCCGCGGGCTGCTCAAGGCACCGGGGCTGTTCGCGCTGGGCTCGCTGGCCGTCATCAGCCTGGGCGAGTCCATGCCAGCCTGGGCGCAGACCCAGTCGGGCAGCACCAGGGACGACATCAATATCCTGAACACCGCGCTGGGACTGGAATACCAGGCGATCGCCGCCTATCAGGTAGGCGCGGAAAGCGGCCTGCTGCAAAAGCCGGTGCTTGCCACCGCGGTCAAGTTCCAGGACCACCACAAGGCGCACGCGCAGGTGCTGGCCGGGACAGTATCGAAGCTGGGCGGCACGCCGGTGGTGGCGAAGAAGGCGTCGGAATACACCTTCCCGACTGACAAGCTGAAGACCCAGGCCGATGTGCTGCGCTTTGCAGCGGGGCTGGAGAAGGGCGCCACCGCCGCCTACCTGGGCGTGCTGCCGAACTTCCACAACCGCGAGCTGACCCGCGCCGCCGGCAGCATCCTCGGGGACGAGGCGATGCACTGGGCGGTGCTGCTGCATGCGCTCGGTGAAGATCCGGTGCCGGGGGCGTTTGTGGGGTGAGGATGCAGAGGCTTGCCAATTGTGTGCGCCCCTCTCCCGCCTGCGGGAGAGGGGCCGGGGGAGAGGGGAGCCCCGTTCAGGCGGCGTTGGCTACGTCGTGCGCAAGGCGCGCACCGATTGCCAATCAGCCCGTATTGCGCAGGCCTGCCGCCACCCCGTTGATGGTGAGGTGGATACCCCGCCGTACGCGGATATCATCGCCATCCTTGCCCGAGCGGAAACGCTTGAGCAGCTCGACCTGCAAGTGGTTCAGCGGGTCGAGGTAGGCAAAGCGGTTCTTGATCGAGCGCGCCAGCAGCGGGTTGTCCGCCAGCCGTTCCTGGTGGCCGGTGACCAGTGTCAGCATCTCGCAGGTCAGGTGCCATTCCTTGCTGATGCGGTTGAACACGGTGCGGCGCAGGGCCGCGTCGTCGCACAGCTGGGCGTAGCGCGAGGCCACGGCCAGGTCGGTCTTGGCCAGCACCATGTCCATGTTGGACAGCAGCGTCGAGAAGAACGGCCAGGTCTTGACCATGCGGCGCAGCATGGTCACGGCCAGCTTGCGCGCCTTGTCGTCCGGCGCAGTGTCCAGCAGCGACTTGACCGCGCTGCCGAAGCCGTACCAGCCCGGCAGCAGCAGCCGGCACTGGCCCCACGAGAAGCCCCACGGGATGGCGCGCAGGTCTTCGATGCGGCGGTGCTTCTTGTCCATCAGCTTGCGCGAGGCCGGGCGCGAACCCAGGTTCAGGTCGGCGATCTCGGTGATCGGCGTGGTGGCGAAGAAGTAGTCCTTGAAGCCCGGGGTCTCGTAGACCAGGTCGCGGTAGGCGGTGAAGGCGCGGTCCGACAGCTGCTGCATGACGGCCTCGAAGGTGTCCAGCTCCCTGGGCGCATTCTGCTGCGGCAGCAGCGAGGCTTCCAGCGTGGCCGCGACCACCGTCTCCAGGTTGCGCCGGCCGATCTCGGCGTTGGCGAACTTGCTGTTGATGATCTCGCCCTGCTCGGTCAGCCGGATCTGGCCGTTCACGGTGCCCGGCGGCTGCGACAGGATGGCCTGGTAGGTCGGGCCGCCGCCGCGGCCGACAGTGCCGCCGCGGCCGTGGAACAGGCGCAGCTTGACCTGGCGCTGCTCAAACAGCTGCACCAGCGCCAGCTCGGCCTTGTACAGCTCCCAGGTGGAAGTCAGGAAGCCGCCGTCCTTGTTCGAGTCCGAGTAGCCAAGCATCACTTCCTGCTCGACGCCATGGTGCGCGATCACCGAATCGAAGCCCGGCAGGTCCAGCAGCGACTGCATGATGCCGGCGGCGTTGCGCAAGTCCTCGATGGTCTCGAACAGCGGGATCACCATCAGCTCCATGCGCGCCGGGTCGGTCTTGCTGCCCAGCGTGCCCTGCAGCATGCCGGATTCCTTCTGCAGCAGCATCACCTCGACCAGGTCCGACAGGGTCTCGGTGTGAGAGATGATGTAGTTGCGCGCGATGCGCTTGCCATAGCGCGCGCGCAGCTCGCGCGCGGCGGCGAAGATCGCCAGTTCCTTGCGGGTCTGCTCCGAGTACTCATGCCACGGGAGCGTCAGCAGGCGCGGCTGGCGCAGCTCGGCCAGCAGCAGTTCCAGCTTGCGCGCCTCGGGCAGGGCGGCATAGTCGGGGGCGATGCCGGCGGCGGCGAACAGCTCGGCGATGACCGCCTCATGCACGTCCGAGACCTGGCGCATGTCGACCGATGCCAGGTGGAAGCCGAACACGCCGATGGCGCGCGCCAGCGCGTCGATGCGGCCATTGGCCAGCGCCTGGCCATGGTTGTCGCGCAGCGAGTCGACCACCACCTGCACGTCGGCGGCAAAGGCCTCGGCGCTGTCATAGGGCTCGGCCGGCGCCACCGGGCGGCGCGGCACGGCGTGGCCGGTCAGCGTCTTGCTGGTTGCGGCCAGGCGCGCGTAGATGCCGATCAGCGCGCGGCGGTAGGGTTCGTCGGCGCGATGCTCGGAGTGGTCGGGCGAACGCTCGGCCAGCGCCAGCAGTTCTGCGCTGGCGTCGACCATCAGCGTCGACATCGACAGCTCCGCGCCCAGCGCATGGACTTCATCCAGGTACCAGTCGATGATCATCTGCCCCTGCTGGCTGGCGGCGTGCTGCAGCGTCTCGGCGGTGACGTTGGGGTTGCCGTCGCGGTCGCCGCCGATCCAGGAGCCCATCTGCAGGAACGGGGCCAGCGGCGCGGCCTTCGTGCCCGCGGCGCCCGGGGTGCCCTTGCGCTTGCGCGTGGCCGGGAACACCGCGGCGATGTCTTCTTCCAGTTCGCTCATCAACTGCGGGATGCCGCGCAGGAAGCAGGTGCGGTAGTACGACAGGGCATTTTCGATCTCGTCGGCCACCGTCAGGCGCGCATCGCGCAGCATGCGGGTCTGCCACAGCGTGGTGACCTTGGCGCGCAGCTGCGCGGTGTTGTGCTCGCGCTCGCGCGCGGTCATCGGCAGGTCGCGCTCGGCCAGCAGACGGGCGATCTCGCGCTCGGCGTCGAGAATACTCTTGCGCTGGACTTCGGTCGGGTGCGCGGTCAGCACCGGCACGATCAGGGCCTCGTCCAGGAACTTGCGCAACTGCTTGCCGGTCACGCCGGCGGCATCGATCGCCTCCAGTGCGTGGGCCAGGCTGCCTGCCTGCGGCGGCGAGCCGGCCAGCGCGTGCACGCGGCGGCGGCGGTTGTGGTGCTGGTCCTCAGCGATATTGGCCAGGTGCGAGAAATAACTGAATGCGCGCACGACCTGGTTGGTCTGGTCGCGCGACAGGCGCTTGAGCAGGCGGTCCAGCTCCGCGCCGGCGGCGCGGTCGTTCTCGCGGCGGAAGCGTACCGCGGTCTGGCGGATGGTCTCGACCACCTCGAAGGCGGCGTCGCCTTCCTGTTCGCGCAGGCATTCGCCCAGCAGGCGGCCCAGGAAGCGGATATCCTCGCGCAGCGGCACGTCCTTGTCGGCGGTGCGGCGGGCGTTGGGGGCGATGGTGGTTCCGTTGCTCGACACGATGGAAAGCTTGGGCTTGGCGGAACGTTTGGTCCCGCTGCGGGTGGCGCGGCGTTTCGATTCGGTGGCGGATGCGCCGCTTGCGTCACCTTGGCCGGCGCCGAGGGCAGGGCTTTGGTCTTTCGCAGCCGGGGCGGTCCGCCGGCCGTTGGGGCGCGCAGCATGCTGCGTCATGCAATCTCCTCGTTCTGCTTCTCTAAGCTTATCTATTGATGCGGAGGGGCTATTGGGTCGCGTGCTACCATTGATGCATGTCGTCTGCCACCCTGTCTTCCTCTACCGCTGTCGTGTCTCGCAATCTTCCGCAAAAGCTCGTTATTGCCTCCCGAGAAAGCCGTCTGGCCCTGTGGCAGGCAGAACATGTGCGTGCTGCGTTGCAACAATACTATCCCGCGTGCGACGTGTCCATTCTTGGCATGACAACGCGCGGAGACCAGATTCTAGACCGTACGCTGTCCAAAGTCGGCGGCAAGGGTTTGTTTGTCAAAGAACTGGAGTTCGCGATGGACGAAGGCCGGGCGGACCTGGCGGTGCATTCGCTCAAGGATGTGCCGATGGAGTTGCCCGAAGGCTTCGCCCTGACCGCGGTGATGGAACGCGAGGATCCGCGCGACGCACTGGTGTCTTCCGCTTATGCCTCGCTGGACGAGATGCCGGCCGGCACCGTGGTCGGCACCTCCAGCCTGCGCCGTGAAGCCGCGCTGCGCAGCCGCTACCCGCAGCTGGTGATCAGGCCGCTGCGCGGCAACCTGGACACGCGGCTGGGCAAGCTCGATCGCGGCGAATACGGCGCCATCATCCTGGCCGCCGCCGGCCTCAAGCGCCTGGGCCTGGGCGAGCGCATCCGCGCGCTGATCCCGATCGAGGTGTCGCTGCCGGCCGCGGGCCAGGGCGCCCTCGGCATCGAGATCCCGGCCAACCGCCCTGAGCTGGCGCCATGGCTGGCGCCCCTGAACCACCAGCCGACGGCGCTGGCCGTGACCGCCGAGCGCGCCGTGTCGCGCATGCTGGGCGGCTCATGCCAGGTGCCGCTGGCCGCCCATGCGCGCTGGGAAGGCGATCAGCTGAAGCTGGACGCCTTTGTCGCCTTGCCCGATGGCACGCGCGCCATCCGCGCTGCCGCGTCCGGACCGGCTGCTGACCTGGCCGCCGCCGAAGCACTAGGCCAGGCCTGCGCGCGCGACCTGCTGGCACAGGGTGCGGAGGCCATCCTCGCGGCACTGGCCGATTCTGGCGATCCCGCCGGCTCCCAAGCTCCTGCCTGAGGCTGCCCCATGCCCAGCCCGACCGTCGTTGTCACACGACCCGCCGGGCAGTCCCGGCAACTGACCGAGGCGCTGCAGGCCGCGGGCCTGGATGTACTCAGCTTTCCCTTGCTGGCCATCGGCCCGGCCGCCGACGACGCGCCGCTGCGCGCCGCGCTGGCGCGGCTGGACACTTTTGCGCTGGTGGTCTTTGTCAGTCCCAATGCCATTGCCTACGCGCTCGACGCGCTGGCCGGCGTGCAGGGCGCGGCCGTGGCCCATTGGCCGGCGCAGGTGCCGGTGGCGGTGGTCGGGCCGGCCAGCGTCGCGGCCCTGGCCGAGCGCGGCATCGCGCCGCCCGCGTACCGGGTGATCGCGCCCGCGGGCGCTGCCGCGAACGGGCAGTGCCCCGATGACGCCGCACCAGAGGCCGAAGCGCTGCGCTTTGACTCCGAGGCCCTGTGGGCCCGGCTCGATCCCGCCGCGCTGGCAGGCAAGCCGGTCCTGATCATCCGCGGCAACGGCGGGCGCGACTGGCTGGGCGAGCGCCTGCGCGAGGCCGGTGCCCAGGTCGAGGCCGTCGAGGCCTACCAGCGCACGCTGCCCGAACCCAGCACCATGCAGTGGCAGGCCGTGCGCGACAACCTGCGACCCGGCGCGGCGCCGCATGCGTGGCTCCTAACCAGTTCTGAAGCGGTGCGCAACCTTGACGCGCTGGCACGCCGGCATCTGTCGCCTGAGGAAGACGCTACCCTGCGGCAGGTGCAGTGCATCGCGCCGCATGCGAGAATCGCCGAACAGGCGCTGGCGCTGGGCTTTCCCCATGTCCTGCGCGCCGCCCCGGGCGATGCCGGCCTGCTGGCGGCGTGCCTGCAGTGGGCCGATGCCCATGCCGGTCCGGCGCCGGCAAGCATGGCCAGCGCGGCAACCGAAGCCAGCCCGCCCAGCGCCAAAGCCGAAGCGCCGCCGGCCCCCGTGCCGGACGCAGCAGTTCCCGCAACGTCAACGAAGGTCGAACGCGTGACGCAAGAAACCACGTCCTCCTCCGCTACGCCGCCGCCCACGGCGGCCTCCGCAGCATCGGCGCAAGCCGCGCCCGCGCCGGGCCCCGCTACCCCCGGTGCTCCCGGTGCTCCCGGTGCTCCCGGTGCAGCCACACGGCGGTCCGCTGCGTTGTGGGTGCTTGTCGCCGTGCTGGTGGTGGCGACGGCCGGCGGCTTCTGGTGGCTGCAGCAGCGCGTTGACCACCTGACCGGCGAGCTGGCGCGCCGCCAGCAAAGCAACGATGCGCTGGTGCAGGAGTCGCGCGTGCTGACCCGCAACGCGCAGGACACGGTCAAGGAACTGCAGGCCAAGGTCGGTGCGCTGGAGAACCAGGTCGGCGAGACCCGCGACAAGCAGGTGGCGCTGGAACAGGTTTACCAGGACCTGATGCGCAATCGCGACGACTGGGAAATCGCCGAGATCCAGCAGCTGCTGACCAGTGCCGGCCAGCAGTTGCAGCTGACCGGCAACGTGCAGGTGGCGCTGGCCGCGCTGCAAAGCGCCGACGCCCGCCTGGCGCGCGCCGACAAGCCCCAATACAACCTGCTGCGCCGCGCGATTGCGCGCGACGTCGCGCGCATGAAGGCGGTGCCCGACACCGACCTGACCGGCGCCGCAATCAAGCTGGACGAGGCCATCAACCAGGTCGACGCACTGCCGCTGCTGTCCAGCGAGCGCATGCTGGAGCGCAGCGAAGCCGACGCCCGCAAGGGTGCCGCCGGCAATGGTGCCAGCGCGCCGGCCGCCGCCAACGGCGCGGGCCCGGGCTGGTTCACGCGCCTGTGGGACTACCTGCGCGAGGAACTGGCGCAGGTGGTTCGCATCCGCAAGGTCGATGATGCCGAGGCGCTGCTGCTGTCTGGCGACCAGGGCTGGTTCCTGCGCGAGAACGTCAAGCTGCGCCTGCTCAATGCGCGCCTGGCATTGCTGTCGCGCAACGAAGCCGTGTTCCGCAATGACCTGGCCGCCGCGCAGGCGATGATCAGCCGCTATTTCGATACCAAGTCGCGCCGGGTGCAGGGGGTGCTGACGCTGCTGCGGCAGGCGCAGGCCGGTGCGGTCACGGTGCAGTTGCCGACCATGGCCGAGAGCCTGGGCGCGCTGCATGCCCTGAAGAAGGAGTAAGCCCATGCGCCTTCTGTTCTGGGTTGCGGTCCTGTTTGGCGGCGCCGTCGGGCTGGCCCTGTTCACGCAGTTCAACCACAGCAATGTGGTGCTGTTCTATCCGCCATATCGCGTCGAGCTGTCGCTGAACTTGGCGCTGGCCTTGCTGCTGTTGCTGTTCTTTGTGGTGTGGACGGTGATGTCCACCATCCGCCATCTGGCCGACATGCCGCGCCGCGCCGCCGCCTACCGTGAGCGCAGCCGCATGAGCAAGGCACAGGCGGCGCTGCGCGAGTCGATCGAAAACCTGTTTGCCGGCCGCTTCGCCCGCGCCGAGCGCGCCGCGCGCGAAGCCCAGTCCTGGGACGACCAGGCCCAGACCGCCGCGCTGATCGGCGCCCGCGCCGCGCACCGGATGCAGGAAACCGAGCGGCGCGACGCCTGGATGGCGCAGGTCACGGACCCCGAGCGCGAGCAGGCGCGGCTGGTGTCGATGGCCGAGTTGCTGGTCGATGCCCGCGACGCCGACGGCGCGCTGGAAACCATCGCCCAGCTGCAGTCGCAGGGTGCGCGCCAGATCCACGTGCAGCGCATCGCGCTGCGCGCGCACCAGCACCTGAAGAACTGGACCGAGGTGCTGCGCCTGGCGCGCTCGCTGGAAAAGCGCAACGCGCTGCATCCGGTGCTGGCGCTGCGGCTCAAGCAGATGGCCGTCGAAGCCATGCTGGAGGAACGCCGCCATGACGCCGACGCGCTGACCGAATTCTGGCGCTCGCTGTCCACCGATGAGCGCCGCGCGACCCGCATCGCCGAACCCGCGGCGCGTTACTTCGCGGCGTTGGGCCGGCAGAACGAGGCCCGCCGCATCATCGAAGACGCGCTCAAGGTCAACTGGGACAGCCGCCTGGTGCTGCGCTATGCCGATTGCGCCGTGCCCGGCCACGCGCTGCCGCAGATCCAGCAGGCCGAGAAATGGCTGGCGGCGCATCCCGCCGACGCCGACCTTTACTACACGCTGGGCGTGCTGTGCCTGGGCGAGAAGCTGTGGGGCAAGGCCCAGTCCAGCTTCGAGCGCGCGCTGAAATATGCCGAGCCCGACCAGCAGCGCCGCCTGCGCGTGCGCACGCACCTGGCGCTGGCGCGGCTCTTTGAGGAAACCGAGCGCCTCGACGACGCGCAGCGGCACTATCGCGAGAGTGCGATGCTGGCGGCGTGAGGTTTTCAGGCGCTGGCGAATCCTCTGCTGACAAAGCCCGCACACTGGCGGTGTGCTCCCTCTCCCGCTTGCGGGGGAGGGAGCACACAAACGGTTGTCCAGAACCCCGTGGGGCCTGGCATCCCAAGCCACCATCCATCCTTACGTACTTTCCAATCCATGACTCTCGACCGCATCCTCCAATCCCAGGGCTTCGGGACGCGCCGGTACTGCGGCGACCTGATCGCCGCCGGGCTGGTCGAGGTCAACGGCGAACTGTGCGAAGACCCGCGCGCGCAGTTTGAAGTCGACGGCCTACAGCTCACTGTCGACGGCGAGGAATGGCTGGCCTGCACCAAGGCCTACCTGATGCTGAACAAGCCCACCGGCTACGAGTGCTCGCAGCGCCCGCGCCATCATCCCAGCGTCTACAACCTGCTGCCGGTGCCGCTGCGCCAGCGCGAGGTGCAGGCCGTGGGGCGGCTGGACCACGACACCACCGGGCTGCTGCTGCTGACCGACGATGGCCAGTTCATCCATGCCCAGACCTCGCCCAAGCGCAAGGTACCCAAGATCTATGAAGTGACGACCGCCGAGCCGGTCACGCCGGAGCAGGCCGAAGCGCTGTGCAGTGGCGTGCAGCTGCTCGACGAACCGGCACCGATCGCGGCAGAAGCTTGTGAGATCACCGGCGAACGCAGCCTGCGGCTGAGCCTGGTGCAAGGCAAGTACCATCAGGTCAAGCGCATGGTGGCGGCTGCCGGCAACCATGTCAGCGCGCTGCATCGCAGCGCCATTGGCGGCCTGCAGCTCGATCCGGCCCTGGCCGAAGGCGATTGGCGCTGGCTGACGGCGCAAGAGCTGGCCGCGCTGACCGGCAAGGATTGAGCCAAATGACAGCTCCAGAGCGTGGCCGGGCGCTCATTGCTGCACTGCAACGCCCGCCAATCTTTTCCGGAAGACCCCCGGCGATTTGATAAAATGCAAGGCATGGCGAAGCCCGAAGCACCCATCAATCTGACCAATCAGTTCCTGATTGCCATGCCTGGCATGGCCGATCCGACTTTTTCGGGTTCCGTCGTCTATATCTGCGAACACAATGAGCGTGGCGCGCTCGGGCTGGTGATCAACCGGCCCATCGACATCGACATGGCCACGCTGTTCGACAAGATCGACCTCAAGCTTGAAATCCAGCCAGTCGCGCACCAGCCGGTCTACTTCGGCGGCCCGGTGCAGACCGAGCGCGGCTTCGTGCTGCACGACCCGGTGGGCGTCTATGTCTCGTCGCTGGCCGTGCCGGGCGGGCTGGAGATGACCACCTCCAAGGACGTGCTGGAGGCCGTGGCCAACGGCAGCGGCCCGCACCGCTTCCTGCTGACGCTGGGTTACTCCGGCTGGGGTGCCGGCCAACTGGAGGAAGAACTCAGCCGCAACGGCTGGCTGACGGTCCAGGCCGACCCCGAGATCATTTTCAGCGTGCCGCCCGACGAGCGCTTTGCCGCCGCCATCCGGCTGCTGGGCATTGACTTCACCATGCTGTCGGGCGAGGCCGGGCATGCCTGATGCCGTGGGGCGTGAACTGCCCCGCGACGGCACGGTCCTGGCATTCGACTACGGCGAAAAAAAGATCGGCGTCGCGCTGGGCAACTTCATCACGCGCGAGGCGCGTGCGCTGACCATCCTCCCCAATATCACCGTGGAAGGCCGCTTTGAGGCCGTGGCGGCGCTCATCCACGAGTGGAACCCGGTGCAGCTGATCGTCGGCATGCCGGTCAACCCCGAAGGGGGCGAGCAGCCCTCGATGAAGCTGGCGCGGCGCTTCGGCAACCAGCTCAATGGCCGCTTCGGCCTGCCGGTGGAGTGGGTGGACGAGCGCTATACCTCGCGCGCCGCGTCGATGGCCGGCGCCCGCCGCGGCGAGCTCGATGCCGAGGCCGCCCGCATCATCCTGCAACAGTATTTCGACCAATTCCCGCTATGACGCAGATTTCCGTTCCCGACGCCGAGTCGCTGTACCGCAAGCTGCTGGACCAGGCCCGGGCGTTGATCCCCGAGGCCGAGCGCGCGCTCTGGTCGGTGGCTGGCATCCATTCCGGCGGCGCGTGGATCGCCGCGCGGCTGGCCGCTGACCTGAAGCTGCCCGAGCATGGCGTGATCAACGTTGCCTTCCATCGCGACGACTATGCCAAGAAGGGCCTGCACAGCCAGGCCCAGCCGACCACGCTGCCGTTTGCGGTGGAGGACCGCAACATCCTGCTGATCGATGATGTGCTGGCCACGGGCCGCACCATCCGTGCCGCCGTCAACGAGCTGTTCGACTACGGCCGCCCCGCGCGCGTGGCGCTGGGCGTGCTGGTCGACCGCGGCGGGCGCCAGCTGCCCATTGCCGCCGACCTGACTGCCGCCGAGATGGCGCTGCCGCCCGGCACCACGCTGGTGCTGTCGCGCCAGGGCGAGGGCGCCAGCGCACAATTCGCCTTTTCGACCGAACCTACCGATTCCGCCACCGGCTGAACCAGCCCGAATGCCCCAGGCGCGCCGTGCGCGCCTGACCCCCAGCTCCGAGACCAGACCACCCCCGTTTTTTGCCCGCGCCCGACCAGCCATGACCAAGACGTTCCGCAACCCGCAGCTCACCAAGAACGGCGAACTGAAGCACCTGCTGTCGATCGAGGGGTTGTCGCGTGACATGATCACGCACATCCTCGACACCGCCAGCCAGTTCGTATCGCTGTCCGACTCAGACCGCGATGTCAAGAAGGTGCCGCTGCTGCGCGGCAAGAGCGTGTTCAACCTGTTCTTCGAGAACTCCACCCGCACCCGCACCACCTTCGAGATCGCCGCCAAGCGGCTGTCGGCGGACGTGCTGAACCTGAACATCAACGCCTCGTCGACGAGCAAGGGCGAGTCGCTGCTGGACACCATCAACAACCTGTCGGCGATGTCCGCCGACATGTTCGTGGTGCGCCATGCCAGCTCGGGCGCACCTTACCTGATCGCCGAACATGTCGCGCCGCACGTGCACGTGATCAACGCCGGCGACGGCCGCCATGCGCACCCGACGCAAGGCCTGCTGGACATGTACACGATCCGGCACTTCAAGAAGGACTTCACCAACCTGACGGTGGCCATCGTCGGCGACATCCTGCACTCGCGCGTGGCACGCTCCGATATCCACGCGCTGACCACGCTGGGCGTGCCCGAAGTGCGCGCCATCGGCCCGCGCACGCTGCTGCCGTCGGGGCTGGAGCAGATGGGCGTGCGCGTTTTCCACAACATGGAAGAGGGCCTGAAGGGCGTGGACGTGGTCATCATGCTGCGCCTGCAGAACGAGCGCATGAGCGGCGCGCTGCTGCCGTCGGCGCAGGAATACTTCAAGGCCTACGGCCTCACGCCGGAGCGCCTGGCACTGGCCAATCGCGACGCCATCGTGATGCACCCGGGCCCCATGAACCGCGGCGTGGAGATCGACTCCGCCGTGGCCGACGGCCCGCAGTCCGTGATCCTGAACCAGGTGACCTTCGGCATCGCCGTGCGCATGGCGGTGATGGGCATCGTGGCCGGGAACAGCGACGAATGACGCGGCCGAGCGACACGAGCCAGAACACACCGAACCAGCCAAGCGACACGACAAGCCAAGCTATGAAGATTCACATCAAGGGCGGCCGCCTGATCGACCCGGCCAGCAACACCGACGCCGCGCAGGACCTCTACATCGCCGCCGGCAAGATCGTCGGCGTGGGCAGCGCCCCGGCGGACTTCACCGCCAACAAGACCATCGATGCCAGCGGCCTGATCGTGTGCCCCGGCCTGGTCGACCTCTCCGCGCGCCTGCGCGAGCCCGGCTACGAATACAAGGCCACGCTCGAATCCGAAGTGGCCGCCGCCACTGCCGGCGGCGTGACCAGCCTGGTGTGCCCGCCCGATACCGATCCGGTACTCGATGAGCCGGGCCTGGTGGAAATGCTGAAGTTCCGCGCCCGCACCCTGAACCAGACCCACGTGTACCCGCTGGGCGCGCTGACGCTGGGCCTCAAGGGCGAGACCCTGACCGAGATGAACCAGCTGACCGAAGCCGGCTGCGTCGGCTTCAGCCAGGCCGAGGCTCCGGTGCAGAACACCCAAGTGCTGCTGCGCGCGCTGCAGTACGCACAGACCTTCGGCTTCACCGTCTGGCTGCGCCCGGAAGACCCGTTCCTGGGCGGCGGCGTCGCCGCCAGCGGCGCCGTGGCTTCGCGCCTGGGCCTGTCCGGCGTCTCCGTGATCGCCGAGACCGTACGCCTGCACACCATCTTTGAACTGATGCGCAGCACCGGCGCGCGCGTGCACCTGTGCCGCCTGTCGTCCGCCGCCGGCCTGGAACTGGTGCGCCAGGCCAAGCGCGAAGGCCTGGCCGTGACCTGCGACGTCAATATCCACCATGTCTCGCTGACCGACATGGATATCGGCTACTTCAACTCGCAGATGCGCTTCTCGCCGCCGCTGCGCAGCCCGCGCGACCGCGATGCCATCGTCGCCGCGCTGGCCGACGGCACCATCGACGCCCTGTGCTCGGACCACACCCCGGTCGACGACGACGAGAAGCTGCTGCCGTTCGCCGAGGCATCGCCAGGCGCAACCGGCCTGGAACTGCTGCTGCCGCTGACCCTGCGCTGGGCCGCCGAGCACAAGGTCCCGCTGGCCCAGGCACTGGCCCGCATCACCGCCGAGCCCGCCCGCGTGATCGGCCTGAAGGCCGGCAACCTGGCCGTCGGCAGCGCCGCCGACGTGTGCGTGTTCGATCCCAAACAGGTCTGGAAGGTCGACCGCCGCTCCATCAAGAGCCAGGGCAAGAACTCGCCGTGGCTCGGCTACGAGATGGAAGGCAAGGTCCGCATGACCCTGGTCGGCGGGCAAGTCGTGTACGGAAACCACGCCCACGCATGATCTGGCTGCGCAAGACCGCGCTGGTATTGCACCTGCTGCGCGGGCTGGTGACCTGCGCCTTGCTGTTCCCGTGGCTGGGCGTGCGCACGCGCGAATGGCATATCCGGCGCTGGTCACGGCGCCTGTTGCGCATTTGCGGCGTAGACGTGGACGTGGTTGACGCCACCGGCGCCCCGTCGCACGGCGCCGGCCGCCATGGCGCGCTGGTCGTGTCCAACCATATCTCGTGGCTGGATATTTATGTCATCCACAGTTGGCAGCCGGTGCGCTTTGTCGCCAAATCGGAAATCCGCAGCTGGCCGCTGGTCGGCTGGCTGTGCGAGAAGACCGGCACCATCTTTATCGAGCGCGGGCGCAAGCGGGATGCGCATCGGGTGCTGCATGACATTACGGATGTGATGCTGCAAGGGGATCTGGTCGGCGTGTTCCCGGAAGGCACCACGACCGACGGCGCCGAGGTGCTGCCATTCCACGCCAACCTGATGCAGGCGCCGATTTCTGGCGGGTTGCCCGTGCAGCCCCTGGGGCTGAACTACCTCGATGCCGCTACCGGTCAACCAACGCTTGCCGCTGCCTACATCGGCGAGACCACATTGCTGCAGTCACTGGAAGCGGTCTTGCGTGCACCCCGGATCAAGGCCAGGCTGGTGATCGGGCCCGCGCTGGCGTCGGCCTCGGGTGACCGCCGCGAGCTGGCAAACTCCGCCAGGGAGGTGGTCTCCCACCTCAGCCAGGGCGCGCCGGAACACGCTGCCGCTGCGGCCCGACGGCTGAATCACCCCGTCGAGCCCGGCGGCGTGCCCGAGCCAGCCTCCGCTGCCATCAGCTAGCCATCCTGTCGTCCCTGCCAACGCGGGATTGCCAGTCAGGCGAGCGGGTCACAATATTGCGGGCAATCAACCTGAACGACGGTCCGTTCGGCAGGATTCTGTGCCATCCGGGCCGCCGTCAGCTTGCCACCCCAGACGCAGCCCGTATCCAGCGCCATCAGGTTTGGCCGCATGACCAGGCCCAGCGTCGACCAATGGCCGCATACCACCGTCACATCCTCGGTACGCCGCCCCGGCACGTCGAACCACGGCATGAACCCATCCGGCGCCTGGCCCAGGCCTTCCTTGGTCTTGAAGTCCATCACGCCATCGACAGTGCAGTAGCGCAGCCGGGTGAGGGCATTGACCACCACCCGGTGGCGTTCGATGCCGCGCAGGCCGTCGTGCCAGCGGTCGGCGGCGTTGCCGAAGATGTCGGCGAGGAAGGCTTGCCAGTTGGGGCCCTGGAGTTGGTCTTCGACTTCGTGGGCGAGGTCGATGACCTGGGTGGCGGTCCATTGGGGGAGGACGCCGGCGTGGACCAGGAGGAAGTTGTTTTCCAGCAGGGCGAGGGGGCGGTGGCGGAGCCAGGTTAGCAAGTCCTCACGGTCGGGGGCGGTGAGGATGTCGTCCAGGGTGTCGGATTTGCCCTTCTTGCGGACGCCGGCGGCTACTGCGAGGAGGTGGATGTCGTGGTTGCCGAGGACGGTTTCAGTGCGGCTACCCATGGCATGAATGCCGCGGAGGGTTTGGAGGGAGGCTGGGCCGCGGTTGACCAGGTCGCCGACGAAGCGGAGCGCTGGCTGTGCCGGCAATTCGCCCAGTAGGGTGTCCAGCGAGGCCGCGCAACCTTGTAAGTCGCCGACGGCATGGAGTGTCGAAAAAGTAACTTTATTGTTGGGCATCAGAACCGGAGGAAAACTATTTCGCTTCTATTTGTAGTTTTGTGACCGATATACCGTGGCATGGTTACATGAGGCTACAAAAAGAGGGGGAGGGGACGTGGGCTAGAGCAATCCGTCGGATAGAATACCGCCACTTCTGCAGGCACTTAACGCCCCGCCGTCCAGAAAGAGGACAAGGTGGGCGCTCGGCTTTTGCCGGGCCATCGAAACATATCGAGGCAAGGAGCAAGTTTTGTCGCATATTTTGGTCACTGGCGGCGCTGGATTCATTGGCGCCAATTTCGTTCTGGCATGGCTGGGTGATAAATCGGCGGATGGGGTCGTCAACGTCGACAAGCTCACCTATGCGGGCAATCGGAAGACTCTAGCGTCGGTGGAAGACGATCCGCGCCATGTGTTCTCGCAAACAGACATCTGCGACCGTGCCGCCCTGGACAAGCTCTTCGCCACCTACAAACCGCGCGCCGTCGTGCACTTTGCCGCGGAAAGCCACGTGGATCGATCCATCCACGGTCCGGCTGAATTCATCGAGACGAATATCGTAGGCACCTTCACGCTGCTGGAAGCGGCCCGCGCGTATTGGGGTGGCCTGGAAGAGCCCGCCAAATCGGCATTCCGCTTTCTACACGTTTCCACGGACGAAGTGTTCGGCTCGCTGAGCGAAACCGATCCGCAATTCTCCGAAACCACGCCGTACGCGCCGAACAGCCCATACTCTGCATCCAAGGCCGCCTCCGACCACCTGGTCCGGGCCTACCACCATACCTACGGCCTGCCGGTCCTGACGACGAACTGTTCAAACAACTACGGTCCGTACCATTTCCCGGAAAAGCTGATTCCGCTGGTCATCGCCAACGCGCTGGCTGGCAAGCCGCTGCCGATCTATGGCGACGGGCAGAACGTGCGTGACTGGCTGTACGTGCGGGATCACTGCTCGGCGATTCGGGAAGTGCTGGCTCGGGGGCGTCTCGGCGAGACCTATAACGTTGGCGGCTGGAACGAGAAGACCAATGTCGATGTCGTGCATACCTTGTGCGACCTGCTGGACGAACTGCGCCCCAAGGCCACCGGCTCGTACCGCGACCAGATCACCTTCGTCAAGGACCGCCCCGGCCACGACCGCCGCTATGCGATCGACGCCCGCAAGCTGGAGCGAGAGCTGGGCTGGAAGCCGGCCGAGACCTTCGAGTCCGGATTGAGGAAAACGGTGCAGTGGTATCTCGACCATCAGGCGTGGGTTCAGGACGTCCTGTCTGGCGAGTATCAGAACTGGGTGGCGAAGCAATATGCAGCCTGACGCCGGCGTTCCTACCTTCCTCGTTACCGGCAGCAATGGCCAGGTCGGCTTCGAGTTGCGCCGTAGCCTGGCACCGCTCGGCAACGTCATAGCGCTCGATCGTTCGAGCTGTGATTTGTCGCGCCCGGATGATATCCGTCGCGTGGTGCGCGAGTACCGGCCTGATGTCATTGTCAACCCAGCGGCTTATACGGCGGTCGACAAGGCTGAGACAGAAACCGAACTCGCATACACGATCAATGCCACGGCTGCACGCATCCTGGCGGAAGAAGCAAAGGCACTCGGCAGCCTGTTGGTGCATTACTCGACCGACTATGTCTTTGACGGCACCAAGGCAGTCGCCTATGTCGAAACCGATGCGGTGAACCCCCAATCGGTGTATGGCAAAAGCAAGCTTGCCGGCGAACAAGCCATCGCGGCAGTCGGCGGGCCGCACCTTATCTTCCGTACGTGTTGGGTAGCCGGTGAGCATGGCGGCAATTTTGCCAAGACCATGCTGAGGCTCGGTCGTGAACGCAACAGCCTGCGGGTGATTGCGGACCAGTTTGGTTCGCCGACCACGGCAGCATTGATTGCCGATGTGACCGCCCAGGTTATTGCGCGGCACTGGCTATCTGGCGACCGGCGGGCCTTCGCGGCCGGCACCTACCATCTGGCCGCTGCCGGCGAGACTACTTGGCATGGCTATGCCAGCGAAGTGTTGCGCTATGCCGCCACCAAAGGCATTGAGCTGAAGGTGGACCCGGCCCGCATCGAAGCAATTCCCGCTACAGCATACCCGCTGCCTGCGCCGCGTCCTGCGAACTCTCGCCTGGACACGAGCAAACTGCGTCAGACCTTCGGCATTTACCTGCCGGACTGGCGGCAAGGTATCCATCACCTGCTGGACCAGATCTTTTCCTGAGCTAGACACTATGCGTAAAGGCATCATCCTTGCCGGAGGCTCCGGCACTCGCCTCTATCCGATCACCCGATCGGTATCGAAGCAACTGCTGCCGGTTTATGACAAGCCGATGATTTACTATCCCTTGTCGACGCTGATGCTGGCAGGGATTCGGGACATCCTGATCATCTCAACCCCGGAAGATACACCGCGCTTCGTTGAAATGCTCGGCGACGGCAGCAAATGGGGTATCAATCTGCAGTACGCCGTGCAGCCTTCTCCGGACGGCCTGGCGCAGGCTTTCATTATCGGCCGGGATTTTATCGGCAATGATCCGTCCACTTTGATCCTGGGCGACAACATTTTCCATGGTCACGATCTGGTCGCACAGCTAGGCCGCGCCGCGAGTCAGCAGGAGGGCGCCACGGTATTCGCGTATCACGTGCAGGATCCGGAGCGCTATGGAGTGGTGGAGTTCGATGAAAATTTTCGGGCGCTGTCGCTTGACGAAAAACCGTTGAAGCCGCGTTCGAACTACGCGGTTACCGGACTTTATTTTTATGATCGACAGGTCTGCGATATTGCGGCAGACATCAAGCCGTCAGCCCGCGGCGAACTCGAGATTACCGACGTCAACAAACGCTATCTGGAGATGGCTCAGCTCGACGTGGAGATCATGGGGCGTGGTTATGCGTGGCTTGATACCGGTACACATGACTCGCTGCTCGAGGCAGCCGCCTTTATTGCCACGCTACAGAACCGGCAGGGGCTGATGGTGGCCTGCCCGGAAGAGATCGCGTATCGTAGCAAATGGATCAATGCCGAGCAGGTGGCAGAATTGGCGAAGCCGCTGTCCAAGAATGGTTATGGTAAATACCTGCAGCAGATCACTTCGGAAGCGATCAAATGAGCTTGAACGTCATTCAAACAGATATTCCAGAAGTGTTGATCATCGAACCCAAGGTGTTTGGTGATGACCGCGGGTTTTTCTTCGAAAGTTTCAACGCTCAGCACTTTGAGGCTTCGACAGGTGTGAAGCGGACGTTCGTGCAGGATAACCACTCGCGCTCCGCTCGCAATGTTTTGCGAGGCCTGCACTACCAAATCCAGCATCCGCAGGGAAAGCTGGTGCGCGTGGTGATTGGCGAGGTGTTCGACGTTGCCGTGGATTTACGTAAGAGTTCCCCAACCTTCGGCAAATGGGTTGGCGCAACGCTGTCGGCAGAGAACAAGAGGCAGTTCTGGGTGCCGGAAGGGTTCGCTCATGGATTCGTTGTCCTGTCCGAGTACGCGGAATTTCTCTACAAGACGACAGATTACTGGTACCCAGCGCATGAGCGCAGCTTGACCTGGAATGATGCCGATGTTGGCATAGCCTGGCCAATTCAGGACCCCCCTATCTTGGCAGCAAAGGATGCTGCCGCCAACAAACTTGCCGATGCGGAACTCTTTGACTAGCGTACCGAATTCAACGTGCTACGGGCATAGGCGGCAAGGCTGGACGCCTACATGCCCCGATAGAGCGAGTCAGCCCGTCCGTGGGTCTGAGTCATGAGAGAGCCCTTGCTCCGACGAAATCGGTGTGCTTAAGAGTCCTTTCGTTACGTGCTGCTAAGGTAAAGTAACGGGGCAACTGGTACGACGCATTCTTTGTCGGCGAAGTCCGGTTACTCGTATGCGAGTCCGGAGCATGCATCATAGCGCTCAGCTCGATTTAGCGAGCCACGGCTTGATCCGAGATTCTTGGAATTCAATGCAGACCATTTCCGCATCCATCGTCCTGTACAACAGTCCCGTCGAACAGGTACGGGCTTGCCTCAGTTCCCTGCAAAGGGACGCGGCAATGCGAATTTTCCTGATCGATAATTCCGAAGTGAAGGGGCGTTACGCGCAATTTGCGTCTGACAGTGTGCAAATCATTGATGCGCCCGACAACATCGGTTTCGGGCGAGGTCACAACTTGGCACTGCCGCATATCGCAGCGCTCCGATCGCTTGTCCATTTCGTAGTCAATCCCGATATTGTCGCCAAAGCTGACTGTGTCTCTACGCTGGCCAGCTTTATCCTTGGTCGGCCTGACGTCGTCGTGGCCGGTCCGCGGATCGTTTCTCCGGAAGGCGACCTCTACCATTCCTGCAAGCTGTTGCCGACTCCGTGGAATCTCTTTGCCAGGCGGTTTGCCCCTGCTTTCATGTATGCCCGGGCCGATGCCCTCTACGAACTGCGCAAGTTTTCCTATGACAAGGTGCTGGAAGTTAACAGCCTTTCTGGGGCATTCCTGGCCTTTCGAAGTGAAACATTCCTCGCGCTGAAAGGCTTCGATCCCCGTTACTTCATGTACCTGGAAGATGTCGATATCTGCCGGCGCGCGGCGAAAGTCGGCGTCCTGACATTGGAGCCACGTGCAGAGGTGATACACGAGCATGGGCAAGGCTCGTATCGTTCGTTCCGATTGCTAAAAGAGCACCTACGGTCGGCTATTCTATATTTCAATCGTTTTGGGTGGTTCTGCGATAGAGAGCGCGCGGCTTTGAACCGCGCAACCGTGTCACGATTGACCATGCATCTCCTCGACAAATAGAGGACGGCGACGAATCGTCTTATCCTATGCTCACACTTTCGGTTGCTTTTTTGTTGTCGTTCGTCATCACACTGCTGGTCATCCACTATTCGAGCCTGCATTCGCATCTGACCGCTGACTGGGATTTGAAGGGGGTACAGAAATTTCACGCCCGGCCGGTGCCCAGGATCGGGGGAATGGGCATTGTGCTCGCTCTGTGGGGCGGTGCGCTGTTGGCGTCGATTCGCGATCCCAGACTGGTTGGCTATCCGTTCCTGATCTTGATGGGTTGTGCGTTGCCAGCATTTCTTGCGGGCTTCGTCGAGGACCTCACGAAGCGTGTGACGCCGCGCGAACGACTCATCGCTACGATGATATCCGCGCTCTTGGCGGTTTATCTCCTCAATGCAAAGATCGTCCGCATCGATCTACCTTGGCCGGATGCGGCGCTGGCGATTCCGCTGGTTTCCCCCATCATCACCACGCTGGCAGTCGCAGGGCTGGCCAATGCGGTCAATATCATTGATGGTTTCAACGGCCTGGCTTCAATGGTCGCCATGATGATGTTCGTTTCGCTAGCTTATGTTTCATTCCAAGTCGGCGATACCCTGATTTTGACGGTAGCGTTTGCCATGGTTGGGGCAATTCTTGGATTCTTCATTTGGAATTTTCCAGCAGGCCATATCTTCCTTGGTGACGGCGGCGCATATTTCATTGGTTTCATGCTCGCGGAGTGCGGCATCCTTCTTGTACTGAGAAATCCGCAAGTTTCGGCTTGGTATCCCGTACTGATGGTGATCTATCCGATATTTGAAACGCTCTTTTCTATCTACCGGCGGCGTGTCTTAAAGGGGGTGCCTGCGGGCTATCCCGATGGCGTCCATCTGCATACCCTTATCTACAAGCGCCTCATGCGATGGGCCGTAGGAAGCAAGGACGCGCGCCATCGCTTGCGGCGCAATTCGATGACATCTCCCTACTTGTGGATGCTTAGCCTGCTAGCCGTATTGCCCGCAACTCTGTTCTGGAACAATAAGATTATTCTGCTGTGCTTCGTGGCAGTCTTTATCGTGTCTTACGTATGGTTGTACTGGCGGATAGTCCGTTTCCAGTCGCCGCGCTGGATGATCGTCAAGAAATAGAAATAGCAGGGTCCCGGCGCCGCCGGTCGCATCAGTGCGATGCGGCTTGGCAACCTGTAAGACTGTAAAAACAGCCCTTGGATGGAAGGTTTGTCAGACACCTTCCTCCAAGGGCTATTTTTTCTTGGCGTCTCATCTAGAAATAAGGACCGACTAGCCGAAGGGAGGAGAAGTAGAAAATACCCATCATCATGGCTATCGCCATGGCATAGAGATATTTTTCGGACCGCGCCAGCAATGTAATCGGAATCATGTACATCACCATATCGAACAACCCGAATAGCTCCGCGCCTCTCAGTGCGATTGCGTCGTTCCAGAGGAACGTAATCTGAATTGTTATGCCAATGGTGACCATGAGCAGCACGACACGATTCCACTCACTGAGTCGCTGCCAGGCAAATCCTGTCAGGTAAAGAAAAACAGCTAGTTTGGAAAGAAAATTGATATTTAGAAAACTAACGGCAACCGTTCCGTAGGAGCCATCGAAGTACGGCGCGAGCCGCTCCGGCGCTACAACGCTAAGCAGCCCCATTATTACGCCCTGCAATGCAAATGCAAGAAGCCCGCATAGTACCATCACCCATAATCGCCTTGGGCCAAGTATCCATCGTCTCCACTTCACGAGCAGGAGGAGAGGAGCATAGAGGCCAGCCGAGATGTGGAAGATAGTGGCGACAATCACTAGCAGAATTGCGGACTTTGTATGGTCCTCCCTGATCTTGATGATGGCCAGGGAAGCTAGGGGGATGGCGACCGCAGCCCGGATCTGCGTCATGTCGTGGACAACAAAGAAGCGGCAAATAATCAGCAGGAATAGCCACCGCCATGTCGTAGACGGTGCAGCAGCCTTGGCGAAGACATACTTGGACGCGACTGCGCAGACCGCAAATATCAGGAATAACACGCTGGGCGGGAGGCCGGTGACTATAGTTGCTCTGGCTAGCAGGACGAAGGCCGGGTCCTTAATATAGTCAAGCCAATCTGCGCCGTTCCTAAGGCTATCAAACCATGAGGCATAGTTGTCATAGTCTCGATCGATGCCCGCACCCCTGAGCCCTGCGAATAGTGCCAGGGCTACAAGAAGGATCGGCCAGAGTATAGGGTCGATGCCCACCCTCTCGCGCTCCGGCCGTATCGCCGATGCCGAGATCAAAAGAACGCTCGTAGCGAACAGAAAATAGTATGGAAGCATTTAAAGCTTGACTGGGCCCAGTCGACCGGTGAGCCCATCAATACATGCGCGCAGCAAACTGAAGAAGTTATGCAGGCGGGCTGGTGAAAAACACGAATAAACCACGACGTATTTTGGCAACCTTAAGCAGGTTGCCACCTGCCAGCGCCAGCCCATATATCCCTTTCTTAAAAGATAAGCGGCGTTTCTTACTATATAGTAATTTCTGATCTGATTGTGCAGATTGATCTCTCGTCCAAGCACTCGGATATATGTATCGCCGATGCTATGACGCATCACGATTGACGGGATAATGTAGCTCTTATATCCCATCGCCTTGGCGCGAAGCCCCCATTCAATATCCACCCAATCAATAAAAAGCTCTTCCATCATCCCGCCGATCCCCGCGAGCGCTTCGGCACGAATCAATGAACCCGAAGCAATGATGTAGTCTGTCTCCACTTCTTTGGCTAAGGATGGGTTCAGGCGAATCTTCTTTACGCCCAGAGCGCCATGGCGCACAGCATCGGCATACACGCCCGATTTCTCGTCAAGGAAAAGCGGTCCAACGGCCGCTACCTTGACGCCACGCTGTTCAAGCTGGAGGCTCGCCGCCTGTAGCCCCTGCACCATGCCCTCGGACAAAGCGCTATCCTGATCCAGCAGCAGGAACCAGTTGGCACCGTCCTTGGCGGCAAGCTCCATGCCGATATTCTGAGCCTTGGCGATGCCAACGTTCTCGCCGAGGGGATGATACTTGAGGAGTCTGTTCTCCTGATATGTCGGGCGTTCCCAAATGTCAGGTGTATTGTCTATCAGGTAGATAGCATCAGCCTGGCCCGCAAGGCTTTCGATCAACCGGTCTAGTAATTGACTGTCAGGATTGTAAAGAATAACAATGGCTGCGATCATGGCTTTATCGGGTGGTGGCTAGAATAACGGTATATCTGAGGAATCCGCCTCGACGTATAACGCCGATCGCTTCGACACCGAAATTGTTGTGGCATTTGCTATGCGTATAAGTTGATAGGCTAACTTGATCTTGATCGACTGGCTTGTCGGAAGTCCAGTAGCTTGATAATGACAGTGCAAAGAGGTAATGGCAGTGTCGCCACCATTGTCAGGAGCCAGTATGGCGTATATGATGTACGCCTTAACTGGGCTGCGAATTGCCGTGCTCTCTGAAAATCCAGGCCGCCATTCATTCGCAGTCGCAGCAAATGCCCGATTTTGAATGTGTAGGTGTTGCGAGAATGAGATTTTATCACGCTGTCCCGCTCATTGCGCGATAGATAATCAGGAAACCCGTCGATGAGATTGATCCAGTCGAGTGCGAATACATTGATTGCTTTGGTGGACCAGTAGCTGCTCTTCTTGCTTGATGTGCGAAGACCGGGAGAGCCCATCCAGTAGGCGCGGGCAGCCGGATGATTTCGGCAATAATCGAGGATAATAGCTAGTTGCGGGAAATTCCTGAAGCGCGCAGCCAGGTCTTTATTGCAGGCGATGTCGATGACCCGGCGCGAGTATATTGTGGCGCCCGTCATCGTCAAATACCATGCGTGATCCAGCAGAAAATCATGCATCTCTTCAATGCTTCGCTCGGCAGCGTCGCCGCAATGAGCATTGACAAGGATAAAATCGTAGCTACCGGTTTCCGCAAGCATTAGTGCTTTCTGCAAATACCCTTCGGCAACTTGAAGAGAATCGCCGAGATACCAGACGTAGTTCTCGCTCGGGGTAAGCAACGTGCTAATGCAGTTGTAATCATGCCCCAAGCCCGGTTGATTCCTTGTGTAATAGAAATAAGGATATTCCTTGCTCAGTTCTTCGATTATCTGTCCGGTCGACTCATTCGTGCTGTCATCGGAGATGTACACCGGAACATTGGTGGCAAGCAGATCAGGGAGAAGCTGTCGAAGATTCTCCTCCAGAATCTCGGGCCGGTTGTACGTTGGGATTGCGATTGCAAGAACGTTGCTCTTCATGGATTTTCGCTCAGGCTCTTATAGTATTGTTCGATGCCGGCTTCGATGTCGCGGGGGGCAAAGTCCACGAGCGAGTGCAATTTGGTTACATCAAGCACGACCTTGCGGACATCAACGGCGCGGCCCTTGCCATAGGAAACATCCGCCGATTTCCCGGTCACTGTTTCGAGTACCGCAATGACTTGTCGCAACGATGTGCCGCTGCCACTTCCTATGTTAACGGTCTCATTCTTTATGCCGTTTTGCAGGAGGGAGCCCACAGCGTTGGTCAAGTCCTCGACGTAAATATAGTCCCGGATAACATGCCCATCTCCCCAAATTTCGAGCCTCTGGGAGGTCAACATTGTCTGCAAGGCTGTAGCAATAAACCCCTGCTTCCTGGACGGGTCCTGAAGTGGGCCATAAGGATT
The DNA here is from genome assembly GCF_000379565.1 of Cupriavidus sp. UYPR2.512. Lineage (NCBI taxonomy): Bacteria > Pseudomonadati > Pseudomonadota > Betaproteobacteria > Burkholderiales > Burkholderiaceae > Cupriavidus > Cupriavidus sp. UYPR2.512. The sequence continues at coordinate 109,729 of NZ_KB902964.1, read as the reverse complement.
GGAAGGGCGCAGGATCAGGTATTCCAATCCTTCCTTGCGATGGAAGAACCTGATCTGGTTTTCCATCAACAGTTTGGCCTGGCCATAGTAGCTAATAGGCGCGCATTCGGTGTTCTCGTCCAGGCTCTCGTTGGCGGAGTTTCCGTACACGGCACCGCCGGATGAAAAGTAGATGTAATGAATGCCGCGTGCTGCCAATTCCTTGACCAGGATCGTTGCGGGCAGCAGTACATTTTCGTGTTCCGCCGTGAAGGCTTCGAACGAGCTTCCGGGGAGAAGGCCCGAGACCAGATCGATGACGACATCAATGGCGTGTTCGTCAATATACGAGATGATTCGATCACGGTCGGCATATGAAGTGCTTAACAAGCTGACTTTCCCTGCCATCCCGGCACGTTCAAGGAGGGTGAAGTTTCTGTCGGCCAGATGTACGAGGGCGCCGTTGCCGGTCAGCGACCTAGCCAAGTTAAGGCCCAGAAAGCCAGCCCCACCCAAAATCAGATATGTCGCCATCATCAACCACCGTGAGCTAGTTTTTTAGAGGATCGGCTGTGCGCTTCGCACGAGGTACAGGAAAGTGTCGGCATACGGCTATATCCGATGCAGGCGAAACTGCTTAATTATTCTTGATGAATAGGCGAGGCCGACAAGGCACAAGATGGTCGCGTAGCCGCCGAACATGGCTGATACACTGAAGTAACGGCCCAGCAAATAACTGGCCGGGCCTACCAGGCAGGCCATCACGACTGAATACGCCAGATATGGCTCCTGCTTGTGTGCGCGGGCATAGGTGGCCTGCGAAGAGATGATGTGGTTTGCCAGCATCGCGGCTATTAGCGGCAGGAATTGAACTGGCTCCAAAATTCTGTTGGCGAACTCAACATGCAGGCGCGAGAGGCCATATAAGGTGACCAGCAATGCAATGGACGCGATCACCAGCATTACGAAGGATTTGAGCAGGGCACTTTTATAGAGCGCATCCAGCTCGTCATATTTCTTCTTTGCTATGAAATCTCCGAACCGAGGTGCTTTGGTAGCCACCCAAGACATAGCAAAAGCGGAAAGCGTATTGCAGATTGCGATGCTCATGCCAACTTGGCCGGCCGCCTCCGCGCCGTGGAAGCGAAAGATAATAGGATTGAAGATTTGAAAAACAAAATACCCGCTCAACCAGCTTACGGCGATACGCCACTGTAGCGGCCAGATTTCCTGCCGCCAGGAAATGATATGCGCGGATCTCTTGTGGGCGATGATGTCCGAAAGCAGTGGCCGCAGGCTGACGGACAGCCAGATCAAACCGATCGCGAACATCGCAGCGGCCGATGCGGCGGTTGTCCACAGCCTGCCGCCCAGTAACAAGACAGTCCAAGCCAGCACATTTGAAACAATGGACTGCAGGAGTCGCATCCTGGCGACTTTCGCCACAAGGCCGCATCCTTCGAAGAAGGAAATGATTGGGCTTAGGGCGAGATTGCCACAGGAACATAGCACTAGCACAAGCCAGGGCTTGAGCCAATTTACCTGGTCGCTGGTGGGAGACGCATTGAAAAACCAGATTCCGGCCGGAAACACAACGAGGAACATCAGGACCGCAATCAGTCCGTACCACCGTGCGGCCAGCCAAAGCAAGGAATAAAGCCGGGCTTGGCAAATCGCGTCGCCCGAGATGTGTCGACCGCGCCAGGTGAGGTGCGCCATCTCGTGAGCGGCGAACTGCGCGATGACGCCGCCAAAGCCCAGTTCAAAGAAGATCTGAAGGGCGAGCAGGCTGGCAAAGGTGTAGAAAAAACCCTGCTCAACACCGGTGAGGTGCCTGGCCACCAGCACCAACGACGCTATGCCGGCCAGCACCGTCCAGCCTTTGCCGAGTATGACATAGGCAATCGCAGGGTCGATACCGGCGATGCGCAAGAGGGATTTGACGATCATGCTGAGGCTAATGTGGTGTTTGCATTCGGATCGCCACGGTCGCTCGGCCGATACGGCGGCTCTCCGATCTTGAACGGCCGCGCCCTTTGCTCGATGTTCAAGATACCGAAGCTAATGCACGCACCGGTGGCGTGGGAGCAGCCCGCTCTCGGAAATAGGGCGGACCGCTGACACTTGTCTCACGTCCACCGCTAAGTGAGAACCCAAGGGGGCTGGTTTGGCAGTGAGAAGTAGTTATTCCAAGACCATTGTCTGATTAGGAACTCGCATTCCGGCGCTTATTGTTGGGGGAACGCCATTCTTGTGCGACCTCTTGCCATGTTGACGAATGCCGAGTACGACTCGACGCGATGCCCTCAGCAATGAATGCATATACGAGCGCACCGACCAAGCCGGCTGCAGCGGCGAAGATCGCCAGTAGCAAGGGCCGCGGGCCTGACCTCTGATCGGGTTGCGTAGCCCAAGTGATCTTTAACTGATCCCTTTCTTCTTTTTGAGCGAACTCCAGGCGGCTCTTAAGGCGCTCCGTCAAGGCGTTCCAGTAGGAGTATTGCTGTAGAGTCGTGACCGCTGCAGCGAGTGCGCCGGGATCGGATAGGTCACGATGATTGCCCTTTCCTGCCGTCAAACGCTGCAAGCTGCTGAGCTGATCCTGCATCTTGACTATCTGGCTTTGGACCAGATCCGAGGTGCCTCCCTGGCGCGTGGCTCCTTGGGCCTGAAGAGTTGCCTCGGCCTGAATATCGGCAAGCGCTACTATTCCGTAGCGATCCGAAGGAGATATCCTCTTCAGCTGATCCTGGACCTGGGCGGAATTAAGAAGCTTTTCCGCGTTAACTTTGTCCTTCTGGGCTGCCTCGTAGCGTAGTTCGAGGGCGTATCGAGATTGCGAAATATCCAGAAGCCGCATGTCGTAGAGATTTCTCTCCAGCGCACGACCTGCGGTATTGGCAACCTTTGCTGCGAAAGCCGGATCCCTATCTATCGCGATTATGTCGAGATAGGCATCCTTGTTGTTGACGGTAACCTTGACGTGCGCCGATATCGCTTGCCGCGTAGCGGTCTGAGTCGCTGTACTATAATGTTGCGCCAATCCCAGCTCTGCCGCAATTTGATCCAGCACCAGCTCGTTATTCAGAATCCAGCTGTATGTCTGCACATTCTTGGATGGTGCCACCCGAAGTGTCGCCGTGTACTGCTTGGTCATCAGGAGGCTCAGGCCATAAGCCAATACTGCCAGCACTACAGGTGTCAGTATTATTGCGCGCTTGTGCCTAATGAGCATAATCAGCGCATCCAGTAGCGGTGGGCGATTGATTTCTTCTGTCTTGATGGGCGGGGGGCTATACATTACCTTCAATAGCTCAATTTGAGCGGGCGAATATTGGTTGCGTAAGCAGCTACCCGCGAAAGGGTAGCCGAAGAGTTTCGCTTTTCCGGGCCAGCTTACAACAGTACTGTCGGGATCTGTGCAAAATTTGCGATATCTTACACGATCAGCAGAAGGCGCTTTTCGTTATGTGGGTAGCTAAAGCGCAACTTTCATTCGGGCGGGGGTGAGGCCCAAGACGTGAACCTGCCTGGTTTGTGGCTAGGTAGGTCAGTCGCGAGACATAGTGCAGTTCAGTCCCAGCGGATTTGTATGGGGACCGCAGCCGATCGAGGTTCCCCTTGCTACACAGGCGCTTCCGGTTAGCGCACCCGCGTCTTGTTGCAGTCTCACCATGAGGGCGGTCGCTGCTTCTCGGAGATAGATCGGTGCCTTACGCCGGAGCACTAGTCGTCAATCCCAGAACACCCAAGGGGCAAAGTTGCGCGCCGGCCTTGCACTTCGTGTAGTACATGTGCAGCCTAAAAGACCCCGCCCTCGTCGCTGACCAAGGGCCTTCGCAAAGTAAAAAAGCAGCCTGCTTGTCAGCAACATCCCATGGGGGGTAGACGCGGGTGGCCTGGGCTTGTCCTACCGGGCCATTGTTCCCGTAAAACATGGGGAGCGCGCCAACTCCAGCCGCTTGCTGGCAATGCGGTTGCGGCGTATGTGCCCGGGACCTGGTGGCCGTTCCCTGTCCCCTCGATTGATCTGAATTTATTTTTTGCGTTTCACGCTACCGTAGAAAAAATGGAGGTCAGTTAATGACTGTCTACGTGGTTGCCTCGTTGTGTGTTGTAGGCTTGGCCATCGGACAGGTCTTATTTAAAATCAGCTCCGCGGCCCTAGCGGCTAGCGGGTCCCTGTTTAGCCCCAGCAGCGCCGTACCCCTCGTTGCTGCAATATGCCTCTATGGCGCCACGTCGATTGCGTGGGTTTGGGTTTTGCAAAAGATCGAATTGGGCCGAATCTATCCGCTAATGGCTCTCGCCTTCGTGTTTGTGCCAATCGGGAGTCACCTGATTTTCGGTGAGCGCTTTTCGGCTCAGTATTTTGTCGGTGTTTCGCTGACCATGGTAGGAATCGTAGTTGCGGTACGAGCTTAACTATGAAATTAGCCGCAGTTTATGAAATTGTTACGAAGAAGGCGTGGCCGCAATTTGCTGCGTTCCTTTCTTTGATCAGCCTTCTGCTGTCAGCAGTTGTTCCGCCACTTCGGTCACCGGATGAGCGTGATCACATCAAGCGCGCTTATCTCCTGACCCGAGGCCAGATCATTCTTCATACTCTGGCCGAATTGCGTCGTCGCGGCGAACTCGACATGGCGCGCGCCATTGTCGACAGTTCCCCGGTTCGCGCCATGCTGGCGGGAAAAAAACCGGCCCGAACCCAACGGACCGGCGCACGCTGCGGCAGCAAGCATCACCTCATCGTCGACGCGCAAGGCATCCCGCTCGCGGTCATCCTGAGCGGCGCGAACAGCAACGACATCACGCAACTCGATGCGCTGGTCGAGGCGATTCCTCCCATTCGCGGAAAGCCCGGACGCCCGCAGCGCAAGCCGAAAATCGTCCAAGGGGACCGGGTTACAGTTCCGAGCCGCACCGACAGCGCTTGCGCAAGCGCGGCATCACGCCCGTGCTTGCCAAAATCGGCTCGCCACACGGCAGTGGGCTCGGCAAAACGCGCTGGGTCGTGGAGCGCTCGATTGCTTGGCTCCACTCGTTCAGACGCCTGAAGATTCGATACGAACGATATGCCCATGTCCACGACGCCTTCCTGTCCCTTGCCTGTTCACTGATTTGCTGGAGCAGGCTAAAGCCCTTCATGAATTAATTTCGCAACAGCTTCTAAGAGTCGCCGGAGGCGGCGCCAGTTGTGGCGCGCAGCTCGCCAGGCAAGCAGCGGTTCATGGACTGGCTTATGCGGGGGCGATAGCAGTTGCAGGCCGCGTGCGAAGCACCAAAGCTAACCCAAAGATTAATGCAACGGCATTAGCCATGGCATAGCCCAGCACAGCCCCGCGTGCACCCAGACGCGGTACAGCAATGAGATCGACCGCTACCGTCGTTGCGAGCACCAGCGCCCACTTCACTGCTACCCACCGCGGCTTGCGCAGAAACACCGGCAATAGACTCAACCCTACATCTGCGAAAACAAGCGTCGACGCCAGCGCAGCCAACCGCAACAGCACAACCGATTCGCCGAACGCCTGCCCGTACAACAACTGAACTACCCATTCAGCACAAAGTGCCAGGATGATCGCCCCGCAAAGCCCGACTGCTGTCACGCCGCCAGTTATGCGCAGCACATTCCGTCGTGCCGCGCCCACCGACTGCTGCCCGAAAACATATATCGGCGCAACCCCGGCGGCCAGGATCGTGGCGATAGTCGTAAAATTGTCCAGCACTTGCATCGTCGCGGCATACGCCCCCAGCTCCGCAATTGGCACGGATGGCTTGAGAATCAGTTGGTCCGCACGGCGAGCGCACACCATCAGCATGAAGCTGACCCAGAACAGTGTCCCATCGCGCACCAGGTCTCGGGTCAGCGACGCGTCGCGGGTTGGTACGGTACGGGGCGCGCGTGACAGGTAATACCAGGCTAGCAGCGCAGCGGCAATCAGCGGTTCGATGGCAAATGCCGTTGCATAGGCGGGTACAAGATTGACTCCGCTAAAGAACAGTGCACCAATCAGCCCGGCCTTGGCAGCCAATGCAATGAGGTTGAAGACTACGTTCGGCCGGTTATGCGTACGCGCCTGCATCCACGCGATGACCACGCCGAACGGTTCGCGCAGCATGATGGCCGTGCCGAGGATGGCTGCGGGGATCCATGTGTCTGCCGGCTGTTGTGTGAATGCCAGGTAGGCGCACATCAGCGCATAGCCGGCAAGGCCTGCGGTCAGGCGGATCGCAAAGGCATGGGCGAGCAGCGCGTGCATGGCCTCTGGATCTGGTCGGGCGACGAGCCGTGGCACCACGACTTCGGCAGAACAGATCAATGGAATGGACGCCGCGATAAACACCAGCGACTGTGCATACTGGAAATGCCCGAACCCCTCGGCGCCGAGCGCGCGTGCCAGCATGGCTACGACGCCGATTCCCACGGCCACCTGCAGGCCTCGGTCGGCCAGCATCCATAGCAGATTGCCTGCGACTCTGCGGCGCATCAGCGTTCTTCCTTCAGTTTTCCGTACTGCGCCAGCCATAGCTGCGCCACCGCTGCCACATCGAACCGGCTGACAATCTGCTGGCGGCGGTGGTCTCGTTCGGACTGGGTTCCCGGCAGCCGGGCGATGGTGTCGCGCAGGGCGCGCGTCAGGGCATACGCGTCCCCGATAGGCGTCAGCGTGGCGGTGCTGCTGGCTAGCTCCGATACGCCTGCTGCGTCGGTGGCCACCACGGGCAGGCCGCTGGCCAGCGCTTCGGCTACGGCAAGCGGCATGCCTTCGATTCGCGACGACAGCACGAAAACATCGGCAGCTTGCAAAAGCTCCGGAATGTCTCTCCTGACGCCGGCCAACAGCACAGCATGATTCAACCCATGCTTTTCAATCTGGCTCGCCAGTTCGGCACGCAGCGGGCCGTCGCCGGCAATCATCAGTCTGGCCTTCGGTATGAGACGGCTCACTTCGCTGAAAGCCTCGATCAGCGTGGTCTGATCCTTCTCCGGGACCAGACGGCCGACGTTCAGAACCAGCACGTCGTCAGGGCCGAGTCCCAGGTCACAGCGCGTGCGTTCGCGCGAAGCGCTATCCGGGCGAAAGCGGGTGGTATCGATGCCATTAGGCATTACGATCACACGCCCGTCCGGCACCGCGCCGCTTGCCACCATCGCCTGTCTGCCGGCTTCGCTCACGTGGGTCGTCAGGGCGCACCATCGGTCCGTGGCGCGGTAGGCGAGGGCGCGCAACCGGCCGCCTTCGCGCGCGCTGTGGGCGGAGCAGATGACTGGCGGCATGTGCCCGGTCCTTGCCAGCGCGCGTGCGAAAAGGTTGGCGTGGACCATGTGGGCATGGATCACGTCCGGGTGCCATTGGTGCACAAGTTGCCGCGCTTTGCGCAGCGCCCCAAGCATCGACAGTGGCGTCTTGCGCATGTTCAGTTCGGTCACGCCGACGTCGGGGGGCAGGTCGATTTCCTGGCCTTTGGTGAGACTGAGGATGGCGACCTCGTTGCCGAGCGCCACGAAGGTGCGTGCAAGGGCGGCGATCTGCTGCTCCGCGCCGCCTAGCTTCAGGCCTGTGGTGATGATCAGGATGCGCAGTGGCCGCTGCACGGCGAACTCGCCAGCCGCACCCATCAGCGTGCCCCGTAGCCGGTCGCGAGGGTGCGCAGCGTCTTTACCGCAATCAGCAAGTCGAGGGCCAGCGAGCAATGCTTGACGTAGTACAAGTCATAGCTAAGCTTGGTCACAGTCTCTTCACGACTGCCGGCATACCCCTGCTGCACCTGCGCCCACCCCGACAGCCCGGGCCGCACCAGGTGCCGGTACGGGTAGTAAGCGATGGTCTCAGAGAACTCCTCGACCATCGGCGCCTGCTCTGGCCGCGGGCCTATCAGGCTCATATGCCCCAGCAGCACATTCCAAAGCTGGGGAATCTCATCCAGCCGGTACTTGCGGATGACCCGCCCGACACGCGTGACCCGAGGATCGCGGCGCGCGGCGAACATGGCAGGCGCGCTGCTGTCGACGCCCATGCTGCGGAACTTCAGCATTACGAAGGGCTTGCCGAAGAGGCCGACACGCTGCTGGCGGAAGATGGCACCGCCAGGTGACTCCAGCCGGATCGCGAGTGCAACGGCGAGGGCCAACGGCATGGCAAGCGGGGCCAGGCAAAGGACGGTCACCATGTCGACCGCACGCTTCAGGTAGCCGTACATGTAATGGGCTGCGTAGTCGTCCAGGAAGTTCTCATCGATATGTGCCAGACCGACGCGGCCGGTTAGCATCTCGCCGACGCGCTCCACCGAATACATCCGCACATGGCTCATCTTGTAGTGCGCCAACAGACGGGTGCGTTCCGGGTCGCCGGTGGCGCTGCGCTCCACCATCAGCCCGTCGAAATGCCTTGCGTCTTCCAGCGATCCGATCGGCTCGAAGCGGATGCGGGCTGGTGGTGCCGCGCCGGGCATGGCGAGTATGGCCTCGAGTTGTGTCAATGTCTGCGGATCGGTATAGCCGAACAGCGGCACGTAGTTCTGCACAAAGCGGCGGTAACCGGCCCAGACCCAGGTCAGTGTGATGAGGTACGCCAGCAACAGGGCACCGCGTGAATACTCGATATGGAACGCGGCAAAGCAAAAAAGCAGCCCGCAGAAGGGCAGCGTGACCGCCAGCCCGGCCAGGCTGTTGCCTTCCATGGCCGGCAGGTGCAGCGAGCGGCTGAGCAACATGAACGCGCACAGGTACGGCACAACCGACCATAGCAGCGTGCGCGTGAACACATAGGTGACGAAGCCCGCGCGATGGGCCATCTCGGCGAATATCGCGCTGATGGCAAACAATGCCAGGCCGAGCACCGCCCACGTCAGCATCCGGCTCACGCGGCGCACGGTCTCGGAGCCGCCGATGCGGCCGCGCAGTGCATGATGGCGCAGGCTGTCGGGCTTTGTGTTCATCATGTGGGCAGGCTGGCGCCGCGTGGATTGCTTGCCAGCGCATCGCGATAGACGGACCAGGTTGCCTCGGTCATTTGGTCCAGGCCATAGTGTTGTTCCCATCGGCGGCGCGCGGCACTGCCGAGGGCGCCGCGCAGGGCGGAGTCTGAGGCCAGCGCTTCCAGCGCCGCCGAGAATTCGGACTCATCGTCGTGGTCGACCAGCAAGCCATGGCTGTTGTGCCCGATCTGCTCGCGAATGCCAGGCAGGTCCGAGGCGGTCACGGGCAGGCCAGCGCGCATGGCTTCGAGCACAGACAGCGGAAAGCCCTCATGGTCCGAGGCCAGCACGAAAGCCTGCGCGGATGCCAGCAGGGCGGGGATGTCTGCCACGTTGCCCGGAAAACGAACGCGCCCGGGTGCTAGCTGCTGCGCAAGTTGTTCCATGGCCGTTCGCTGTGGGCCGTCGCCGGCCAGCACCAGTTCGCAATCGCGCAGGTTGGCTCGCGCAAAGGCGCGGATGACCGCATCGGGGCGTTTCGGCGCGGCAAAGCGTGCGACCATCACCAGCCTGCGCAGCGGGGCCTGGGGGGCGGCGCGATGCGCCGTGTCCGGAATGCCATTGGGGATCACTGCAATCCGGTCTGCGGGGACTGGCAGTGAGCTGGCAAGCCGGCGCTCGGCCTCGGCAACGCAGATCACGCGCGATGCCAGCGGTGCCAGCAGCCATTCCGCCGCGCGCGCGGCCAGCCGTTGGCGCCAGGGGGCTTCGGGTTTGAAGGCAAAACCGTGGACCGTGTAGACCACGGGTAATCCCAGCCGCAGGCCGGCAATGCGGCCAAGCGCGCCCGCTTTGGCGCTGTGTACATGGATCAGGTCGGGTGCCGCTGACTTCAGCGCGTGCACCAGCTCGTGCAAGGCCGTGACGGCGCGCCAGGGGGATAGGGCGTTGTCCAGCCGGGTCAGCCGCCTGGTTTCGGCACCAGCGCGGGCGGCAATATCGAACAGCGGCCCATCGCCGCCTGCGAGCAAGACCGTTTCGGCGCGGCCCTGCATTGATTGCAACAGATCGCCGACATGCGATTGGGCGCCCCCGATCTCCGAATTGGTGATCAGATAGGCAATGCGCAGGCGCTGCGAAGGCTGGGCGGGTCTCAAGTGTTCGTACGAGTCTGGCTGGGTCGAGGCCGCCACATGCCCCGGCGAAATCTGCAGGAAGGTAGTCGCCGGATGCTGTGACGGTTACGGCCGGGCGCCATGGCATCCCGGCGGCAGGGCGCGGCCCGGCGCATAAAACGCCGCAAGGCGTAGGACAGACACCGAAAATTGTGACCACCGGTGATAATGCGGCGATTATACCGCCCGGTGGCTGTGCAATCCGGCAAAATACGTCCTTTGGCGAGCCGCAGTTCCCTATGCCAGGGTGCGGCGCGGCCGACAACCGCTACAGGAAGCCACATGCAAATCGATCCCTCCATTTTCAAAGCCTATGACATCCGCGGCATCGTGGGTAAAACGCTCACCCGCGACGTTGCTCGCCTGATCGGCCTGTCGTTCGGTTCGGCAGCAGCAGAGCTTGGCGAAAAGACCGTCGTAGTAGGCCGCGACGGCCGCCTCTCCGGCCCCGACCTCATCTCCGGCCTGGTAGAAGGCCTGCGCGCTGCCGGCCTGGACGTGATCGACATCGGCCTGGTAGCCACCCCCATGGTCTACTTCGCCACCAACATCGAGATCGACGGCGTCCGCCCGACGTCCGGCATCATGGTCACCGGCAGCCACAATCCGCCGGACTACAACGGTTTCAAGATGGTGCTGGCCGGCAAGGCGATCTATGGCGAGCAGATCCAGGCGCTGCGCCAGCGGATCGAAGCCGCCCAGTTCAGCAGCGGTGCCGGCACCTACAAGCAAGTCGATGTGCGTCAAAAGTATCTCGATCGCATCATCAGCGACGTCAAGCTGGCCCGTCCGATGAAGATTGCCCTGGATGCCGGCAACGGCGTGGCCGGCGCCTTCGTGGGTGACCTGTTCCGTGGCCTGGGCTGCGAAGTGACGGAGCTGTTCTGCGACGTGGACGGCAACTTCCCCAACCACCACCCCGATCCCGCACATATCGAGAACCTGCAGGACCTGATGAAGGCCCTGCGCGAGACCGACTGTGAGCTGGGCCTGGCCTTCGATGGCGATGGTGACCGGCTGGGCGTGGTGACCAAGGGCGGGCAGGTGATTTTCCCGGATCGCCAGCTGATGCTGTTTGCTGAAGAGATCCTGTCGCGCAACCCGGGTGCCCAGGTCATTTACGACGTGAAGTGCACCGGCAAGCTGGCCCCGTGGATCCGCCAGCACGGCGGCGAGCCGCTGATGTGGAAGACCGGCCATTCGCTGGTCAAGGCCAAGCTGAAGGAGACTGGTGCGCCGATCGCTGGCGAGATGAGCGGCCACGTGTTCTTCAAGGACCGCTGGTATGGCTTTGACGATGGCATGTACACCGGCGCGCGCCTGCTGGAGATCCTGTCGCGCCAGGCTGACCCGAGTGCTGTGCTGAACGCCCTGCCGAACGCCAACAACACGCCGGAGCTGCAGCTCAAGTGCGCGGAGGGCGAGCCGTTCACGCTGCTGGACAAGATCAAGGCGAACGCGAAGTTCGAAGGGGCGCGTGAGGTGATCACCATCGATGGCGTGCGCGTGGAGTATGCCGATGGCTTCGGCCTGGCACGCCCGTCCAACACCACCCCGGTGGTGGTGATGCGTTTTGAGGCGGACAACGATGCCGCGCTGGCGCGTATCCAGGCGGAGTTCAAGCGCGTGATCCTGGCAGAGAAGCCGGATGCTCAGCTCCCGTTCTGAGCGCGCGACGGTGCCCCCGGCATCGTCGGACGCGGCCGGTGTGGCGCAGCCCACGCCGGCCGCGGTGGCTTTCACACTGCCGGAACGGCCGCGCATACTGCTGGTCAAGGTGTCGTCTCTCGGTGACGTGGTGCACAACATGCCGCTGGTGCACGATCTGCGCGCGCGCTGGCCGGGTGCCGAGATCGACTGGGTGGTGGAAGAGGGCTATGTCGAGCTTGTCCGGCTGTTGCCGGAGGTGCGCCGGGTGATCCCGTTTGCGCTGCGGCGCTGGCGCAAGCGCATCCTGCAGGGCGGCACCTGGCGCGAGGTGGGCGAGGTGCGTGACGCGTTGCGCCAGGAGCGCTATGACGCGGTGATCGAGAGCCAGGGTTTGCTCAAGACCGCGGTGGTCGCGCGCGTGGCCGCGCGGGCGCCCGGTGCGCCGATTATCGGGCTGGGCAATGCCACGCAGGGCTCCGGCTATGAGCCGGCGGCGCGGCTGCTATACACCGATCCGGTGCGCGTGCCGCGCCAGACGCATTCGGTGCGGCGCTCGCGCTTGCTGGGCGCTGCGCTGACCGGGCTTGCGCCGGCGGAGCCGCCGCAGTTTTTCGGGCCTGCCGCGCAGTCGCTGCATGTGGACGATCCGCTGTGGGGCGACCTGCCTGCGCGCTATGCGGTGTGCTTCCATGCGACTGCTGGCGCGCGCAAGAAATGGGCGGTGCAGAACTGGCATGCGCTGGGCAGGCGGCTGGCTGATGAGGGTCTGGTGATGTTGTTGCCGTGGGGCAATGACAAGGAACGCCAGGCTGCCGAAGAGATCGCTGCCGGTGTGCCGCAGGCGAGGGTGTTGCCGCGTTTCTCGGTGATGCAGGGTTTCGGGCTGATCAACCGGGCCGAGGTGGTGATCGGGGTCGATACGGGCCTGGTCCATATCGCCGCGGCGTTGTGCCGGCCGACGGTGGAGATCTATACGGCCACGTGGCGCTGGAAGACTGAGGGCTACTGGTCCGCGCGCATCGCCAATGTCGGTGACGACGGCGTGGTGCCGTCGGTCGATGAGGTCTACGACGCGGCTTGCCGCGTGCGCGGAGTGGCTGCCTGATGCTGCGTTTGCTCTATAGCATGTTGTGGGTGGTGGTGCTGCCGCTGGCGCTGCTGCGGCTGGCCTGGCGTGCGCGCAAGGAGCCGGGCTACGTGCAGCATGTCGGCGAGCGCCTGGGTGTCTACGGCAGCCTGCCCCGGAAAGGTCCGTGGTTATGGGTCCACGCCGTGTCAGTAGGCGAGACCCGCGCGGCGCAGCCGCTGATCGACGCGCTGCTCGGCGCCTATCCGCACCACCGCCTGCTGCTGACGCACATGACGCCGACCGGCCGCCAGACCGGTGCACAGCTGTTCGGCAAGGAGCCGCGCATCCTGCAGTGCTACCTGCCGTATGACCTGCCATGGCTGGTGGGGCGGTTCATGCGATATTTCCGGCCGCAGGCGGGCATGCTGATGGAGACGGAGGTGTGGCCCAACCTGGTGCGTGGCGCGCGCAAGGCGGGGGTGCCGTTGTATCTGGTCAATGCGCGCCTGTCGCCGCGCAGCTTCCGGCGCACGGCGCGGTTTGGGCGCGCGGCGGCGGTCATGTATGGGGATTTTGCGGGCGTGCTGGCGCAGACGGCGGGTGATGCCGACCGCTTTCAAGCATTGGGCGTGCCGGCGGTGCAGATCACCGGCAACCTGAAATTCGATATGCAGCCGGCGCCGGCAGGCGTTGCGCTGGGCGAGCAGTTGCGCAAGGCCTTTGGCACGCGTGCGGTGCTGGCGGCCGCCAGCACGCGCGAGGGAGAGGAGCCGATGTTGCTCGATGCCTTCTCCCGTTGGCAGTCGCTGGCGGGCGATGTCCCGCGTCCCGCTCTGCTGCTGATCCCTCGTCACCCGCAGCGCTTCGATGAAGTTGCCGCGATGGCAGCGCGTGCCGGGTTCTCGGTCGAGCGCCGGAGTGCACTGGATCTCAACGCGGTCCAGTCGCCGCTGACTGCCGATATCGTGCTGGGCGATTCGATGGGCGAGATGGCGATGTACTTTGCGGCGTCGGATCTTGCCTTTATCGGTGGCAGCCTGCTGCCGCTGGGCGGGCAGAACCTGATCGAGGCCTGCGCGGTCGGCACGCCGGTGCTGGTTGGCCCGCATACCTACAACTTTGCGCAGGCGACGGAAGACGCGATTGCCGCGGGCGCTTGCCTGCGCGTCGACAATGCCGATGCGCTGATGCGCACTGCGGCAAGCGTGCTGGCCGACCCAGCCCGGCTCGCGGATATGCGCGCGCATGCGCACACCTTTGCGGGCCTGCATCGGGGCGCCACCGTGCGCACCCTCGCTGCGCTGGCCCCGGCGCTGGAAGGCTGATCCGGTGCTTACCCCGGTGCCTTGACCAGGGCATCCCACTGCAGGGCAAGCCGCTCCAGCGTGAAATGGCTTGCCTTGTGGCGGCCACCGGCGCCAAGGCGGCTCGCCAGTTCCGGTTGCCGGATCACCGTCAGCAGCGCCTTGGCCAGCGCATCGGCATCCTCCGCGGCAACCACCAGAGCATCCTGTCCTGGAACGAGCAGCTCCCGGGGGCCGGTCTCGCAATCGGTCGATACGATCGGCAGGCCGAAGGCCATCGCTTCGATCAGCACCAGCCCGAACCCCTCATAGCGCGAACTCAGGCAGAAGACCGACGCCCGCCCATAGGCCTGCGCCGGATCATGGCAAATACCTGGCAGGCTGGCCCGGTCTTCCAGTCTTAGCTGGCCGATCAGCGCAGTGAGGGCAGGGCGCTCTTCGCCTTCGCCGTGGATGACCAGTTGCCATTCCGGTTCCGCTTGCGCCACCTGCTGCCAGGCGCGCAGCAAGACGTCGAAGCCTTTCGCCTGGACCAGCCGGCCCATGGCCAGCACGGCCTTTTTTATGCGCGGCGCGGGTTCGGCGGGCATCGGAAATGGCAGCGGATTCGGGAGGCAGACGACCTCGCTGCGCGGCCGCAGTGCCTCAAGCCAGCGGCGGCGGTCCCGCTCGGTCAGCACGACTACCTGCCGGCAGAACTGCGCGGCCAGCCGGCGTGCCACCTTGCGTGCCGGCTTGCCCAGATCCTCGTCGAAGTGGCAATGCTCCCACGCGATATGGTGCAGGGCCAGGCCAAGGGTGGCCGGCAGCACGAAGAGTTCGAGCATGGTGTCGACCTGTACCAGTACATCGATCCGATGTTCAATGCAGTGCCGGCGAATGCCGGTGACCGTGGCGAGATAGGCGCGCTTGAAGGAAGGGCGTTGCGCGAACAGCGCTTCGTGGCGGATGCGCGGATGCAGCGGAAACTGGCTGGCAGCGTCCCAGAGGCTCAGGATCGTGACGTGATGGCCAAGGTCGGCCAGCGCATTAGCGACGGTTGCCGTCATCCGTTCCGCGCCGGCCATCGCATTCAATGTTCCGGTCAGGAAGCAGATGTGGCGTCGTGAGCCCAGGCTCAACTGGCCGCCTGTACTGGCATTGCATCCTTGCGCGCTACAACGTAGGCAAAGCACACGGCCATGATCAGGCTGTAGAAGGCATTGACCAGGGTTGTGGCAAACATGACCTCGGTCAGGCCGAACACCATGAAGCCGAAGCACAGGGCCAGGCCCATGGCACTGGCCACTTGCGCGCCGCGGTCTGCATCGCCAAGGTGGCGCAGGAAGAAGGCCGCCGGTACCAGATACAGTGCAAGGATTGCCAGTAGACCTGGAATGCCAAGCGTGGCCGTAGCATGCAGGAGCTCATTGTGTGAATGCGGCATGGTGGCTGCCAGTGGGGTGATCACATGCTGCGCCCCCAGCGTTTCGAGGGTCCGCTCGAAGTTCTCCGGTCCCACGCCGGTCCAGGGATGTGCTTGTATCAGTTCCAGTGAGGTTCGCCAGAGCTGCAGCCGTATTCCGATTGAGGTGTCCGAGGTTACATGCTGATTGAATTGAGACACTTCGGATACAACCTGTACCGTGCGCTGCTGCACCCACACGCTAGAGAACCATGTGAGGGCCATGACGCCAGCCAATCCAGCAAGGGCCGCCGCCTTGTGCGTTCGCGTCAACCTGTGAGATGCAGCCAGGGCGATGAGGGCTAGCACGGGGATAGCGAGCCAACCGCCACGCGTGCCGCTCATGTATGAGGCGTACAGGCCGGCAAAGCCGGCCAGCAGCTTTAGGCTCGATAGCAGATAGTCTCTGGGGCGATCCCACCCAATTGAAATCAGGGCCAGTATCCCCATCAGCAGGGAAAGATTGCTAAAGGGAATGATATTGGAGACCCCAACGTGATCTGGGCGACCCGCAGCGGCAGCCTGGTGAATCCAAACGGCGGAAAAGAACGTGCAAGCTACAAACCCCCACTGAACGCTTCGCATCCCACCCCTGCCAAGCCGTACCATCCCCAAGACTAGCGGAATGAATAAAGCAAAACGCAGGGATAGATAAGGCACATGCGGCACCTCCACCCCCGTCAGCAGTTGCTGGAGCAGCAAGGCCAGCGGCAGCGCCGCCATGGCCAGCATGAACGTCCAGTGCCGCCGAAGCAGGTCAGCACACTCGGCCAGGCCCTCGCGTCCCCCGGACACGACGGCATAAGCACTCCAGCCGAGCAGCATCGCGTAGCAGGTGTTGCTGAACGACGGCTTGACAAACATGAGAGCTGGGAACGCAGCCAGGATGGCACAGCCGCCCATGTATAGAGCTTTGTCGATCCCATGCGATGGGGATCTCTGCAATCTCGTCATCAAGAGCATGGAGAGAGTATTCCGATGGAAGGGTTGGTGCACGCAAGGCGTGCCGTTCCATCCTTTCATTATTGTCACCGCCTCTTGAGCGGCCGTGCCTTTTGGCCACATTGCTGTGTCAGGCGGGGCGATTATATCGGATGGCCACGGTGGCTTTTCTTGATGCCTCGCATCCTAACCGCCTGAGCTGGGTGAGGCGTTACAGGATGTATGTGCCGTAAGCGGTACTTTTTAATATCGGCGCGTAGGCCGCTTGCTAAACTAGTGATTCCTAGGCGGTGTGCACTTTCCGACATGCACCTTGTCATACCTGCCGACTGCACAAGCCATGCGGCCGTTCTTGCGCGGCTAATCACAGGAGTTCTTCATGCACAGCCGTACCTGCCTGCTTCCCTTTGCTCTGCCTGCCCGCGGCGCGGCCGCTTTGCTGGTGGCAGCGATGCTCGGGGCCTGCACGACCGCGACAGCACCGGACCTCCCCTCCGCCGGCACCAACCTCAACCAGACCCAACCCTCCGGCCCCAGCCGCTGGGAACTGGTGCGCTGGCAGCAGCCCGACGGCGCGCTGCGCGATATCCCGCACGGCGACAACGGCCAGCCCATCATTTTTGAGTTCAATGAGGGCATCGATGCCGCGCAGGGCACGGTCAGCGGCACCAGTGGCTGCAACCGCTTTACCGGGAGCTATGGCAAGACCGACACCGGCATCCGCTTTGACCGCATCGCCGGCACGCGCATGGCTTGCCCGCCGCCGCGCATGGAGCTGGAGTCGGCCCTGCTCAAGGCGATGCAGACGCCGTTTGCCACGGTCGGCACGCAGCCGTCCGCGGGCAGCACGGGGCGGCAGATCATCTGGAAGACCGCTGGCGGCGATTTGCTGCAGTTTGTCGAGCGCGAAGGCGTGGGCAAGCGCGGTGCGAGCGTGGAAGCCGGCGGCGTCGAGAAGGTGGTCTATATCGATTCGCAGCGCGTGGAGTGCTCGGGCGTGGGCAAGATGACGTGCTATCGCTGGCGCGAATCGCCGGAGGCGCCGTGGCAGCTCTGGTATGGCCCGATCGAGGGGCTGGACTTTGAGCCGGGCGTCGCCTACAAGCTGCGCGTGCGTGAGTACCCGGTGCCAAATCCGCCGGCGGATGCGTCGTCGATCCGCTGGCAGCTGCTGAAGGTGGAGTCGCGTACGCGGGCGAAGTAGGGCGCGACGCCGTTCATGCAAATGGGTCGCAGTTGCGGCCCATTTGCATTGCGGCGTTCTCCGGAGGATCAGGTGCGCGGTGCGCCGGCGGGCGTGGCTTCGCGCCGCGTGCCGCGGCGCTCGACCGCGGCGCGCGGGTTTGCCGGGGCCTTGGCGCCGGCCTGGGCGGGCGCGGGCAGCTTGTACAGTGCGCCCGGCGACGAGGTCAGCAGAGTGTTGATCTGCACCACGTCGTCCTCCTGCAGCACGCCAGTGGAGGCCTTCAGCCGCAGGCCGTTCATGATGGTGTCGTAGCGGGCCTTGGCCAGGTCGCGCCGGGTGGAGAACAGTTGCGCTTCGGCGTTGAGCACGTCGATATTGATGCGCACGCCCACTTCATAGCCGAGCTGGTTGGATTCCACCGCGCTGGTGGCCGAGCGTTCGGCGGCTTCCAGGGCCTTGACCTGGGCCAGGCCGTTGGACACGCCGGAGTAGGTCTGGCGGGCCGTCTGTGCGGCGGTGCGGCGCGCGAATTCCAGGTCGCTGGCGGCCTTGTCGGCCAGGGCCAGGGTCTCGCGCACGCGCGACTGGATCTGGCCGCCGGCGAAGATCGGCATGGTCAGCTGCACGCCGATCTGCGAGGCGTTGTAATGGGTGGAGATCGCCTGCGTGGCGCTGCCGGTCTGGTTGGTGAAGCCGTATGAGGCCACCAGGTCGACCGAGGGCAGGTGGCCGGCCTTGGCCTTGTTGGTCTCGCGCTGGGCGGTTTCCAGGTTGTAGCTGGCCAGGTTCACCTGCAGGTTGCTGGTCTCTGCCTGCGTGGCCCAGGCGTTCACGTCGGGCGGCTGCGGACCGGGGATGGGCGCTTCGGGGCGCAGGCCCAGCACTTCGTCGACCGGCTTGCCGGTGATCTGCTGCAGCGTGGCGCGCTTGATCTCCAGGTCGCTCTGCGCGGCGATCTCGGTCGAGCTGGCCAGGTCGTAGCGGGCCTGGGCGTCGTTGGTGTCGGTGATGGTGGCGGTGCCGACCTCAAAATTGCGCTTGGCCTGCTCCAGCTGCTCGGAGATGGCCTTTTTCTGCGCGCGTGCCAGGTAGAGGTTGTCCTGTGCCGCCAGCACGTCGAAGTAGGCCTGCGCGCTGCGCGTGATCAGGTCGAGCTCGGCCTGGCGGAAGCTGACTTCACCGGCCAGCGACGCCAGTTCGCCCTGCTTGTAGGTTTCCCAGCGGTCCCAGCGGAACAGCGGTTGGCTCAGCTGCAGCTGCCAGTTGTTGTTGTTGAAGAAACGCGTGCCGGAGGCACTGGGCGAGCCGCCGATCGGCAAGGAGGCAGTCTGGTCCAGCTTGGTGCGGTTGGCGCCCGCGGTGCCGACCACCTGCGGCAGCAGCCCGGCACGGCCCTGCGGCAGCTTCTCGCGCGTGGCCAGCAGCTGCCCGCGCGCGCTGGCGAACTGTGCGTCATTGGCTTGCGCATCGCGATAGACCTGCAGCAGGTCGGCCGCGCTTGCCGGTGCCGCGGGCATCATGGCCAGCAGCGGGGCAAGCAGGGAAACCGCGATCGCCAGGCGTGTCCGGATCACTCCGGGCAGGGCGTTGGGCGCAAACGTCATGAAAGCTCCAGGTTGCCGGGCGCGGGCCGCGGGCTACAGTCGTTTCTTCTTGGTGTTGCTGCGCTGGACTGCCGCTTCAGTACTTCGGCATGGCCGGGTCGACATCGCTGGCCCAGGCGTCGACGCCGCCGGTCAGGTTGTAGACCTTGGCGTAGCCCTGGCGCTCCAGGTAGGCCGCCACCTGCATGCTGCGTGCGCCGTGGTGGCAGATGCAGACGATGTCGGCGTCTTCGTCGAGTTCGGCCGCGCGCGCGGGGATGTCCCGCATCGGGATGTGGGTGATGCCGGGCATGGCGCAGGTCTGCACCTCCCAGCCTTCACGCACGTCGAGCAGGACCGGCTTGGCGCGGCTGGCATCGGCCAGCCACTTGGCCAGTTCGGTCGCTTTGATGACCTGCATGGTGGTTCCGTCCTCAGAACTGGAATTGCGACGGCCGGGCCGCGCCCTGCAGGGGCTTGACCGCGGTTTCGAACAGGTTGACGACCTGGTATTCGGTCTCGGACACGCGCGTGACCAGGCGTGCTTCCATCACCGGCAGCTCGCCGATGAAGGCGGCGATGCGGCCGCCCACCTTGACCTGCGACAGGATCGACTGCGGAATCGCCGGCAGCGAGCCCGAGATGCAGATCACGTCGTAGGGCGCGGCCGCGCTCCAGCCGTCGGCGGCGTTGCCTTCGGCTACATCGACGTTGGTGACGCCGGCGTTGGCCAGGTTGGTGCGGGCCAGCTCGACCAGCCCGGGCACGATGTCCACGGTCAGCACGTGGCGCGCGCGGTTGGCCAGCAGGGCGGCCATGTAGCCGGAGCCGGCGCCGATTTCCAGCACGTTCTCATGCTTGCGCACGGCCAGGTCCTGCAGGATGCGGGCTTCCACGCGCGGCGCCAGCATGTTCTGCCCGGCGGGCAGCGGAATCTCCATGTCGACAAACGCCAGCGAGGCGTACGCGGCCGGGACGAACTGCTCCCGCTTGACCACCGCCAGCAGGTCCAGGATTTCCTGGTCCAGCACGTCCCACGGGCGGATTTGCTGTTCGATCATGTTGAATCGGGCTTTTTCGAGATCCATCTTGCCATTCCTTACCAATGCCAACCGCTGTCGGTCTGTGCGCCGGCCGCGCGGTGCCACGGCCGGACAGTCTTATCAAACCTACTATTTTAACCTTGCAGACGCCGCCAGGCTCATTCCGCGCTGGCCTCCGCCGGGGCTTTAGGTTCCGGCAGGGCTGGCGCCGCGGGCCGGCCGGGCGTGGCCTGCTGCGGGCCCGCGGGCTCGCTGGCGGCCGGCGTGGCGTCCTTGCCTTGCCAGAGCCGCCGCAGCCAGGCCCCAAAATCATCAAGATACGTATAGATCACCGGTACCACCACCAGCGTCAGGATCGACGAGGTAATGATCCCGCCGATCACGGTCTGGCCCATCGGCGCGCGCTGCTCGGCGCCTTCGCCCAGGCTGAAGGCCAGCGGCACCATGCCGAAGATCATCGCCAGCGTCGTCATCAGGATCGGGCGCAGCCGCACGCGCGCGGCCTCCACCAGTGCCGCCTCGCGCGACAGCGGCTGCCTGCCGTCGGCGCCGTCCACATGGCCCTGGCGCGCCTGGTTGGCAAAATCCACCAGCAGGATCGCGTTCTTGGTCACCAGCCCCATCAGCATGATGAAGCCGATGATCGAGAACATGTTCAGCGTCGAGCGGAACAGCAGCAGCGCCGCGAACACGCCGATCAGCGTAAGCGGCAGCGAGGTCATGATGGCGACCGGCTGGAAGAAGCTGGCGAACTGCGAGGCCAGGATCATGTAGATGAAGATCACCGCCAGTGCCAGCGCCGAGACGGCGTAGCCGAAGGACTCGTTCATCGACTTGGTCGAGCCGCCAAAGCGGTACTTGTAGCCGGCCGGCCAGCTCATGCCGTCCAGCGCGGCCTTGACGTCGCGCGCGACTTCGCCGGCCGAGCGCCCGGCCACGTTGGCGGTCAGCTCGACCTCGCGGTTCAGGTCGCGCCGGCTGATCTGGTTGGCGCCGGTGGTCGGCACCAGCTCGGCGATCTGGCGCAGCGGCACCATCCTGGGCGAGCCGTCGGCGTTGGTCTGGCTGCTGGCGATCATCAGCGCGCTCAGGTCGGCCATGCCGGTGCGCGCGTCCCTGGGCAGGCGCACGCGCACGTCGTAGTTCTCGTCATCCGGGGCGCGCCATGCGCTGATGGCGTCGCCGGCCAGCAGCGGGCGCAGGGCATTGCCGATCTGCGCCACGCCCACGCCCAGGTCTGATGCCAGCTCGCGCCGGATGCGCACCTCGATGGTGGGGCGGTCGTCCTTCATGCTCGAATCCAGGTCGGCCAGGCCGCGGATCGCTTTCATGCGCGTGCCTGCTTCCCTGGACAGGCGCCGCAGTTCGTCCAGGTCATCGCCCTGGATCGATACCTGGATCGCCTTCTGGCCGCCGGCGCCGTCGGGCATGCCCACCATGGTCAGCGTGATGCCGGCAATGCCCGCCAGGCGCTGCCGGATCAGCGGGTTGAGCTGCGCGGTGGACAACTGGCGCGAGCGCCGCTCAGTCAGGCGCACCGACACCAGCGCATTGTTGCGGCCCGAGGCATTGCCCGAGTTGATGGTGGCATAGGTGTAGGCCACTTCGGGGAAGGACTTCAGCGCGGCTTCCACCTGCCGCACCTTGGCTTCGGTGACTTCGATGGAGGTGCCGACCGGCGTGGTGAAGCCCACCTGGGTCTCGCCCAGATCGGCATTGGGCACGAATTCCGTGCCGATCAGCGGCACCAGCGCAAAGCTGCCGAAGAAGGTCACCGCGGCGATGATGGCGGTGGCCAGGCGGTGCTTCAGCGCCCAGCCCAGCATGCCGGCATAGCCATTGCCAAGCTTGTCCATCTTTGCCGAGAACCAGTCCAGCAGCCGTCCCACGGTGCGCCCGTACCAGCTTGTCTTGTTGCCGGTGCCGTGCAGGTCCGGGTCGTGCCAGACCGATGACAGCATCGGGTCCAGCGTGAACGAGACGAACATCGAGATCAGCACCGCCGCCACCACCGTGATGCCGAACTGGTGGAAGAAGCGCCCGATGATGCCGCCCATGAAGCCCACCGGCAGGAACACCGCCACGATCGAGAAGGTGGTGGCCAGCACCGCCAGCCCGATCTCGTTGGTGCCGTCCAGCGCTGCGGTGCGGTGGTCCTTGCCCATGAGGTTGTGGCGCACGATGTTCTCGCGCACCACGATGGCATCGTCGATCAGCAGGCCCACGCACAGCGACAGCGCCATCAGCGTGATCACGTTGAGCGTGAAGCCGCACATATACATCACGCCGAAGGTGCCGATCAGCGCAATCGGCAGCGTCAGCCCGGTGATCACGGTGCTGCGCCAGGAGCCGAGGAACAGGAACACGATCGCCACCGTCAGGAAGGCGCCTTCGAGCAGCGTCGATCGCACCTCCCTGACGCTGCTGCGGATGCCGCGCGCGGTGTCGTTGACCACGTTCAGCTGCACGCCGGCGGGCACCAGCTTGCGTGTTTCCTCGGTCATGCGCACCAGGCCGTCGACGGTATTGACGGTGTTCTGGCCCTGTGCCTTCACCACTGACAGGAACAGGGCGCGCTTGCCGTCCAGCAGCGCCAGGCTTTCCTGCTCTTCCTGGCCGTCGCGCACATCGGCAATCTCGCCCAGCGTGACCGGCTGGCCGGCGCGGCGCGCCACGATGATCTGGCGGAAGGCGTCCGGCGTGGGCACGCGGCCCTTGATCTGCACCACGGTTTCCGTGGCCGAGGAACGCAGCTCGCCCGCGGGCAGTTCCTGGTTCTCGTTGCGGATGGCGTTCATCACCTGGTCCACGCCGATGCCCAGCGCCTCCAGCTGCGCGGGCCGGATGCGGATCTCGACCTCGCGCTTGGTGCCGCCCACGATATTGATGGCGCCCACGCCGCGCACCGTCTCCAGCCGTTTGCGCACGATCTGGTCGGCGATGGTGGTCAGCTCGCGCTGGCTGCGGGTGGCGCCCGGTGCGTTGGAGACCGAGAGATAGAAGACCGGCGCGTCGGACGGGTCATAGCGCAGCACGCGCGGCTCTTTGACCTCGTCGCGGAACTGCGGGCGGATCAGCGCGATCTTGTCGCGCACGTCCTGCGCGGCCTGGCCGACGTCGACGCTCAGGTCGAACTTGATGACGACGACCGAAGTGCCCTGGTAGGAGTGCGAGAAGATCTCGTCGATGCCGGAGATGGTGTTGACGATCTCCTCGACCTTGCGCGTCACGTCGGACTCCACCGACTCCGGCGCGGCGCCCGGGTATTCGGTCTGCACCACCACCACCGGGAAGGTGATGTCGGGAAACTGGTCGACCGGCAGCCGCTGGTAAGAGAACAGCCCCACCACGATGAAGGCCATCATCATCATGGTGGCCAGCACCGGGTTGCGGATCGACAGGCGGGTGAACCACATGGCGCGGGTCCCTTACGCCTTGACGCGCTTGACCTGGCTGCCGCTGCGCAGCGTGCCAAGGTTGTTGCGGACGATCTCGGCGCCAGCGTCCAGCCCGGAGACGATTTCCACCATGCCGCTGGCCTCGTCGCGGATGCCAAGCTGCACCGGGCGCTCGGCCAGCGTGTCCTTGTCGATGGCATAGACGAAGGCGCGCTCGCCTTCCGTGCGCACCGCCGAGGACGGCACCGCCACTACGCCGGCATGCTCGCCCAGTACCAGCGCGCCGCGCGCGAACATGCCGGCGCGCAGCGTCTGCTCTGCATTCCCGACGCGGATATAGACCATGATGCTGCGCGTGCCCTGGCTGACGGCCGGGTTGATGCGCACCAGCTTGCCGGTAAAGCGGCCGGCGCCTTCCACGTCCAGCGCCACCGGCTGGCCGACCGCGGCGCGCGCCACGTCCGCCATCGGGATCGGTGCTTCCAGTTCCAGCACGCGCAGGTCGACCACGTCCACCAGGCGCGTATCCGGCGAGACCTTTTCGCCCGGCTGCACCGCGCGCGCTGCCACCATGCCATCGAGCGGCGCCTTGACCACGGTGTCGGCCAGCGCCTTCTGCGCCACCGCCAGGCCGCCCTGGGCCGCGTCAAGGTTGGCGCGGGCCACGTCCAGGTCGGCCTGGTACTTGTCGAATGCGGTCTTGGAGATAAAGCCCTTGCCGACCAGATCGCGGTTGCGCTCCCAGGTCTGGCGCGAGTTCTCGAACTGCCCGCGCGTGGCTAGCATCTGCCCGCGCGCCTGCGCCACCCTGGCCTCGTATTCGGTCGCGTCGATGCGCACGATCACTTGCCCGGCGCGCACCGGCTCGCCTTCGCGCACCAGCACCTCTTTGACCTCGCCGGAGACCTTGGCCTTGACCGATGCCTGGTTCAGCGCGCGCAGGCCGCCCGACAGCGGCAACGAGACCTGCAGATCCTGGCGCGACACGCTGACCAGGTCGGTCTGCAGGAACTCCACGATATTGGCGACCGGAGCCGCCGCCTGCGGCTGGCGCGCGCTGCCGGCCTTGCGCACGGCGGCCGTCGCGCTCAGCGCAAGGGCGATGCAGGCGGCGGTGATCAGCAGGGTCTTTCGCTTCATGTTCAGGGGCCGGGTCGGGGCGCAGGAGGGTCGGGCTCGGCGTCGCTATCCATCCGGGCGGCGGCCTGTTGCGCCAGCATGTCGTTGCGGATACGTTCCCAGATATAGGGGCCGGTTTGCGGCGGCAGCGGGCGATCGCGGGCTTCCCCGGTGGTCAGCCCGAACAGCAGCGTGTCCAGCAGGCTGTCCAGGAAGGTTTCGGGGTCGATGTCCTTCTGCGCGGTGGCACGCAGTGCGCGCTGCCACAGCATCAGGAACAGCAGCGGCGCGCAGATCAGCGTGGTGGTGGGATTGGCTGGCATCGCGCGGAATTCACCACGGGCCGCGCCGCGGTCCAGCACTTTGGCAAACAACTCTTCGGCCGGGACGATCACTTCCTCGCTATAAAAGCGGGCGATGTCCGGGAAATTGGCCGACTCCGCCATGATCAGCTTGGTCAGGCCCGCCACCGGCGTGGCGCCGATCAGGCCCCACCAGCCGCGCAGCAGCTCGCGCAACAGCTCGGGCGTGCTGCCGTCGTAGGCGTCGACCAGGTCGGAGCCGCGCACCAGTGCCGGCACCAGGTTCTCGCGTACCACCGACTTGAACAGTTCTTCCTTATTGGCGAAGTAAAGATAGACCGTGCCCTTGGACACGCCCGCCGCCGCGGCCACGTCTTCCAGCCGCGTGGCCGCATACCCGCGCTCCACGAAGAGGTCGAGCGCCGCGGCCACCAGCTCTTGCGGGCGGGCGGCCTTGCGCCGGCTCCAGCGCGGGGTCTCGGCATGCTTGTGCGGATCGGCGGGCGCTTTCACGGATGTCTTGCGGGTACTGCGGGGCACGGGGGGCGGGTCGGAAAGTTAATAACTTGTGGGTCAGTAATGTAGATTAGCGCCATGAGAGGGTCAAGCACAGGCCGGCGACCCTCGGGAACACACTGAGGCGGCGCTGAGGCTAAATTACGACGTGTGGCTCCTTGTGCGCTTTTTCCGGTGGATGCCCCGGGGCGCGGCTTGCCGCGTTTTCGTTTTCTTACAGGACGGCAGCGGCCCTTCGGGCACAATGTCCTCTTTGTGCCGGCCGCCTGGCGGCCGCCCATCCTGAACCATCGTCATGAGTTGCCGGTCAGACCTTTCCTGCCGCGCGGGTTGCGGCGCCTGCTGCATTGCGCCGTCGATCGCCTCAGCGCTGCCCGGCATGCCTGGCGGCAAGCCGGCGGGCGTGCCGTGCGCGCAGCTGCTGCCGGATATGCGCTGCGCGGTGTTCGGCAGGCCTGACCGGCCTGCGTTCTGCGGCGGCCTGAAGCCGTCGGCCGAGATGTGCGGAGATTCGCGCGAAGCCGCGCTGCACTGGCTGACCCGGCTGGAAATCCTGACCGCGCCGCAGGCCACGCCCGGGCGCCCCGGTCCGCGCGCATGACGCTTGGCACGCGACCCGTATATCCCGCAATCGGAGGCAATATGATCCGGACTTCCAGAAGGCGCTGGCTTGGCGCGGCTGCCGCGGCCACGCTGGCCGTGGGCCTGGCCGCATGCGGCGCCTTCCGCAACGAATACACTTTCTCGCAAAGCCAGCTGCAGGCGGCGCTGGAGCGCAAGTTTCCGTTCAACAAGCGCTATATGGAGCTGTTCGACATCCAGCTGGCCAACCCGCAGCTGACGCTGGACCCGGCGCGCAACCGCGTCAACGTGCAGTTTGACGCCATGATCGACAACAAGCTGTTCTTCAGCCGGGCCCTGTCAGGGCGTTTTGCGCTGGACAGCGGCCTGCGCTATGACGAGCCCACGCGCTCGGTGGTGCTGCAGGACCCCGAGGTGCAGCGCTTCGACGTGCAGGGCATGCCCGCGCAGTTCTCGCGCCAGCTCAACGCGCTGGGCGGCATCCTGGCCGAGCAGCTGCTGCAGGGCTATCCGCTCTATACCTTCCGCGAAGACCAGCTGCGGGTTGCCGGCATGAATGTGGCACCCGGTACAATCACCGTTTTGCCTGACGGCATCAACGTCAAGATCAACCGCCCCTGACCGGGGCGCTCAAACAACAATCCGGGCGGTCCGGCGCACATGCCCGGCAACGCCCATGACTACGTTTCTCCGTTCCGCATGGAAATCGCACTTGCCCTGAAAGCCGTGATACTCGGCATCGTCGAAGGACTGACCGAGTTTCTTCCCATCTCCAGCACCGGCCACCTGATCCTGGCCGGCCAGCTGCTCGATTTCAACGACGAGAAGGGCAAGATCTTCGAGATCGTGATCCAGTTCGGCGCGATCCTGGCGGTCTGCTGGGAGTTCCGCGCGCGCATCGGCAACGTGGTGCGCGGCCTGCGCACCGACCCGCTGGCGCAACGCTTTGCCGCCAATGTGGTGATCGCCTCGGTCCCGGCCATCGTGCTGGCCTTTATCTTCGGCAAATGGATCAAGGCCCACCTGTTCAACCCGGTCTCGGTGGCGCTGGCCTTTATCGTTGGCGGCGTGGTGATCCTGCTGGCCGAATGGCGCGACGCGCGCCGCGGCACGGTCTCGCACCCGCAGGGCAATGCGCTGCTGGAGGCCGCCAAGGCCGGCGCGCCGCGTATTGAATCGGTCGATGACCTGAACTGGCGCGACGCCCTAAAGGTCGGCCTGGCGCAGTGCTTCGCGCTGGTGCCGGGTACCTCGCGCTCCGGCGCCACCATCATCGGCGGCATGCTGTTCGGGCTGTCGCGGCAGGTGGCCACCGAGTTCTCGTTCTTCCTGGCGATCCCGGTGATCTTCGGCGCCACCGTCTATGAACTGTACAAGGCGCGCGCGCTGCTCAACGCCGACGACCTCGGCATCTTCGCGGTGGGCTTCGTCTTTGCCTTCCTGTCCGCCTTCCTGTGCGTGCGCTGGCTGCTGCGTTTCGTCGCCACGCATGACTTCAAGCCGTTTGCCTGGTACCGCATCGCCTTCGGCATCGTGGTGCTGGTGACCGCATACTCCGGCCTGGTGTCCTGGCACGCCTGAGCGGGTTTGCCGCAGGCAATAAAAAAGCGTGGCAGCTGCCACGCTTTTTTATTTCTCCGTCGCCAGCGCTCAGGCGCGCTTGCGGAAGACCACGTCCCACACGCCATGCCCGAGGCGCACGCCGCGCCGCTCGAACTTGGTCACGGGCCGGTAATCCGGCCGCTCGGCAAATCCGTCCGCAGCGGCCGAGGTGTTCTCCAGCAACGGCTCGCCCGACAGCACTTCCAGCATCTGGTGGGCATACTCTTCCCAGTCGGTCGCGCAATGGATATAGCCGCCCGGCTTCAGGCGCGCGGCCAGCACCTTCACCAGCGGCGGCTGCACCAGCCGGCGCTTGTTGTGGCGCTTCTTGTGCCAGGGGTCCGGGAAGTAGATATGCACGCCGTCCAGGCAGTCGTCGGTCAGCATATGCGCGATCACTTCCACCGCATCGTGCTGGAGGATCCGCACATTGCCCAGGCCGCGCTCGTCGATCAGCTTGAGCAGTGCGCCCACGCCGGGCTCATGCACCTCGCAGCCCAGGAAGTTATCTTGCGGCCGCAGGCCGGCGATATGCGCGGTGGTCTCGCCCATGCCGAAGCCGATCTCCAGGATCGACGGCGCCTTGCGGCCAAATGCCGCCTCCCAGTCCAGTGGCTGGGGCGTGTACGGCACCATCATGCGCGGCCCGACTTCGTCGATGGCACGCTGCTGCCCGGTCGAGGTCCGCCCCGCGCGGCGCACGAATGAACGGATCCGGCGCGGATGCGCAACGCCTTCAGGATCGGCAGGAGAGGGTGCGGACGCTTGTCCGGCGCTGTCTACCGGCGCCGCGTCGTCAGCTGGCGTCGGTTCGGTGCTGGGGTCTTGGGGAAGCATGGCAACAAAAAAGCCGCCGGGCAGATCACCGTAATGGTGGCAAAGGCGGCTTGTCTCGACTGGAAGTGGAGCGGGCGATGGGAATCGAACCCACGTCTTTAGCTTGGGAAGCTAAGGTAATGGCCATTATACGACGCCCGCAGAGCATGCCATTCTATGCGGGATCGGGAAGGGAGCGCAAGCCGGGCAAGCCGGCTTGACCGTACCGAAGTGCGCTTTATGGCACTAAAACCCAGTTGAACCGGCCTCCTGGTTCAGTTGGCGAAGTTCACCAGTGAACTGACATACCCCGTCCCGCCCTTGCCCATGTCTTCGACCTCGACGTAGTAAGCCAGCCGGTAGCCGTCTTTCATTGGCACGCCAGCTGTATAACCGCCACCGTCCGCGCGCATCGGCGCCGACTCCCACTTTGCCTTGCGCCAGTCGGTGGCCATGGGGTTGTAGGCGTAGAAGAGCCGCACGCCGACCGGTGCCGCATCGGCCCTGACCCTGGCCTGCACCGCGAACTGCCCGCCCTGCGCCGACCCGCTGGCCTCGATCGCCGGCAGCTTGCGCTCCAGGAACGTATGCGCCAGCCACATGCGCCATGCCGCAAGATGCTTGGCCGAGACCCAGGAGTGGGGCAGGTTGTCCACCGCCAGGAAGGCCTTGTCGCCGGACATCTCCGTCATCATGCTGTTCGGCGTGCCAAGCGCGAAGAACTCGTCGTTGGTGCCGAGCGCGACCAGGAAGCTGGAGCGCATCTGCCTGCGCCACATATACGGGTCGAAGTGCGTCAGCATGCGAAAGCCGGTGGGGTTGTTGATGGTACGCAGCACGGCGTCGGCGGGCTGGAAGCCGGGGCCGGTGCGCTGCTGCGCGGGGCCGCCGACGCCGGGGCCGAACTCGGCGTACTTGCGGGCCAGGAAATACAGGCTGTTGCCGCCGTAGTAGCAAGTGGCCATCACGCCCGCGACGCGGTCAGGGTCGACGCCGGTGGCGATGCTGACGGCGAAGCCTCGCTTGGAGCAACCCATCAGCACCGCGCGCTCAGTGCGCACGCCGGGCAGAGCGTGCATCAGGGTGATGGCGCGCAGGTAGGCCAGCGCGATCGGGTAGTAGCCGTTCCAGGTCAGGTCGCCGGTCTCCATCACCTGCTTCAGCGCGTAGCCGGTCAGGTCGGATTCGTTCAGGCCCCAGTAGTCTTCGGCCGGGTTGGCGAACAGCATCACGGGCATGCCGAGGTCGATGGCGGTGCCTTCCGCGTACTCTGCTTCGGTGTTCAGGCCGGTGCCGGGGATGGTGTGGCGCGGCCAGACGGGCTCGTCGAAGAACTGCCGCTCGGTGCCGATGATGCCGGCGTTGCCGCCGCCCTGGTAGCCGTCGGGCACGTAGATGCGCGCCGGGTGCGTCCATGGCAGGCCTTTCCAGTCCTGGCTGGTGAAGCGCAGTTCGATCACGCGCACGCGCTTGCCGGGGCGCGCGCGGCTGGGCACCACGGCGTCGCGGGAAATTGCCGGTGCCAGCGTGCTTTCGTCACGGACTGCCTGCATGTCGAAGAACGCCGCCGGCCCGACCGGCTGCGCTTGCGCGGCGGCGATGCCGGGCAGCCAAAGCAGCGACGCAAGCGCCCAGGCCGCTTGCCGCGCGATGCCCATGATCCGTGTTCTCACGATGTCTCCTTCCTGTAGTGGAAAGGGGCATTGTCTTGAGCGTGGCCATCACCGGCAATTCGCCAGTTTGCATGGCGCCATCACGAATCAATATGACCACCCGGTGCACCTGGGCACTCCGCGTCAGCGGCGCCGTGCCGGTCGCGATGGTGTGCCGGGGTCCTGTCTTGTCACCGCTTCCAGGGCTTCGCGCAGCCTTGCCACGGCGGGCGGCACCTCGATCTGCGCCGGGGTGATGAAGACCAGCCGGCCCGAGGCAAA
The DNA here is from genome assembly GCF_000379565.1 of Cupriavidus sp. UYPR2.512. NCBI lineage: Bacteria > Pseudomonadati > Pseudomonadota > Betaproteobacteria > Burkholderiales > Burkholderiaceae > Cupriavidus > Cupriavidus sp. UYPR2.512. The sequence goes on along the minus strand of NZ_KB902964.1, from coordinate 79,163 downwards.
CGGGGTGCGCAGCCGCACTTCCCGCACCATCGACATGGCCTGGTAGTGGGCCAGCGCCGTGGCTGGCGCCACCGTCAGGAAGCCGCTGGCGGCGGTCATGGCCAGGTTGGTGTGGAACGAGGCCGATTCGATATGCGGCACCGGCGGCAGCTGGCCGCTGTCGAGGAAGGGCTGTTCGAACACGTCGCGCGTGTGGGTGCCGCGCGGCGGCAGGATCCAGGGACCTTCCTGCAAGTCCGCCAGCGCGGCCTCGCGGCGTCGCGCCAGCGGGTGGCCGGACGCGCAGACCACGGCCAGGTATTCGTCGCGCAGCGGGGTGATGTGGACCCTGGCCTTGAACTGGTCGGTGTCATCCTTCTGCAGCCGGCCGACGATGCAGTCGAGTTCGCCTTCGCACAGCATCGCGGTCAGGCCGCCGACGGTATGTTCGCGCACCGCCAGGCGCGGCAGCGCGTCCTGGGCGCGCAGCCGTGCGACCGCCTGCGGCAGCACGTCAACGCCCACCAGCGGCAGCATGCCCAGGCGGACCAGCGGCACCTCGGGGCGCGCCTGCAGCGCCTCGCCGGCGGCGTCGATCGCGCCCAGCACCACACGCAGCCGCTCCAGCGCGCGTTCGCCCGCGGGGCTCAGCCGCCCGCCGCGCGTGGTGCGTTCGATCAGCTTGCAGCCGAAGGCGTGCTCCAGCTCCTGCAGCATCTTGGTGACGGCGGGCTGGCTGATATGCAGCGCTTCGCCGGCCGCGGTCAGCGAGCCGCTGCGCGCCACCAGGTCGAGCAGGCGCAGGTGCCGGATGCGCAGCCGGTCGATCCGGTTGGACGAGGGGCTGGCTGCGCGCACGGGGGAGGTGGTGTTCATAACAAAATGTGATGGCTCTATCAAAACTGGATAATTGTTTCGAATGACCCGGCGCCGGACAATCGGGGCAAACCATGGAGGAGACATGCGATGCATGCCAACGTCGGGCGCCGCCTGCTGCTGAAGTCCCTGCTGGCGCTGCCGGCCGCTGCCGCGCTGGGCAGGGCCGGCGCGGCCAGTCCCTATCCCCACCGGCCGATCCGGCTGGTGGTGCCCTACGCCGCCGGCGGCGGTCCGGATATCCAGACCCGCAAGCTGGCTGAGTTGCTGGCGCGCGAGCTTGGCCAGCCAGTGGTGGTCGAGAACAAGGTCGGTGCAGGCGGCATCCTGGCCGCGGAGTTTGTCGCGCAGCAGCCGGCGGATGGCTACACGCTGATGCTGGGTGCCTCGACCCATGTCACGCAGAAGCTGCTGCAGCCCGGCGCAAAATTCGACCCGATGGCATTCACCCACATCATCCGCGTCGGCGTCAGTCCGGCGGTGCTGGTGGTCAGCGCCAGCTCGCCCTACCGGAACGTGGCCGACCTGGTCGCCGCGGCGCGCCGCGCGCCGGGCACGCTGAACTACGCCTCAGGCGGGATCGGCTCGGCCGCGCATGTATCGGGTGCGGCGTTTGCGTCGGCCACCGGCATCGACGTGGTCCATGTGCCGTACAAAGGCTCGGTCGAGATCGTGCCATCGCTGATCAAGGGCGACACACAGTTCGGCTTCCCGGTGGCGGCGACGGCGATTCCGCAGATCGCCAGCGGCAAGGTGCGAGCCCTGGCGGTGACTTCGGTCAGCCGCGCCGCGGTGCTGCCGCAGGTGCCCACGCTGAATGAGGCCTTGGGTCGCAAAGATCTCGATCTCGATGCATGGAGCGGCATCTGGGCGCCGCCCCATCTGCCCGCGCCGATCGTGGCGCGCCTGCATGGCGCGGTGCTGCAGACGCTGGGCGATCCCGGCCTGCGCCGGCTATATGCCGAGATGGGCGCGGTGCTTGCGCCGACGCCCACGCCTGAAGCCTTCTCGCGGCTGGTGGCCGACGAGACCACCCGCATCCGCCAGGTTATCGACAAGAACCGTATCACCATCGAATAGGCCATCCCATGACCCTCGTTCCACAACCGGACTTTGCCCCGCTGGCCGGCATCAGCGTGCTGGATTTCTCGCACGTGATCGCCGGGCCGTTTGCCACCTTCCTGCTGTCACAGTTGGGCGCACAGGTCACCAAGGTCGAAAGCGCCGGCGGCGGCGACGTGATGCGCCGCGCGGGCAAGGGGCATGCCGCCTTTGTCGCGCTCAATGCGGGCAAGTCGTCGCTGGCGCTCGACCTGTCGGATGACGCCGGGCGCGAACATGCGCTGGAACTGGCCGGCCGCTGCGACGTCTTCGTCGACAACCTGCGGCCGGGCGTGCTCGAGCGCTTCGGGCTGGGCTACGAGGCGGTGCGCGCGCGCAATCCGCGCGTGGTCTATTGCAGCATCTCGGGCTTTGGCCGCGGCGCGGCGCAGTGGCATGGCCGGCCTGCCTACGACCACGTGGTGCAGGCCGCCACCGGCATGGCCTGGATGGGCGGCACCGAGGGCGATCCGCCGATGAAGACCGGCTTCCCGGTGATCGACTCGGCCACCGGCATGCTGGCCGCCTTTGCCATCCTGGCCGGCGTGCGCGAGCGCGAACGCACGGGGCGGGGCATGCTGCTCGATGTCTCGATGGCCACGGCCGGCCTGCAGCTGATGTATCCGATGACATGCGATGCCATGACCACCGGCGGCGTGCCGGCGCGGCAGGGCAACCAGGGGTATTCGGGCAGCCCGTCGGCCGATTTCTTCCGCACGCAGGATGGCTGGCTGGCGATCGGCGCGAATACGCCGAAGCAGTTGCTGGCGCTGCTCAAGGCGCTCGGGCTGGGCGAGCTTGCGCAAGATCCGGCCTTGTTCGAGGTGCCGCTGGATGCCGGTGCCTTGCCTGCCTTCGTGCGCTCGCTCGATCCGGCCGCGCTCAAGCGGGCGATTGCGGGCGCGGTGGCGGTCGGCACCGCAGGGGACCTGGAATTGCGCCTCAGCGCGCTGGGGATCCCGGCAGCCCGCCTGCGCAATATCGCTGAGTTTGCGGGGGAGTCGATGGCCAATGGCAGCGTGCGGCCGGTGACGCTGCAGGAAGGGGAGACTGCGGTGCTGTCGCCGGGGCTGGGCTTCCAGGTCTACCGCCCGGCATGACACCCGGCGGCGTATAGTTGCTGGCACGATGGCGCACGGCCGTGTGCCGCCATCGTCCCCACTCGCAACGTCAGGACGCCGCCACCTTGACCACCGACTTCCTCGCCCGCTTTGAAGCGGAATGCCTGCCGCGCATTGCTGCCGCGATTGGCCAGCATGACCGGCGCTTGCAACTCCACCCGCTGCCTGCCGAAGCCCCCGGCCGGCCGCCGCGCCTGCGCATGACCGGGGATGGTCCGCCGGACCTGCGGCGCCACCCTTATGCGCTGGATATCACGCTGGCGTGGGATGGGCTGGAGGTGCAGCGCCTGTTCGCGGCGGGTGGCGAGGTGCGCTTTGCCGGTTACCTGGCGGCGCTGCCGGCCAAGCTGCGCGCCTGGCAGGAACCGCGCGGGATCGACCTGCGCTCGCTATCGCAGGCGGACCCGGCGATCCTGATCGGCGGGCTGGATTTCGAGCACTGAGCCTGGTGCACTGACTCAGCCAGCCACCCGCAGCCGGCATACCGCGCTTTCCGTTTGCCCCGGCTCGATCCAGCGCAGCCCCTGGCCGTGGTGGATCGCGTCGGGCAGGCCTGCCCACGGTTCCACGCAATAGAAGTCAGAGGTTTCGTTTTCGGACCAGGTCGTCACGGCATGCCATGGCACGGTGCCGGCGAAGTCGAGTTCAAACGTGACGCGGCGGTCCGGCATCGCCAGCGTGGCGCACGGGCTGTCGCGAAAGACGTGGAAGGTGTCCTGCAGGCGTGGATCGTCCAGCTGGTAAGTTGTCTCGCCCGGCTCTGCGGGCCCGGGGCTGCCATCGGGTAGCTGGCGCATGCGGTCCGTGCCCGGAAATGCCAGCGACGCGGTGGCACGTTGCGTGTGCGGCAGCGCGAAATAGAAATGGTGGCCGGGATAGCAGGGCAGGCGCTGCGTGCCGGTATTGGTGGTGCGCAGCGTGACTTCGAGGCCATCGGGCAGCAAGCGGTAGATGGCGTCGAAGACGAATGCGAACGGGTAGCCGGCGCGCGTTGCATCGCTGTCGCGCAGCGTCATCGTGATCGCGGCTTGCGCGTCGATGGCGCTGACGTCGAAGGGCAGGTCGCGCGCAAAGCCGTGCTGCGCCAGCGTGTGCACCGTCCCTTGTCCGTCACGCCACTGGCCGGGATTGCCTCCGGCAAAATGCCGGCCGATAAACGGAAACAGCAGCGGGTTGCCGCCGCGGACCTTGGCCGGGCGGGACCAGTCGGCAGCATCCGGCCAGTAGAGTATGTCCTGTCCGCGGTGCACCCAGCGGACCAGCCGCCCGCCGTGTTGCGGGGCGAGCAGCAGGAAGGTGTCGGCAGCGCCGACCCGGACCAGTGGCTGGCCCTGGAAGTCTTGTGTCGGAAGCAATGGCATGTTGATGGTTGGTGCCGCGCCGTTCGCGTGCCGCCCGGCGCAGCTGCCATGATAAGCCAGGCCAGCGCGCTGGCGGCAGCCGGACTAGCTGCTGGTGTAGATGGTGTTGCGCACCAGCGGGTACACCTGCGTCTCCCACCGCTTGCCGTTGAACACCCCATAGTGCCCGACTCCGGTCTGCACATGATGCATGCGCATATAGGGGCGCAGGCTGGAGCACAGGTCTTGCGCCGCCACGGTCTGGCCGATGGCGCAGATATCGTCGCGCTCGCCCTCCACGGTCAGCAGGGCGGTGCGGTGGATGGCGCGTGTGCAGACACGGCGACCGCTCACGTCAAGCAGGCCCTGGGCCAGCAGGAAGCGCTGGAATACCAGGCTGACGGTTTCCAGGTAGAACTCCGCGGTCAGGTCCATGGTGGCGAAGTACTCGATGTAGAAGTCGCGGATGGCATCGGCCTTGTCGTGCTCGCCGCGCTCGCGCAGGGCGTAGAGCTCGCGCAACGCCTGTTCGTGCCGCTCCGGGTTCATGCTCATGAAGGCCAGCAACTGCACGTGGCCCGGGTAGACGCGCCGCATGGCGCCGGCAAAGCGCAGCGGCACCATGCCGATCAAGGTGCGCTCGAACCACTCGAGGGATTGGCTCATGGCCAGCACGTTGACCTTGGTCGGGTTGACGCGCGCGTCGATGGGGCCGGCCATCAGCGTCAGGCTGGGCGGCTGGGCGGGGTCCCCGTCCTCGGCCATCAGTGCCGCCGCCGCCAGCGCTGCCACGGCAGGCTGGCAAATCGCCACCAGATGCGTGCCGCCGCCCAGCGTCCGCAGGAAGCCGATCAGGTGCTGCACGAATTCATCGAAGCCGAAGCGCCCGGCGAGCAATGGAATGTCGCGGGGGTTGTGCCAGTCGGTGATATAGACGTCGTGGTCGGCCAGCATGGTCTGGGCCGTGCCGCGCAGCAGCGTGGCGAAGTGGCCGGACATCGGCGCCACCAGCAGCACGCGCGGCTGGCCGACGATGCCGTGGCGGCGCAAGTGCAGCAGCGAGCAGAACGGCGTGCGCGCGACGACTTCCTCGGTGACCGGCACCGGCTGGCCGCCGACGGTTGCGTGGTCGATGCCGAAGGCCGGCCGGTGGTGCGTGAGCCGCACCAGCGCGATGAGCTCGCAGGCAGCGCGCAGGCGGTGCACCGCGTCGAAGCCGCTGGACCTGGGATTCGCCGCCAGCGTCGCGGCAGCCAGCTCTGCCAGCGTGCAGGCCGGCAGTATCATGTCCGCGTAGATCTGGTAGGCGTGGTACAGCATGGCTCGGTCCCCCGCTGTTCTGGTTCTTGCCAGCCGCAATATGTATGCCATCAGTTTATGCCTGGCACGCGCCTTGCGCTTTGTGCGGTGAGCGGGGCGGACGATGCCGCGCAAGTAGTGAAGCATGCGCCTGGCGCACGGGCGTGGCGCCCCTTCGCGGCGCATGGAGCGCAGCGGCTTCAGACTGGTGCCTGCCGGATGCACTGCATAGGTGCGGGGCAACGAGCGGCAACAAGCCGTAAAGGAGGCGCGATGTCCAAGACCACACTCACCATCAGCAGCAAGACCTATTCCTCATGGTCGCTGCGAGGCTGGCTGCTGGCGCGCTTTGCCGGCCTGGAATTCGAAGAAGTGCTGGTGCCGCCGGACGACGCCGCGGCGCGTGCGGAAATCCTGCTGCTGTCGCCGTCGATCCTGGTGCCGTGCCTGCGCCACCACGGCGTGACGGTGTGGGACACCCTGGCGATCGCCGAATACCTGAACGAAATCCACCCCAAGGCCGGCCTGCTGCCGGAAGACCGCGCCGCGCGTGCCCACTGCCGCGCCATCTGCGGCGAGATGCATTCCGGGTTTGCCGCGATGCGTTCGGCGCTGCCGATGAACCTGAAGGGGCATTTCCCCGGGATGAAGGTGTGGTCGCGGGCGCAGGCCGACATCGATCGCATCACGGCGATCTGGACCGAATGCCTGACGCGCTACGGCGGGCCTTACCTGTTCGGCACGCGCACCATGGCCGACGCCATGTACGCGCCGGTGGTGACGCGCTTTGTCACCTATGGCGTGATGCTCGATCCCGTGCCGGTTGCCTACTGCAAGCAGATCCTGTCGATGCCGGAGCTGCAGGAGTGGATCGCGGCGGCGCGCGAGGAACCCGACGAAATCAGCGAACTGGATGTGGAGTTCTGATGTCCTCGCTGGCAACCGCCGCGGCCGCCGGCGCTACCGCGTGGCGGAGTCGGCCTGCCGCGCCTTCAGGAAGCGCTCGGCATAGTCGAAGTACCAGTCGAGCGTATCCGGGTTGGCCATCGCATCGCGGTTGGCGATGCCCTGGGGCGCATGGCCGAGCAGCAGCTTCTTGATCGGCACTTCCATCTTCTTGCCGGACAGCGTGCGCGGCACGCCGGGCACCTGCACGATCTCATTGGGCACGTGGCGCGAGGACAGCGCTTCGCGGATGCGCGCGCGCAGGGTGTCGCGCAGCGCATCGTCCAGCACCAGGCCTTCGCGCAGCACCACGAACAGCGGCATATACGACTCGCGGCCCAGGTATTCCAGGTCGACCACCATGCTGTCGAGCACTTCCGGCAGGTCTTCCACCACGCGGTACAGCTCGCTGGTGCCCATGCGGATGCCGTAGCGGTTGATGGTGGCGTCCGAGCGCCCGTAGATCACCGCGCCGCCGCGGCTGGTGATCTTGATCCAGTCGCCATGCCGCCAGACCCCGGGGTACGTGTCGAAATAGCTGTCGCGGTAGCGCTTGCCGTCGGCGTCGCCCCACAGGTAGAGCGGCATCGACGGCATCGGCTCGGTGCAGACCAGTTCTCCCACCTGGTCGATCAGCGGCTGGCCGTTGTCGTCGAAGGCCTCCACCTTGGCGCCCAGGCAGCGGCATTGCATCTCGCCGGAATAGACCGGCAGCAGCGGACAGCCGGCGACGAACGAGCCGGCAAAGTCGGTGCCGCCCGACATCGGCACCAGCCAGATGTCTTCGCGCACATGGCGATAGATCCAGTCGTAGGCCTCCACCGGCAGCGGCGAGCCGGTCGAGCCGAGCCCGCGCAGGCGCGACACGTCGGCGATGCGGGCCGGTTCGATGCCGGCCTTCATGCAGTTGGTGAAGAAGGCCGCGCCGGCGCCGAACAGCGTCACGCCGGCATCGTCGACAAAGCGCCACAGCACGCCCGCGTCGGGCCAGGCCGGGTTGCCGTCGTAGAGCGCGATGGTGGTGCCCAGCAGCAGGCCGGCCACCTGCGCGTTCCACATGATCCAGCCGCTGCTGCTGTACCAGTGGAAGACATCGTCCGGGCCCAGGTTGTTATGGAAGGCCATCAGCTTGAGCTGCTCGATGACGATGCCGCCATGGCCATGCACGATCGGCTTGGGCATGCCGGTGGTGCCAGAGGAGTAGACGATCCACAGCGGATGGTCGAACGGCACCGGCTCGATCGCCAGCGCCACGTCGTGCGCCAGCACATCCTGCCAGGCATGCGCGCGCACGCCGGTGGGCGGGGCTGCGTGGCTGCCGATCTGCGGCACCAGCACCAGGTCGGTCAGCGAGGGCAGGGCGGCGACCAGGTCGGCAAGCACCGGGGCCCGGTCATAGGCCTTGCCACCGTAGCGGTAGCCGTCGACGGCGATCAGCACCCTGGGCTCGATTTGCCGGAAGCGGTCGATCACCGCGACCTGGCCCATGTCCGGCGCGCAGCCGGACCAGACCGCGCCCAAGCTGGCCGTGGCCAGGAAGGCGACGATGGTGGCGGGGATATTGGGCAGGTAGCCGGCGACGCGGTCGCCACGCTGCACGCCCATCTGGCGCAGCGCATGCGCCAGCGATGCCACTTGGGTCTCCAGCACGTGCCAGCTGATATCGGCCAGCGGCTGCGCCTCGCCGGCATGGCGGATCGCGGCGCGCTGGCGGGCGCTGCCCGTACCGGCGTGGCGGAATACCTGCTGCACGTAGTTCAGCGTGGCGCCCTCGAACCAGCGCGCGCCCGGCATGGTGCGGCGGTCCAGCACCTGCACGGCGGGCGTGTCGAAGTGCACGTCGAAATAGGTGCGCACGGCGTCCCAGAAGGCTTCCAGCTCAGTGACCGACCACTCCCAGAGGCTGTCGTAGTCGTCAAAGGCCAGGCCGCGCTCGGCCCGCAGCCAGTGCATGAAGCGCGCGACCTGGCTGCTGTCGCGGAACGCCTCGGAGGGCGTCCACATCAGGCTGCCTTCGGTGAGCGGGGCGGCGGTCGTCATGTCTCCTCCTTGCGCCCGTCTGTCGCGGGCATTGGATGGTGCGATGGTCATTGCGGCGCGCCGGTGGCGACACCAGGCATCAGCGCGACATGATAACGGGGCACGGGCCCGGTTGTCGGTCAGCGGCTCATCAGCGGCTGGCGGGGCGCTCGAACAGGGTTTCCCACATGGTGTCGACCTTTGCCTTGACGGCCGCATCCATGGAGATCGGCGTGCCCCATTCCCGCGTGGTCTCGCCCGGCCACTTGTCGGTGGCGTCGATGCCCATCTTGGACCCCAGGCCCGACACCGGCGAGGCGAAGTCCAGGTAATCGATCGGGGTGTTGTCGACCAGCACCGTGTCGCGGCTTGGGTCGACGCGGGTGGTGATGGCCCAGATCACTTCCTTCCAGTCGCGCACGTCGACATCGTCATCGACCACCACAATGAACTTCGTATACATGAACTGCCGCAGGAAGCTCCACACGCCGAACATCACGCGCTTGGCATGGCCGGCGTACTGCTTCTTCATGCGCACCAGCGCCATGCGGTAGCTGCAGCCCTCGGGCGGCAGGTAGAAGTCGGTGATCTCCGGGAACTGCTTCTGCAGCAGCGGCACGAACACCTCGTTCAGCGCCACGCCCAGCACGGCGGGCTCGTCGGGCGGCTTGCCGGTGTAGGTGGAGTGGTAGATCGGGTCGCGCCGCATGGTGATGCGGTCGATGGTGAACACGGGGAACCAGTCCTGCTCGTTGTAATAGCCGGTGTGGTCGCCGAACGGGCCTTCCAGCGCATGCTGGTAGCCGGACGGGTGGTCGGGGTCGGGCTGGATATGGCCTTCGAGCACGATCTCGGCCGACGCGGGCACACTCAGCTCGGACAGCGTCGGTGTGAGGCAGCCGGCCAGCGCCGTGCGGCTGCCGCGCAGCAGGCCGGCGAACTGGTACTCGGACAGCGTATCCGGCACCGGCGTCACCGCGCCCAGGATGGTGGCCGGGTCGGCGCCCAGCGCCACCGCGATCGGGAAGGGCTTGCCAGGGTTGGCCAGCGCGTGCTCGCGGAAGTCGAGCGCGCCGCCGCGGTGCGCCAGCCACCGCATGATGACCTGGTTGCGGCCGATCACCTGCTGGCGGTAGATGCCCAGGTTCTGGCGCTTCTTGTGCGGGCCCTTGGTCACTACCAGGCCCCAGGTGATCAGCGGCGCCGCATCGCCGGGCCAGCAGGTCTGGATTGGCAGGCGCGCCAGGTCGACGTCGCTGCCCTCCCACACCACCTCCTGGCAGGCCGGGCTGCTGACCCGCTTTGGTGCCATATCCCACACAGATTTGGCCAGCGTGAACAGCTTGCCGGCCTCGCGCAGGCCGCGCGGCGGCTCCGGTTCCTTCAGTGCTGACAAGACCCGGCCGATGTCGCGCAGGTCTTCCATCGATTCGGCGCCCATGCCAAGTGCGACCCTGTGTGTCGTGCCGAACAGATTGGCGAGTACAGGAACGCTATAGATGCCTCCATCGGTGCTGGCTCCGGAAGGTTGCTCAAAAAGGACCGCGGGGCCTCCAGCGCGCAGCAGCCGGTCGCAGACTTCGGTCATTTCCAGGTTGGGCGCGACCGGCCGGGCGATGCGCCGCAGCTCGCCCATGCCTTCGAGTTGACCGATGAAATCGCGCAAGTCTTTGTATTGCATAGTGAATTCTGTTGTGGTGCGGCATTCGCAGGGGGGCTGCGCGGTGCGGCAGTGAAGTCGGTGACGATACACATTCGCCGGCATTGCCGCAAAAAAAAACATCAAGAAGATGCCGCGCAAATTGTAAGTTTTTTGTCGCTGCCGGAGCTTGTGTCGTAGTGGATACCCAAGGCCACGCCTGCGTTTGCGGGGGAGCGGGTGATTCCGGGTCGACTAAGTCGTCGCTGTTACAAATAACTAAAAGTAGTGAAATTCAAGATTTTTATTCTTGACGAGATATAACACCGTTCCTACAATCCGGTCTGCTCCATGGAGTGTTGCGTCGCAGCATGGATTTTCCCCCTGTGTCAAGGGGTGCACATCAAAGAAAACGTGCCAGAAAATCCCTCCAGCAAGGACCGATGGTAGGGCCCGAATGCAAGCGGGCCGACCGGTCGCCTCCGGCGACTTGCCGGAGCGTAGTGAGTTTAGTCGTGGCAGGGTGCGCTCCCCCAGAGCGTAGCCTGTTTCCAGTTGGGCGCACGGGGAGCGCCTGCCAACAGATGCTTGGTCGTCACTGCTGGACGGCGCGGCATCCTTACTTGAGTACGTTGAGATCGGGCGCGTGCCGCAGTCGGGCGCGCGAAGCGGGCAACGGATGGAGGTAAGCATGAGCGGTTGGAAAACCCTTCATCTTCCCGGCATCGGGCGGGCCTTGCAGGTCCGTCTCCGACAGCCGGTACCCGGAGTGAGTCGGGCATTGCAGGTCCGTCTCGCGCATCCGGTCGCGGGCCGCGCGTTGCGCGGTGGCCGCACAACGCTGAAGTACGCCCTGAACAGCCTGGGCGTGATCGCGGTCGTTTCGGCCGTGTCGCTGTCGCTGAGCCAGGAATGGCGCACCACGCTGGCTGGGCTGCTGGCGGGTGACGAAGCACCCGCGGTGCTGGTTGGCGCCGCCATGCCGGCTGCGCCTGCCGTGGCCAGCACTGCCGTGCCGCCGCAGTCGGCGGACGTCGCCGCGGCCAAGCTTGCCTTTGGCAAGGGCGGCCTGCCGACAGTGTCGGGCGTGGACGAATGGAGCCTGGCGGCTGCCGCCAAGGTGCCGTCGGTCGCGCATCTGGCCGCGCAGATCCCGGTGACACGCGTGGCGATGGATGCCCGCAGCACCAGCACGCTGGGCACCGCCCGCGAGCAGGCGGCCGTGGCCGATTACATTGCGCGCAAGTACCGCGTGGCGGCCCAGGCCACCGCGCAACTGGTGAAGGCGGCCTACCTGACCGGCCGCGAGGTCGGTATCGACCCGCTGCTGATCCTGGGCGTGATCGCGATCGAGTCCAGCTTCAACCCGTACGCCGAAAGCGGCGTGGGTGCGCAGGGCCTGATGCAGGTCATGACCAAGGTCCACCAGGACAAGTACGAGGCCGTCGGCGGCGTTGCCGCGGCGCTCAATCCGTACGCCAATATCAAGATCGGCGCGCTGGTGCTCAAGGACTGCATCGCCCGCGCTGGCTCGATCGAAGGCGGCCTGAAGTACTACGTCGGTGCCACCACGGCCACCGATGGCGGCTACGGCGCCAAGGTGCTGGCCGAGCGCGCCCGCCTGCGCCAGCTGCTGGGCGTGCGCAACGCGCCCGCCAATGCCGACAAGCCGGCCGAGGTCAAGGCCCCGGCCGAGCACCTGGCCCCGACCGAGAAGCTGGAAGCGAACAACGGTCCGCACAACGCCTGAGCGCGCAACGGTATCGCCAAATCAGAAAAGCACCCCGCGGGGTGCTTTTCTTTTGCCTGCCTCAGCCGGGAGAGGCCGGTCAGCGGAACAGCTTGCCGAGGCGCGCCATCGCCTCCTCGATATTCCCGCGCGAGGTCGCGTACGAGATCCGGATGTAGTCCTTCGCCGTATGCGGGCCGAAATCCTGCCCCGGCACCATGACCACGCCCGCATCGTGCAGCATCGCCTGCGTCAGCCGGTCGGCATCGCCGGCGGCGGGGTGGTTGACGCCGCGGCAGTCGGCGTAGACATAGAAGGCGCCGTCCGGGCGCACCGGCACGCGCAGGCCAAGGGCCTCCAGCGCTGGCACGATCAGGTCGCGGCGGCGGCGGAACTCGGCCTTGCGTTCGTCGTAGATCGCCAGGGCCTCGGGGGTGAAGCAGGCCAGCGCGGCGTACTGCGCCACGGCCGACGCGCAGATGAACAGGTTCTGCGCGACCTTCTCGAAGGCTTCCACCAGCGCCTCCGGCACCACCAGCCAGCCCAGGCGCCAGCCCGTCATGTTGAAGTACTTGGAGAAGCTGTTCACCGTGACCACGTTTTCGTCCAGGCCCAGCGCCGAGACCGGCGGGGCGTCATAGGACAGGCCCTGGTAGATCTCATCGAGGATGGCAAAGCCGTTGCGCGCGCGCACGGCCTGCAGGATGCGGTCGAGTTCATCGGGCAGGATCGAGGTGCCGGTCGGGTTGGAGGGCGATGCCAGCAGCACGCCGCGGGTCTGCTCGCCCCAGTTGGCCTCGACCTGCGCGGCGGTCAGCTGGAAGCGCTCGGCCGGGCCGCTCGGGATCATGCGCGCGGCGCCGTCGAAGGCGGCGACGAAGTGCCGGTTGCACGGGTAGCTGGGGTCGGGCATCAGCACCTCGGCGCCGATCTCGACCAGGACCGCGCATGCCAGCAGCAGCGCGCCCGAGGCGCCGGCCGTGACGATCACGCGCCGTGCCGGGATATCCAGCCCGTAGGCCGACTTGTAATAGCCGGCGATGGCCTCGCGCAGCGGCTGGATGCCGAGCGCACCGGTGTACTGCGTGACGCCGCGGCGCATGGCGGCTTCGGCCGCGCGCACCACCGGCTCGGCGGCGGTGAAGTCCGGCTCGCCGATGCCCATGTGCACGATATGGCGGCCGGCGCGCTCCAGCGCGGCGGCCTGCTTGGCCAGTTCCATCACGTGGAAGGCATTGATATTGGCGACGCGGGAGGCGGTGGCCAGGCGCTGCATGTCCATAATCATCCGGGGCGGGCTCAGGCCCGTTCAGCAAAAGGGTAGGTAGGAATGAAAACACCCGCCGGGGCGGGTGTCGTCTTCATCATTGCCGGCGCAAGCCAGCGGTGATGGCGTGGGCCGGCCCGCGGGCGGCTCAGTTGGCAACTCAGCGGCGCGCCGCGACCTCGGCCGCGCGCACCTGGGCGGCAAGCTTGTCCAGCACGCCGTTCACGTATTTGTAGCCCTCGACGCCGCCAAAGGTCTTGGTCAGCTCGACGGCTTCGTTGATCACGACCTTGTACGGGATGTCGACGCAGTGCACCAGCTCATAGCTGCCGACCAGCAGGGCGGCACGCTCCACCGGCGAAAGCTCGTTCACGGTGCGGTCCAGGAAGGGCTCGAAGGCAGCGGTCAGGCGGGCTTCTTCGCGCACCGCGCCGTTGAGCAGCGCGTCGAAGTGCTCGCGGTCGGCCTTGTTGAAGCCTTGCGCATCATGCAGGTGGGCCTGGATCGCGCCGATGTCGTTGCGGTTCAACAGCCACTGGTACAGGCCCTGCAGCGCCAGCTCGCGCGAGCGGCGGCGCGCGCTCTTGGGCGGGGCCTTGGCCTCGGTGCGGGCCGCGGCGGGCTTGCCGCCGGCTGCCTTGCCGCCGTCGTTGCCCTGGTTGTTCGACGTATCACTCATCGTCGTCCTCGTCTTCATCTTCCTGGCCGCGCAGCGAATCGAGCGCGACGACCAGGTTGGCCATCTCCACCGCGGCGCGGGCGCAGTCGCGGCCTTTCTCGCGGGTGCGGGCGTGGGCCTGCTCGTCGGTATCCACGGTCAGGATGCCATTGGCGATCGGCACATTGAAGTCCAGGCCGACGCGGGTGATGCCGGCGCCCGACTCGTTCGAGACCAGCTCGAAGTGATAGGTCTCGCCGCGCACCACGGCGCCCAGGGCGACCAGGGCGTCGAACTGGCCGCTCTCGCACATCTTCTGCAGCGCCAGCGGGATTTCCAGCGCGCCGGGGACGGTCACCACCAGGGTGTCTTCGCCCTCAACGCCGAGCTTTTCCAGCTCGGCCACGCAGGCTTCGAGCAGTTCGGCGCAGACCGGCTCGTTGAAGCGGGCCTGCACGATGCCGATACGCAGGCCTTCACCGTCGAGGTTGCTGGGGTAGAAGCCGTGATCCATTGTTCAGTTCTCCAGTTTTCGGGGCGGCAACGGCGCTGGTGCGCGCTGCCGGGGTGTTCGGGAGGCGCAGGCTCAGTCGGCCTGGCCGTTCATGGGTTGGTAGCCGGTCACTTCCAGGTCGAAGCCGGTCATGCTGGGCATGCGCTGCCTGGCGGCCAGCACGCGCATCTTGCCCACGCCGACATCCTTCAGGATCTGCGCGCCCATGCCGTAGGTGCGCAGGTCCGGCTTGCGGCGCGGGCGCGACTGCGGTGCGTCGAGCGCGCTGAATTGCGTGAACAGCTGCTCGACGGTGTCGCCGCAGTTCAGCAGCACGATCACGCCGGTCTCGGCCTCGGCGATGGCTTGCATGGCGGCCGGGATGCCCCACGAGTGCGTCGTGCATTTCACTTCCAGCAGGTCCAGCACCGAGAACGGCTCGTGCACGCGCACCAGCGTTTCCTGGTCCGGCGCGGGCGAACCCTTGACCAGCGCCAGGTGCGCCTGGCCGGTGGGCTTGTCGCGGTAGGCGATGCTGTGGAAGGTGCCGTAGGGGGTCTGCATGGCGCGCTCGCCAACCCGCTCGATAATGCTCTCGGTGCGGCTGCGGTAGTGGATCAGGTCGGCAATGGTGCCGATCTTCAGGTCATGTTCCTGCGCGAACTCGATCAGGTCCGGCAGGCGCGCCATGGTGCCGTCGTCCTTCATGATCTCGCAGATCACGGCCGCCGGCGTCAGGCCTGCCAGCGCGCCCAGGTCGCAGCCGGCCTCGGTATGGCCGGCGCGGATCAGCACGCCGCCGGGCTGGGCCGTCAGCGGGAAGATATGGCCGGGCTGGACCAGGTCGGCCGGTCTGGCGTCGCGGGCGACGGCGGCCTGCACGGTGCGGGAGCGGTCAGCGGCGGAAATGCCGGTGGTCACGCCCTCGGCGGCCTCGATCGACACCGTGAAGTTGGTGCCGTGCTGGGTGCCGTTGCGGCTGACCATCGGGTGCAGGTCCATCTGGCGGCAGCGCTCGGCCGTCAGGGTCAGGCAGATCAGCCCGCGGCCGTGCTTGGCCATGAAATTGATCGCTTCCGGTGTGACGAAATCGGCAGCCAGTACCAGGTCGCCTTCATTCTCGCGGTCTTCCTCATCGACGAGGATGACCATGCGGCCGGCGCGGATGTCGGCAATGATGTCTTCGGTACGGGCGATTGTCATGGCGTGCTGAACGGCAAATTGGGGCGAGTCGAGCGAAAAACCGGCGAATAGCTGGGGCAGGAACCATGGCCGCGGTTGAAAGCGGCCGGACTGAGGCGGGGCGTCGGGCCGGGCCGGCCAGGCCATATACGCCCGGCAGGTTGCCCAGTCAAGCCGGGTATTGTACGCCAAGGCAGGCAACGCGTGAGGCGATGGCACCGGAAAGTACGGCGCCTGCCTGAAGCGGGTGGGGAGAGCGGTGCTCCATGGGCCGCCCCGTTGCCGGCAGGGCGCCGGTGCCGGGCTCGGCCGGAGCCTATGCCGCGGCGGCCAGCGGTGTGCCGTCGTGGCCTGTGGCGCGCAGCCGCAAGGTCCTGGCGATGCGCGCCCTGGCCGCGCGGGTCGCGTCAGCCAGCGCGAGCTCGCGCGTGAGGAAGCCGGCGTTGGGTTTCGTGAAACTGGCATGCGCGTCCAGCGCATAGGTCCATTCCCACTTGCCGAAGGTGACCTCGGCCAGTGTCACGACGACGTGGCAATGCTGATAGAAAAAACTTTCGCTCATGCGTGTTTCCTGTGTGGGGCAGCGCGCTGGCCATGGCCTGAAAGCCAGGCAGGCCAGTGGCGGTCCGTCAGCCAGCCGCGCAGCGGCAGCCGGCCATCTTGCGGGTCGATGGCGGCGGCGCCGGCATCCTGGGCGATCTCGCAGATCCGCCCCTTTGTGTGCGGATCGCACGCGCAGATCATCATCAGCTGGCCTGCCGACATTTGCCGCTTCTGCCGCCTCAGGCCGGCGCGCATGATCCCGGCACCGATCACGCTGCCCAGCCACCGGCCGATCACGGCGCCAAGCGCCATGCCGCCAAAGTAGGCCATGAAGCCCGCGGCCGCGTTGGCCGGCGTGCCGTAGCGGAACAGGATCCAGGCCACCACCAGTGCGCCGGCGGTCAGGCCGGCCGCCGCGACTTCATTGCGATATGTGATCTGCGCCGCGTGGGGCGCGGGCAGGCCTTCGGCCGGCTGGTCGTCGCGCTGGAAGAACCATGGCCCGTCGATGCGTGCGGGAGTCGCGGCCAGCTCGCCAAGCTGCGCGTGCGCGCGCCTTGCCGCGGCAATGTCGTTCAGCCGGAAATACAGCAGGCTGCGCATGGTCATGCCTCGTTTGGTGTCAGGTCCATTTGCCGCTGGACCACGGAAAGCCTGCGAAACGCCGGGCGCCTGGGCGCCGGAATGTTTTCGCCAGGGGGGAGGACGGCGACTGCAGCCGCGGCCATCCGTTGCCCACGGCCTGGTCCCAGTCGATCAGCAGGGTGGCGGCACGGTGCAGGTGGGTCGCGGCCAGGCGCACAAAGCCCAGGCGCGCGCGCATCGGCGCAGTAGGGTGCCGGTCACGCAGCAGGCGCGTGGCCGGAAGTCGCTGATACAGGATTCTGGCGGTGGGGTCGGGCACGGTGGTTTCCTTCATGGGTGCCGGGCAGCAATCCGGCCGGCAGTTGAAAGCAACGGCGGGAGCGCCAGCTCGCGAACGAGCGCGCGGCGCGGCGGGCAGGGGGGCATGAGGGTCCAGGTGGTCCCCGTGAGTGACTTCAGCAGTCACCGGTGCTAGACGTTGTCGAGGGGGGAGGCCCGGGAACGAGTGGCGAGCGCCTGTGGGCATACATGGACTGCAAGCGCTCCCACATCATTCTAGGCCTCGGGCGTTGCAGGAACCAGCTGACTTACAACAAAGCTGCCGGGCTCCGCGCGGCGCACTTTCCCCGGGGGCGACGGCGCAAGCAAATTGCCACAGGAGGGGGTTGTCAGCGTATGCTCGCGACAAAAGGGCACGCCCAGCCCTGAATGCCGCCGCGCTGGCAAGCGGCGGTCCGGACTTCAGATCAGGGCGCCAGCCCGATCGCGCCAGCAGACTTTGCACAACAAAGGGAGACAAAGATGTCGAGGCAGATCAAGAACAAGGCCGAACTGCGTGCCCTGGTACGCGCCGAGCAGTCGAAGTTTGCCGCCTGCGAGGGCGCCTGCTTTGGCGATGTGGTCTGGCACGCGCCGGACGCCGGCGGCTGCAACTGGAGCCTGTCCACGATGGAAGGCGGCAACAGCAGCGCCTGCGTGGAAGCGCTGCGCCCCTTCACCGACAAGCTGCGCGAGGCCTATAACGTGCCCGACGAGGGCAAGTAGCCCGCGGTATTACGCGGGGGCCTGCGCGGTCGACAGCATCCGCTCCACATAGCGGGCGATCAGGTCGATCTCCAGGTTCACGCGTGCGCCCGGCTTGAGTTCCTGCAGCGTGGTGACTTCCACGGTGTGCGGGATCAGGTTGATGGAGAACACGCAGCCGTCGGCTTCGTCATTGACGCGGTTGACGGTCAGCGACACACCATTCACCACGACCGAGCCCTTGTAGGCCAGGTAGCGTGCCAGCTCGCGCGGGGCGCGGATGCGCAGTTCATGCGATTCGCCTACCGGCGCGAAGTGCACGACTTCGCCCAGACCATCGACGTGCCCGGACACCAGGTGGCCGCCCAGGCGGTCGGCCAGGCGCAGAGCCTTTTCCAGGTTGACGCGGCCGGTGCTCGCCAGCCCCACGGTCTTGTCCAGCGACTCGCGCGAGACTTCGACGTCGAAACTGTCGGGCGCCATGGCGATCACGGTCATGCAGGCGCCCTGGATGGCGATGCTGTCACCGATGATGACGTCCGACAGGTCCAGCCCGCCCGCGGCGATATGCAAGCGCACGCCGGCATCGGCGGCACCCAGCGGGGTAACGGAATCAATGCGGCCGACTGCCGCGACAATGCCTGTAAACATGGTGGTGTCTTCTGCTTTGGGTATTTGGAATCTGGATACGCGGTGCCGGTATGTGCCGCTCTATGCGTCGTTGCGCCGGGCGATCAGCCGCAGGTCGTCGCCGATCTGCCGGATCTCATGCCAGCGGAACTGCGCGGCATCCTGCAGCCGCGCCAGCGGCGGCAGGTTGAACATGCCCTGGGCATCGCCCAGCAGCTTGGGCGCGAGGTAGATCAGCAGCTCGTCGGCGCAATGCTCGCGCACCAGTGAACCATTGAGCTTGAAGCCGGCCTCCACGTGCAGCTCATTGATGCCGCGCCGGCCGAGTTCTTCCAGCATGCGGCGCAACTCGACCTTGCCGTGCGGGTTGGGCAGGACGACGACTTCGGCGCCACGGCTTTCCAGTGCGCGCTGGCGTTGCCGGTCCTCCACCGCGCAGAACACCAGCACCGGCTTGGCCAACTCGCTGGTGTCCGGCGTCAGGATCTGCGCGTCCAGCGGGACCTCCAGCCGCGAATCGACCAGCACCCGCTGCGGCTGGCGCGGCGTGGCGATGGCCCGCACCGTCAGCGCGGGGTTGTCGTCGCGCACGGTGCCGATGCCGGTCAGGATCGCGCACGCACGTGCGCGCCAGGCATGGCCGTCGTCGCGCGCGGCCTGGCCGGTGATCCACTGGCTGGTGCCGTCATGCAGCGCGGTGCCTCCGTCCATCGATGCCGCCACCTTGACGCGCACCCACGGCAGCCCGCGCGTCATGCGTGAGACGAAGCCGATATTCAGGTCGCGCGCTTCCTTTTCCAGCAGGCCGCAGCGCACATCGACGCCGGCTTCGCGCAACCGCTGCAGGCCGCGCCCGGACACCGACGGGTTGGGGTCCTCCATGGCCGCCACCACACGCGTCACGCCCGCGCGCACCAGCGCATCGGCGCACGGCGGCGTGCGCCCGAAATGGCTGCACGGCTCCAGCGTGACATAGGCGGTGGCGCCGGCCGGGTCCAGCCCGCGCGCCAGCGCGTCCTTCATCGCCTGGATCTCGGCATGGTCCTGCCCGGCCGGCTGGGTGAACCCCTGGCCGATGACCTGGCCATCCTTGACGAGCACGCAGCCGACGCGCGGGTTGGGCGTGGTGATGAACATGCCCCGCGCGGCGAGCGCAAGGGCCTGTTGCATGGCGGCGTGGTCGGTATCGGAAAACATTCGGCGGTTGCGTTTGCCTTGGCGCAGCGATCTGGAATACAGGGCTGCCGGGTTATGGTGGTCCGGAGGAGTCCGTCGCATCGCAGTCAGCGTCGCGGCCGGGTGTGCAGAGTCGGATACGTCCCTGCGCGCCCAGCCTGACTTGCCGCTGCTCCCCACGGCAGCCGAGCGTGAAAGTAGCGGCCTGGAAACCGCCTTGCTCAGATCGAGAGTATCCCACAGGCAGGAATTTCAGCACATTCGTGCCGCGGGCGGTCTGGCGCAGCGTGACCCACAGGCAGGGCATGCCCGGCTCGACGACCGACAGCACGGCGCTGCGCTCCGGGTCGCCACGTTGCGCATTCCCCACGACCAGCTGCCAGCCACGGTCCAGCGTGGTCTCGCCCGGCAGCGGCTGGAGGGTCACCTCGACCCGCCGCGCCAGGGCCGTGGCCCGCGCCAGTGCCAGCGATGCCGCCAGCCGGTCGGCTGCCAGCGACACTTGCTGGCGGGCCAGCAGGCCGCTGAATACCGGATAGGCTGAGCTGGCCAGCAGCGCCAGGATGGCGAGGCCGGTGAGCAGTTCGACCAGGGCCAGCCCATGCTGGCGGCGGGGCGCGCAGGTCATCTTCCTGGTCTCAGCAATGCGCCGGAAGCGGCCGTGCCACGGCCTCGCCTTCGGGCAGCGACAGCCACTGGCCGGTACTGCGCAGGATCAGCACTCCGCACTCGGGGTCGGACTGCTGCGGGATGGCCCGCAATTCGACGCAGGCATCCAGGGCGGCTTGCGGGCAGGGTGCCGCCGTCACCAGATGGCGCACGGTGCCGGCAGCCGGTACCGGGAGCGGCCATTCCCCGGCCGGCGCTTCGGCATCCAACGCCGCGGCAAACGTCATGGCGCCGACGGCGTGCCGCTCCAGTTGCAGCATCGATGCCGTCAGGGCAGCACGCGCCTGGGCGCGCCATCCCCGCATCAGGTAGCCGTGCCACGCGGGCACGGCAAGGCTCGCGAGGATGGCCAGGATGGCCAGTGCCGCCGCAAGCTCGACCAGGCTGAAGCCGTTGCAGCGCTGGCACGCGGGTGTGGCGGCGGTCAAGGCAGGTCCTCCCGGGCCGGGCCGACGATCTCGCGCCAGCGCAAGCGCCCGGTGCGCCGGCTGGCCAGTGTGTGCGACAGGCGCGTGGCGGCGTTGCCATCGACGGCCCAGAGCGACAACTCGTGGGCCTGGCGTGAGGCGAGGCCAGGTTGCGCCGGTGTTGCCGGCAATTCGGTGGCGGTGACGAACACGCTGGCACCCGGTGGCAACAGATGGCCAGTGGCGACGTGCAGGCGCTCGCCGTTGCTGGCCTGGGCGACGGAGTCTCCGGTCCCGGCCAGCACCAGGTAGGCCCGTTGCGCGCCATCGGGCGTGCGCGTGACGAACAGCAGATAGCCCGGGAATACGGCCTGGATCTGCACGACCTGCTCGCCGGGGTTGGGCAGCGTCAGATGCCAGCCGGCGCTGTCGGCGGAGACCGGTTGCGCCCGCAGGATGTGCCCGCCGTCGCTGGCTTGTGTCATGACTGGAACCAGGCTGGTGCCGTGCGGGGCCGAGCGGTCCGGTATTGCCGCGAGTTCGTTGCCCGCGCCATAGACCACCACCGGCGCCGTCGTGGCGCCCAGCAGCACCGGCGGCTCTTCCGTGAGTGGCTGCGTTGGCCCCTTTATCCTGTGCAGGCACGACGCGGCGGCCGCGCTGCCTGATGGCGGCGCATCCGCGAGCGGGAATCGCCATAGCTGGCCGGCATCGTCCGTCGCATACACGGTGCGTGCAGCGCCTGTCATGTCGGACAGCACGCTGACCGCAACGAGGTTGCCGGTCGCCGGATTGCCCTGGCAGCCCCGCTCTGGCAATGGCAGGGTGCGGATGGCATGCTGGCCGGCCCATGCCGCGCCGGCAGGCTTGTCGAGCGGCAGCAGCGCGAGGCCGGAACGGGCTGCCATCGACTTGTCATTGGTGGTGGCAGCCAGTGTCATCACTGCGTACCAGCGCAATCCGTCCTGGCCAGGCACGCCGGCCGCACGCACCGGGCCGCGTGCGGACAGTGGCAATGTGTCAGTGGCGGCGAGCTCCCATAACAACGTGAAGGGCATCGGACCGTCGGGATCCGAAACGTCAAGCGCAAAGGCTGCTGCGGGATTGCCGGCCCCGGCACTGCCAGGGACGCCGCACAGCAAGACGGTGCGCCATTCGCCGCGGACCGTCACGTCCTGCGCTTCCGGGCGGGGGCAGGGCGCGGGCACCAGCGGTGCGCCGGCCGCCGGCATGGCGGCGGCGTAGGGCAACAGCACCCCTGGCAGATAGGCGGCGCGCTCTTCTCCGGTCGCGGCATCGAACCCGTGCAGCAGGCCATCGTTGGTGCCCAGCCAGGCCATATTCGGGCGCAGGCCGTAGCGCAGGCGAAAGCCGGTGTGGCCGGGTTTGCCGGGCGCCCAGGCTGGCGGCGCCACCACCCGCGCACGGGCGCCTGCCGCGTTGCCGAGCCGCGTGTCGCGCGGCCGCAGACCCGCCTGGGTACGGTCGCCGCGCAGCCATTCGAGATGGGAGCGGTCAAGGCGCTTCAGCGTGTCCACGCTATCGGTGTCCCGGAAAGCCGCGTCGATCGCGTCCCACTGCAGCGGTATGGCGTGCGGCGGCGCTGCGCCCGTCGGCGCTGAGGACGTGAAGATCCGGCGCGATGCAACGGGCTGGCGGTCGAGGCGCTCGCCGGCTTCCCATAATGCAGGCGGCAGCGCCGGCGCCGATCCTTGCCAGCCGACAGCGAACAAGCGCCCGGTCCACGGATACGCGCCGTCCGTGGTCCGGTAAGCCAATGGCAGCCGGCCTGCTTCGGAGCCGGTGGCAGCGAACCCCGGCGCGAAGGTCATGGCAAGACAGGCGAGGGCAACGACGGCGCGGCGATTCATGGCTGGAACACACTCTGGACCACCGCGCGCACGGCGCGGCTGCGGCCGAACCCGATGGCCGTGATCCGGATCCGGGGCGCCAGCGTGGTGGCGGAAGCGGTGTCCGGGGCGCTGTAGCCGGGCGGTGCTTCGTCCAGGATCTCGGCGACATACCGCGGCAGTTCCCGCGTGCCGAGCGTGCCAGCGGGCAGCTCCGGCAGCGTCGCACCGGTAAAGCGGCCCAGCGGCACGCCGACCGCATCCGCGTTGGCCCCCGCGTTGGTGTCCGCCAGCAGCCAGGGCTGCCATACAGGCGGGCCTGCCACCGCGGGCCGGCACAGGCCGGCCTGACGGCCGCTGCCGCAGTGCCCGGGCGCTGGCCAGTTGTCGAGCCGGCCCGTCATGTCTGGCGATGCCGCTGCCGCGAGCAGGTCCGCCTCGGCGTCGAGCAACGCGACCTCGGCGGCCCGGAAGGCGATTTCGCGTTCGAGCTGCATGACGACAAGTTGCCGGCCCGACAACAGCATGTGCAGCGCACCGGCAGCGATCAGCACGACCAGCAGCAGCATCGTGCCGCAAAGCAGCAGCGTGACGGCGCCTGACTGGCGGCGGCATGAAAGGTGGCGGCGGGCTAGCACAGTGTCTCCTGGCAGCGTGGCGCATTGCGCAGCCGTACCGTGGTGGCGAAGACGCGGCGCGCGGTGACTGCCTGCGATGCCGCGGCCGGCGCCAGATCGCCGGCCGCGGTGCCGGGCGTTGGCAACGGGTCGGCGCTGTGGCCCGGGTTTGCCGCCGCGGATCCCGGCCGGTCGCCGCGCACGGCAATGGCAACCTGCACGGCTACCACGCGATGCCAGGCGGATTCACCCAGTGGCTGGATCGTGGATGCCGTCTCGAAGCGGTCCGCGCGGCCGTCGCCGTCTGTATCCAGGCCGTAGCGCACCTGCAGTGACTCGATGCCGCGGATCAGCGCGCCGGAGGTCCAGCCGATGCCGTCGATCACGCCATTGCGGCGCGCCGGGTAGCGGCACAGCAGTTGCGGCACGCCATCGCTGCCTGCTGCGACGTAGAGGACGTTGGTGGCGACGTAGCCACTGTTTGCATTGGCGCCGTCCATGCGCGCAGCAACCGCGTAGCCGCTGCAGTCGACCATGGTCTCGTCCGGTTGGGCCGGTGCCGTGGTCAGTGCGCTGCCGCTGAAGCGTACCAACAGCGCGTCGCTGCGGCCGATGCCGGATTTGCCGCAGGACGGCATGGCACCCATGGCGGGCTGGCCGCAGTTGTCGGCGCCGCTGACGGCGGGCAATGCTGCGCTGGAGGTGGCGGATATGGGCTCCCCAGGCCAGCCCGACTGGCGCAGCAGCGACGCGATGATGGTCAGTGCGCGCTGGCCGCGTTCCTCGAGCAGAATGCGGTCGGTGGCGGTGAGGTAGGCGGTGCGCGAGGCTTGGAACGCCACCATAGCTGCCGCAGTGACAACCAGCCCAAGCATCAGCCCGACCAGCAATTCGATCAGCGAAAACGCCTTGGATGATTGCCACCTCATGGCTGCACCCACAAGACGATCGAGGGTATGCCGGGCTGCCCGCCAAGCCGTCCTGCCATGATCAGTCGCGCGCCATCGGGGCACGGAAACGCCGGGATGCTTCCGCACCGGCTCGACCAGAGGTCTGGCCGCTCGCTTTGCAGTGCCGGCTGCGCGGTGTCCAGCTCAGTGATTTCCACGGCGAGGCGTGCAGCCTGGGCCAGGGCGTCGAGTTTGCGCAGGTGGGCGAGCGCCTTCGGCGCCGTCCCCATCATTGGCATCAGCCCGGCTGCCACGACGATCAGCGCGCAAAGCGTTTCGTGCAGGGCGAAGCCGGCGGGGCGGCTGGTGCAGCGGCGCTTGCCGTGCGGGCAGGCAGTTTGATGTGCTGGCTTGCGAAGATCCGGCATGGGCGGTCACCGAGACTGGCAGGGACCGTCAAAGTAGCTGTCGCGAGCAGGCGAATACGTGCCTAAGCGTGAAGGATTTGCAGAATGTTGTTTCGGTTTTCCTGGGATCAGCTACCAGGCAGCCTGGCTTACTGACACACCGTGGTTTGTGTCGGCACGGGCGCGCATACGCGGACCCTGCCCAACTGGCTGATATCGACGAGTCTCTGGTTGCCGGTGCCCAGTCCCATCAGCACCTGGGCAGACTGCATCGCAGCGGCCAGCGTGCGTGTATAGCCTACGGGCGAGTAGGATCCCGGCCCTTTTAATATGCGACAAGCGGGCCTTGCGGGAGAGCAACGGGGATTAAACAACGATTTTGTTACTTTGCTACCCCTTCCGGGGGGTGGACGCCGCAAACTCGTCCAGCACTTCGCGGAATTCCGACACGTCCTCAAAGCTCCGGTACACCGAAGCAAAGCGGATATACGCAATCTTGTCGAGCTTGCGCAATTCGCGCATCACCAGTTCGCCGACCTGGCTGCTGGGGATTTCCTTTTCGCCCAGGGCCAGCAGTTTTTCTTCGATGCGGGTGATGGCTTCGTCGATGGCCTCGGCCGAGACCGGGCGCTTGCGCAGCGCCAGGCGCATGGAATCCTTCAGCTTGGCGCGGGTGTAGTCCACGCGCGAGCCGTTTTTCTTGACGATGGCGGGGAAGAACAGCTCGATCCGCTCATAGGTGGTGAAGCGGCGGTCGCAGGCTTCGCAGCGGCGGCGCCGGCGCACGGCATCGCCGTCTTCCGACATGCGCGTGTCGAGTACCTGGGTATTGGAATGACCGCAAAAGGGGCATTTCATGCCGGACCACCTTCAGTTGAACCCCGTCGCCTTGTCCGTGTTGTCGTTCTGCGGTGGCGGGGCGGGTTGGCGAGGCCCGCAAGCCGGCGCCCCGGGGCGCCGGCTTGCGGAGCTGCCGGCCGCTCATGCGAACACGCATGGGCGGCCTCGATGCATCAGCCGTAGACCGGGAAACGCTTGGTCAGGGCTGCCGCCTGCTCGCGCACGCTGGCGATATTGGCGGCGTCGTGCGGGTTGTCCAGCACATCGGCGATCAGGTTGCCGACGATGCGGGCTTCTTCTTCCTTGAAGCCGCGCGTGGTCATGGCCGGCGAGCCAACGCGGATGCCCGAGGTCACGAACGGCTTTTCCGGGTCATTCGGAATGGCGTTCTTGTTCACGGTCAGGTGCGCTTCACCCAGGATGCGCTCGGCTTCCTTGCCGGTAATGTTCTTGGCGCGCAGGTCAACCAGCATCACGTGGCTCTCGGTGCGGCCCGAGACGATGCGCAGTCCGCGCGCGATCAGGGTCTCGGCCAGCACGGCGGCGTTCTTCACCACTTGCTGCTGGTATTCCTTGAACTCGGGGGTCAGCGCTTCCTTGAACGCCACTGCCTTGCCGGCGATGACATGCATCAGCGGGCCGCCCTGGATGCCGGGGAAGATCGCCGAGTTGATGGCCTTCTCGTGTTCGGCCTTCATCAGGATCACGCCGCCGCGCGGGCCGCGCAGGCTCTTGTGCGTGGTGGTGGTGACGAAGTCGGCGTGCGGCACCGGGTTCGGGTACACACCCGCGGCGATCAGGCCGGCGTAGTGGGCCATGTCGACCATGAAGTAGGCACCGATCGACTTGGCCACACGGCCGATGCGCTCGAAGTCGATGCGCAGCGCGAAGGCCGAGGCGCCGGCGATGATCAGCTTGGGCTTCTTCTCTTGCGCCAGCTTTTCCAGCGCGTCGTAGTCGATGTCTTCCTGGGCGTTCAGGCCGTAGCTGACCACGTTGAACCACTTGCCGCTCATGTTCAGCGCCATGCCGTGGGTCAGGTGGCCGCCTTCGGCCAGGCTCATCCCCATGATGGTGTCGCCCGGCTTGAGCACGGCGAAGTACACGCCCTGGTTGGCCTGCGAGCCCGAGTTGGGCTGCACGTTGGCGGCTTCGGCGCCGAACAGCTGCTTGACGCGGTCAATGGCCAGCTGCTCGACGATGTCGACGTACTCGCAACCGCCGTAGTAGCGCTTGCCGGGATAGCCCTCGGCGTACTTGTTGGTCAGCTGCGAACCCTGGGCGGCCATCACGGCCGGCGAGGTGTAGTTCTCGGAGGCGATCAGCTCGATGTGGTCTTCCTGGCGCTGGTTTTCCTGCTGGATGGCGGCAAAGACCTCGGGGTCGATCTGGTCGATCGTAAAACGGCTGCGTTCGAACATGGCGAAACTCGTCTGAAAAATAGGGAATCCGATTCACGCATCGGGGGTAGGGCGCGCGGGGAAGGCTAGCGGCGACCAGCACCGGCGGCACTTTGTAACCGTCGGTGCAGGGCGCACCCTGCTTCCCATTCGCTGCCCAGGCGAGCGGCAGGCGCAAAGAACTTCACGCCTAGGCGTGCTGAACGTTACGCGAACGCGTAATGAACGTCACGCCAGAGAACTTGCGCTTCCTCGTGGTAGTGCCCACTGACTTCGCCAGTCGCGCAAGATGGAATGGTTGCGCGCAGTGTAGCGCGAGGCGGGCGCCCGCTGCAAGCCGTCGGCCCCGCCAGGCAAGGACTGGCAAGGGCTGGCCAGCAACTTGCTGTTGCAAAGTCGCCATGCGGGTTTACACGAAACCGCGATCGCTCTCCGTTACAATCGCGGCCATGACAAACTTTGTCTGGACCCTACGGGTGTACTGGGAAGACACCGACGCGGGTGGTGTGGTGTTCTACGCCAACTACCTGAAGTTCTTCGAGCGCGCCCGCACCGAGTGGCTGCGTTCGCTCGGCATCGAGCAGCAGTCGCTCGCCGACGAGGCGGGCGTGGTCTTTATCGTCCGCAGCACGGCGGTGGACTACAATGCGCCCGCCCGGCTGGATGACCAGCTCGAGATCCGCACGCGCATCGACCGGGTCGGCCCGGCCTCGGTCCAGTTCTCCCAGGAAGCCTGGCGTGGCGAGGTGATGCTGGCCTCGGGCGCGATCCGTGTTGGGTGTGTCGATCGAAGCACTTGCCGTCCCGCCCCGATTCCCGACCCCGTTTTAGCTACCATCAAGTCCGCACGATGAATCCCGTGACCGTCACGCAAGACATGTCGATCATAACGCTGGTGCTCCACGCCAGCCTGCTGGCACAGGCCGTCATGGCGCTGTTGCTCGTCATGTCCCTGTTTTCGTGGACCTATATCTTCCGCAAGCACTTGGCGCTGCGCTCGGCGCGCACCCAGACCGAGGGGTTCGAACGTGACTTCTGGGCCGGCGGCGACCTGCAGGCGCTTTATAACAGTGCCCTCAACAACCGCCACAACACCGGCGCGCTGGAGCGGATCTTTGAATCCGGCATGGGAGAGTTCCTGAAGGCGCGCGAGCGCGGCAACGAAGCCAGCGCGCTGCTCGATGCGGCCCGGCGCGCGATGCGCGCGGCCTACCAGCGCGAGATGGATGTGATGGAATCGCATCTGCCATTCCTGGCGTCGGTCGGTTCGGTGAGCCCGTATATCGGCCTGTTCGGCACGGTCTGGGGGATCATGAACGCGTTCCGCGGCCTGTCGAATGTGCAGCAGGCGACGCTCGCATCGGTAGCCCCCGGTATTGCCGAGGCGCTGGTGGCGACCGCGATCGGCCTGTTCGCGGCGATTCCGGCGGTGATCGCCTACAACCGCTATGCCACGGAGATCGACCGCCTGGCGATCCGGTTCGAGAGCTTCATGGAAGAGTTCCTGAACATCCTGCAACGGCAGGCGCGCTAACTGCACACGTATCGAATCTAATCCAGACGGTCCGGGCGCAAGCCCGGGCCGGCGTTTCCAGGAGTCCTGCAATGGCAGCCATTCAGCGCCGCGGCGGCTCGCGCCGCCGGGCCAGCGCCGAGATCAATGTCGTGCCGTATATCGACGTCATGCTCGTGCTGCTGGTCATCTTCATGGTGGCGGCGCCGATCGTGAGCCCCGCCACCGTCGACCTGCCCACCGTGGCCAACGCCACGCCGCAGCAGAAGGCGCCGCCGATCGTGGTCACCGTGCACGAGAGCGGCCAGCTCATCGCGCGCGGCAAGGACAACGCCGGCAACGCCTTCGAGCGCAAGCTCGACAAGCAGGGCCTGCTCGACTTTGTGCACCAGCGCCAGAACGAGAATCCCGACCAGCCGGTGGTGATTGCCGCCGACCGCGCGGTCAAGTATGAGGCGGTGCTGGACGTGATGTCGATCCTGAAAGCCGATGGCATCAAGCGCGTCGGCCTGATGGTCAAGTCCAAGACCTCCTGACGCATTGAAGCGCCTATCTGATTGCCGTTGCGCCTGATGAAGACCGTCGCCGCCTATCCCTACCAGCCGGTCAAGGAGCGGGGAACCCTGCGTTCCTTCCTGTTCGCGCTCTTCATGCATATGCTGCTGGCCGTCGTGCTGTACTACGGCGTGCGCTTGCAGAGCAGCACCCCCGTCGGCGCCGAGGCCGAGCTGTGGGAAGAGATTCCGGCCGCCACCGCGCCCCCGCCGCCGCCGCCGGAGCCGGTGGTGCAGCCGCGCCCGGCCCCGCCGCTGCCCGAGGTGAAGAGCAAGGTCGAGGACGACGCCGACATCGCGCTGGAGCGCCAGAAGCGCCGTGCCGAGGCGGCAGCGCGCGAAGAGGCCGAGCGCAAGCAGGCGGCTGCGCGCAAGGAAGCCGAGCGTAAAGAGGCGGAACGTAAGGAAGCCGACCGCAAGGAAGCCCAGCGCAAGGACGACGCGAAGAAGAAGGCAGCGCAGCAGGACCAGCAGCGCAAGGAACAGGCCGAGCGCAAGGAAGCAGAACGCAAGGAAGCAGAACGCAAGGAAGCAGAACGCAAGGAAGCAGAACGCAAGGAAGCAGAACGCAAGGAAGCGGACGCCAAGGCCAGGGCCCAGGCGGACGCCAAGGCCAAGGCTGACGCCAAGGCAAAGGCTGATGCCGAGACCAAGGCCAAAGCCAAGGCGGATGCCGACGCCAAGGCCAAGCGCGAGGCTGCCGCCAATGCCCAGCGCAAGAGCGAGCTGGCGCGCCTGCAGGCGCTGGCCGGCGGCTCCGGCGCGGGCGGTGGCGGCGTGGGCAGTACGGCCGGCGCGGGTGCCGGCGGCGGTGGCAAGGCGTCGCCGGGCTATTCCGACCGCGTGCGCCGCCGCGTCAAGCCGAATATCGTCTTTACCGAGGACGTGCCGGGCAACCCGACCGCGGTGGTGTCGGTGCAGCTGGCGCCGGATGGTTCGCTGCTGTCGGCGCGGCTGTCCAAGTCCAGCGGCAACTCGGGCTGGGATAATGCCGTGCTGCGCGCGGTGGAACGTTCCGACCCGCTGCCGCGTGATGAGAACGGCAAGGCGCCGGCCAGCTTCACCATTACCTTCCGGCCGAAGGACTGAGTGACCTGGGCGGCATGATTTGCAACATAATGCAACCTTCATCGCTGGGTCTTGGTCCCAGCGCTAGCATGGCAGGTTGCCTGACGCGGCCGGCAGTGTGCGATACGCACGCAGACGGGGCATGCGCCACGCGCCGCAATGCCGTATTTGCCCGTGTTGCCGATTGCCTGCCGTGCCCGACGAAACTTGAAATCGACTGAGGAGCAGCATGCGAAAGCTTTGGGCCCCCAACTGGCTGTCCGCGAGGCGGCACAACGCAACCCAACCCGAATCCCAACGTGCCATCGGCCCGGTCCCCCTGGCCGGCCGCCGCGCGCTGATGGCCTGGCTGGCCGCGGCGATGACGATGGCAGCCGGCGCCGCGCACGCGCAACTCAACGTTGAGATCTCCGGGGTTGGTTCCAGCCAGCTCCCGGTTGCGACCGCCAACTTCCAGGGCGAGGCCCAGGCCCCGCAGAACCTGACCGCGATCATCCGCGCCGACCTGGCGCGCAGCGGGCGCTTGCGCAATGTCGATCCGGGCGGTGCCACGGTGGCGGAATCCGCCAATGTCGACCTCGGTAGCTGGAAGTCGCGCGGCGCCGATGCCTTCGTCGCCGGCAGCGTGACCCCGGCCGCCGGCGGCAAGTATGAGGTCCGCTTCCGCCTGTACGACACCGTCAAGGGCCAGAGCCTGGGCGGGCTGGCCTTTACCGTCAACCAGTCCCAGCTGCGCGTGACCGCGCACAAGATCGCCGACTACATCTACGAAAAGCTGCTGGGCGAGCGCGGCGTGTTTGCCACGCGCCTGTCCTACGTGTCGAAGGTGGGCGGCCGCTACCAGCTGCTGATTTCCGATTCCGATGGCCAGAATGCGCAGGTGGCGCTGACCAGCAACGAGCCGATCATCTCGCCGTCGTGGTCGCCGGACGGCGCGCGCGTGGCCTATGTCTCGTTCGAGGCCAAGAAGCCGGTGGTGTATGTGCACGACCTGGCCAGCGGCAAGCGCACGCTGGTGTCGAACCAGAAGGGCAACAACAGCGCGCCCTCGTGGTCGCCTGACGGCCGGTACCTGGCGCTGGCGCTGTCGCGCGACGGCAATACCCAGGTCTACCAGGTCAATGCGGACGGCTCCGGCATCCGCCGCCTCTCCCGCAGCAGCGCCATCGACACCGAGCCGCAGTATTCTCCGGACGGCAAGAGCATCTACTTCACCAGCGACCGCGGCGGTGCGCCGCAGGTCTACCGCATGCCCGCTTCCGGCGAGGAAGGCGGCGGGGCGCAACGTGTCACCTTCAAGGGCAGTTACAACGTGAGCCCGCGTATTTCGCCGGACGGCAAGTACCTGGCGTACATCTCGCGCGCGGGCGGCTTCAAGCTGCAGCTGCAGGACCTGACCAACGGCGACGTGACGTCGCTGACCGATACGGCCAACGACGAAGCGCCCAGCTTTGCCGCCAATGGCAAGTACATCCTTTATGCCACCCGCGTGGGCGGTCGCGCGGTGCTGGCGGCGGTTTCCACTGACGGGCGTACCCGGCAGGTTCTGTCCCTCCAGTCCGGCGATGTTCGCGAGCCGTCCTGGGGTCCTTTCATGCAATAACAGGAGTCATTCACCATGCCCCAACTGATGAGCAAAACCCTTGCCGTTGCCGCACTGCTGGCCCTTGGCGCCTGCAGCTCCGGCGTCAAGCTGGACGACACCGCCAAAGCCGGCGCCGGCGCGGGCACCGGTGCCGATGCGCGCGCCGTGACCCCGGTGACGGCCGCCGATCCGCTGAACGATCCGAACAGCCCGCTGGCCAAGCGCAGCGTGTACTTCGACTTCGACAGCTACAGCGTCAAGTCGGACTACCAGGGAATGCTGACCGAGCACTCGAAGTATCTGGGCGCCAACAAGGGCCGCAAGATCCTGATCCAGGGCAACACCGACGAGCGCGGCACCAGCGAGTACAACCTGGCGCTGGGCCAGAAGCGCGCCGAAGCCGTGCGCCGCTCGCTGGCCTCGATGGGCGTGCCAGACGCCCAGATGGAAGCCGTGAGCCTGGGCAAGGAAAAGCCCAAGGCCACCGGCCATGATGAAGCCTCGTGGGCCGAGAACCGCCGCGCGGACATCAACTACTGATCTGTGGACTGCCTTCCATGAAAGCACGCGTTTCCACCCTGTTGTGGCTCGCCNCCNNCGCCGGCGGCGGCATGCTGCCGCTGTCACAGGCGCATGCCGGAGTGTTCGACGATGACGAGGCCCGCAAGGCGGTCATCAGCCTGCGCGACCAGTTCAACGGTTTCCAGGCGACCGCGACGCAGCGTATCGAGCAGAACAGCCGCACCACGCTCGACATGCAGAACCAGCTCGAGGGCCTGCGCCAGGAAGTGGCGCGGCTGCGCGGCCAGAACGAAGTGCTGCAGAACACGGTGGACACGCTGCAGAAGCAGCAGAAGGACTACTACGCCGACCTCGATGCGCGCCTGAAGAAGTTCGAGCCGCAGCAGGTCACCGTCGAAGGCCGCGAAGGCCTGTCGCAGCCGGGCGAAAAGCCCGAATACGATGCCGCGCTCAAGCAGTTCCAGGCGGGCGACTTCAAGAGCGCCGGGAGTTCGTTCACGGCGTTCATCAAGAAGTACCCGCAGAGCCCGTATGTGCCGTTGGCACAGTACTGGCTCGGCAACTCGCTGTATGCGCAGCGCGACTACAAGGGCTCCACCTCGGTGCTGCAGAACATGATCAACGCCAACCCGACGCACCCCAAGGTGCCGGACGCGATGATCGCGGTCGCCAACAACCAGCTCGAGTCCGGCCAGAAGGCGGCCGCGCGCAAGACGCTGGAGCAGGTGGTGGCCAAGTATCCGGGCACCGAAGGCGCGCAGGCGGCCAGCAACCGGCTGAAGACGTTGAAGTAACACCGGAAGCGGCCGGCACGCCCGGTCCTGTCTGCAAGGCCCGCTTTGGCGGGCCTTCTTCTTGGGTCGCGCTAAAATACATGATTCGCCTGAATCTTTTGCGCGCCCAGACGGCGCGCTCCCGATCATGACCCAACGCGCCATCGTCCTGCTCTCCGGCGGACTCGACTCCGCCACCGTACTCGCCATGGCCCGCGCCCAGGGCTTCGAGACCTATGCGCTGTCGATGCGCTATGGCCAGCGCCACTCCTCTGAACTGGAAGCCGCCAAGCGCGTGGCGGCCGCGCTGGGCGCCACCCGCCACGAGATCGTCGACCTGGACCTGCGCCGCTTCGGCGGCTCGGCGCTGACCGACGACGCGCTGGCGGTGCCGACCGATGGCGCTTCCGACGGCATCCCGGTCACCTATGTGCCGGCGCGCAACACCATCATGCTGTCGCTGGCGCTCGGCTGGGCCGAGGCTGTCGGGGGGCGCGACCTGTTCTTCGGCGCCAACGCGGTTGACTACTCCGGTTACCCGGACTGCCGCCCGGAATACGTCGCGGCCTATGAAACGCTGGCCAACCTCGCCACCAAGGCCGGGGTCGAGGGCGACCACTTCCGCGTGCATGCGCCCATCATCGACATGACCAAGGGCGAGATCATCCGCGCCGGCATCGCGCTGGGGGTGGACTACAGCCTGACGGTGTCGTGCTACCAGGCCGATGACGACGGCCGCGCCTGCGGCGTGTGCGACTCGTGCCGCATCCGCCGGGCCGGCTTTGAAGCCGCCGGAGTGCCCGATCCGACCCGCTACCAGGCCGCTGCCTGATCACAAGCTGCCGTCCACGCCCCCGACATGCCTGAAATCGACCTCGCCGCGCTCTCGCGCACCGTGCTGCTGAGCACGTTCGTCCTGACCTTCCTGTTTGGCGCCATGCTGCAGCGCACGCACTTCTGCACCATGGGCGCGGTCTCTGACATCGTCAATATGGGCGACTGGGGCCGCATGCGCATGTGGGTGCTGGCGATCGGCGTGGCCATGATCGGCACCGGCGTGCTGGCCTGGACCGGCGCGATCGACCCCACCAAGACCATTTACACCCCCAGCAAGCTGGGCTGGCTGTCGGCGCTGGCCGGCGGGCTGATGTTCGGTTTCGGCATGGTGCTGGCGTCGGGCTGCGGCAGCAAGACACTGGTGCGCATCGGCGCCGGCAACCTGAAGTCCCTGGTGGTCTTTGTCTTCCTGGGCCTGTCGGCCTACATGACGCTGCGCGGGCTGTTCGGCGTGGTGCGCGTGAATACCGTCGACGCGGTGGCGCTGACGTTGCCCACCACGCAAGACCTGCCGTCCGTGCTGGCGCAGGGCACGGGGCTCGCGCGCGGCGCGCTGCAGCTGGGCCTGGGACTGGCGCTGGGTGGCGTGCTGGTGCTGTGGGCGCTGGCGGGCCGCGGCTTCCGCTCGTTCGACAACCTGCTTGGCGGCATCGGCGTCGGGCTGATCATCGTGGCAATGTGGTATGTCTCGGGCCACCTCGGCTACGTGGCCGAAGACCCCAACACGCTTGAAGAACTGTTCGTCTCGACCAACAGCGGCCGCATGGAAAGCCTGAGCTTTGTCGCTCCCTATGCCTACACGCTCGACTGGCTGATGATGTTCAGCGACAAGAGCAAGGTGGCGACGGTCGGCATCGTCAGTGTGTTCGGCGTGATCGCCGGCGCGGCGGTCTATGCCCTGGTGACGCGCACCTTCCGCTGGGAAGGCTTCGGCAATGCCGAGGACGTCGCCAATCATATGGTCGGCGGCATCCTGATGGGTGCGGGCGGCGTGACCGCGCTGGGCTGCACGGTCGGGCAGGGCCTGTCGGGCGTGTCGACCCTGGCGCTTGGCTCGTTTATCGCGCTGGCGGGTATCCTGGCCGGTGCAGTGCTGGCATTCCGCTACCAGATATGGCGTCTGGAGCGCATGGCCTGAGGCGCGTGCTTGACACATCGAGAACCGCATCACTATAATCGCGGTTCTGTTTTTTCGGGTCGTTAGCTCAGTCGGTAGAGCAGCGGACTTTTAATCCGTTGGTCGCGTGTTCGAGTCACGCACGACCCACCAGTATTACGAAGGGCCTGTGGCGCAAGTCACAGGCCCTTTTTGCGTCTGGCATGCCCCGCTGGTAGGGGGTGCTTTAACTAGTTCGAGGTAGAGACTTGAACCTGCCTGCGCAGCACAATGGGTCAACCGCGGCGTATGGACCGCGGACCATCAGAATGGCCGCGAGACACGGCCCACCAACAAGACCCTATGCGGCGAGCAGGCGTTTCCTTGCCGGCCAGCGGGCACGTGCTGCGCATCATCTGGCCGTTCGTACCGGTGGTTGTTGCGCTGGCGTTGTTCAGCATCGCCAGCCTGGACCTGTTGTCGGCTGCGCGTGCCTTTGTCGCGGGCGAGAGCCAGTGGTCCAGGGGTCAGAAGAACGCCGTGCTGCACCTGCTGCGCTTCGGCGAGGATCGCGAGCCGGCGGATTTCGAGGCATACCTGGCGTCGATCGCGATCCCGCTGGGCGACCACCGCGCGCGCCTGGAGCTCGACCGCGACGAGCCTGACCTGGAGCGCATCCATGAAGGGCTCCTTGCCGGCGGCAACCATCCCGATGACATTCCGCGGATGGTGCGGCTCTACCGGAATTTCCGCCATATCCAGGAGGTCGATGCCGCGATCCGCGTGTGGGCCGCTGGCGACATCGAGATCTCTGCCCTGCACGAACAGGCACTGGCCCTGCGCCGGCTGACCGGCCAGCCCGGCTGCGGGGGCGAGTGCCTGGCGCCGGTGCTGCGCAACATTGCGCAGATCGACGCCAGGCTGACGCCGCTGGAGCGGGCCTTTTCGGGCCATCTGGGCCAGGCCTCGCGCCGCGTGACGCGGCTGCTTACCACCGGCAGCGCGGTGATGGCGGCAGCGCTGCTGATGTCGGCGATCCTGCTTTCGCTGGCGCCGTTGCGGCGCGAGCGCCGGCTGCGCGAGGCGCTGGCGCAGCGCGAAGAGCAGCTGCAGCTGGCGGTAGAGGGCAGCAACGACGGCCTGTGGGACTGGCATCTCGGCCGTGGCGAGCTCTACTTCTCGCCGCGCTGCGCGCAGATGCTGGGCTACCAGGACGCCGAGCTGCCGCATGCGCGCGAAACCGTGCTGGGCCTGCTGCATCCTTCCGAGCTGGCCGCCTTCGAGGCCAAGCTGGCGCGCCATCTGCGCAGCGGCGAGCCCTACGACGCCGAATTCCGCCTGCGCAACCGCGCCGGCGATTACCTGTGGGTGCGCGCGCGCGGCCGGCTGGTGCGCGGGCCGGGGCGCCGGCGTGCGCGCATGGCGGGGTCGCTCACGGATATTTCCGACCACAAGCGCTACGAGACACAGCTCTTTGCCGAAAAGGAGCGCGCCCAGGTCACGCTGCAGGCCATCGGCGACGCGGTAGTGACGGCCGATGTGTGGGGTCGCGTGGAATCGCTCAACCCCGCGGCCGAGGCCCTGACCGGCTGGCGCGAAGCGGACGCCCGCGGCCTGCCGCTGAGCAGCGTCTGCGTGCTGCGCGACGAGGACAGCCTGGCGCCGCTGCCCGATATTGTCACGCTGGCGCTGCGGCAGCGCTGGCGCAGCCGGTCGGCGCAGCTGGTGCAGCGCGATGTGTCGGGGCTGCCCGGACAGGCGCTGGCGGTCAAGCCATCGGTGGCGCTGATCCGCGACCGGGCCGCGCAGGCCATCGGCGTGGTAGTTGTGCTGCACGATATCAGCCAGGAACGCGCCCATGCGGCGCGCCTGGCATACGAGGCCAGCCACGATGCGCTGACCGGCCTGGTCAACCGCGCCGAGTTCGAGCGCCGGCTGGGCGCGGCGATCACGCGGGCACGCGAGGAAGGCACCACCCATACGCTGATGTACCTGGACCTGGACCAGTTCAAGGTGGTCAACGACACTTGCGGGCATGCCGCCGGCGACGAGCTGATCCGGCAGATGGCGGAGGTCATGCACAGCCAGCTGCGCCGCAGCGACACGCTGGCCCGGCTGGGCGGCGACGAGTTCGGCGTGCTGCTGGAGCATTGCGGCACCGCCGATGGCGAAAGCGTGGCCGAGGCCTTGCGCCAAGCCATTGCATGTTTCCGTTTTGCGCATCGCCAGCGCACCTTCACGCTGGGCGTCAGCATCGGCCTGGTCACGCTGGACCGACAGACCGTCAGCGTCGCCGAGGCCCTGAGCGCGGCCGACGCGGCCTGCTATGTGGCCAAAGAGGGCGGACGCAACCGCGTGCAGGTCTATCATCCGCTGGACAGCGTGGTGCAGGCGCGCCACGGCGAGATGGAGTGGGTCAGCCGCGTGCATGCGGCGCTGGCGGCTGGCCGCTTCTGCCTGTATTCGCAGGAGATCCTGCCGGCGCACGATGGCGCGCTGCCGCAGACGGGCCGCCATGTGGAGCTGCTGTTGCGCATGGTCGATGAACGCGGCCGGCTGGTGCCCCCGATGGCCTTCGTGCCGGCCTGCGAGCGCTACAACCTGATGCCGATGATCGACCGCTGGGTGGTCGAGACCGCGTTTGGCACCCTGGCGGAACGGCAGGCGGAGATTGCCACCTGCGCGATCAACTTGTCAGGCTCGTCGCTGGCGGACATCCAGTTCCCCGATTTCGTGCGCGAGCAGGCGCAGCGCTTTGGCATCGCGCTGGATGGCATCTGCTTCGAGATTACGGAGACCGCGGCGATCGCCAACCTGGCGCAGGCCGGCGCGTTCATCCTGCAGCTGCAGCAGCTGGGCTGCCAGTTTGCGCTGGATGACTTCGGCGCGGGCATGTCGTCGTTCACCTACCTGAAGCACCTGCCGGCGGCCTACCTGAAGATCGATGGCAGCTTTGTGCGCGACATGCTGGCCGACCCGGTCAACCTGGTGATGGTGGAGGTGATCCAGCGCATCGGCCACGCCATGGGCAAGAAGACCATTGCGGAATTCGTTGAGAGCGAGGCCATGCTCGAACGGCTGCGCGAGCTGGGCGTGGACCTGGTGCAGGGCTACCACATTGCGGCACCGGTGCCGTTTGCCCCGGCGGATCCCGAGGCCGGCGACCGGCCGGCGCTGGCGCTGGCGGGCTGAGCCGCCAGGCCAGGCCGTGGGTCAGGGAACGAGCGGATCGCGGAAGCCGGTATCGGCGCCGGGCGGGGTGCCGGCCGGCGCGGGTGTCGGCGCGGTTGCGGGCGGCACGGCCTGGTGCCTGGCCTCGCGCCAGGTGTTGTACACCCAGTAGGCGGCGCCGGCTGCCAGGCCGACCTTGGACAGCTTCCAGGTCCAGCGCAGCACCGGCGTGCGCTTGACCAGCGGCAGCGCCAGCGTCAGTGCGGTGCTCAGCAGCGGGTAGTCCTTGGTCATGCCGACCACTTTCATCCACGACCCCGGACGGGCGATGCGCGGCAGCCAGTGGCCGATAGTGCCCAGGCGGTGCGCGCCACCCCGCACCTCGTGCAGGGCCTGCAGGCAGTCGTAGCGTTCCAGCGCGGCGCGGGTCAGCAGCAGTTCCTTGCGCACCGCCAGCGGCAGGCGCACCTCTTGCGTGAACCGGGCCCGCCGCGGGTGATTGCGGCGGTCGTGTCCGGCAGCGCTGTCGTCGGGTTCCAGGGGGCTCATCGGCGCAGGATCTCCCGGTCTTTGTCGATTTCGGCGAGCGTGGCCTCCAGCATCGGCGGGGCGTTGCGCACCAGGTTGCGTGCGTACGCCAGGCAAATCGCGCACAGCACCAGGTAAAGGACCGTCAGTGCGCCCAGCGCCTGCCAGCGGTAGGTGTCCCAGAACAGGATGGCGATCAGCCCGGTCAGGGTGACCAGCCCGATGCCAAAGAACACCAGGCCGAAGCAGGCCAGCAGCGCGACCTTCATCAGGCGCGTGCGTTCCTCGGCAAGCTCCACGCTGGCGAGTTCGAGGCGGGTCTGGATCATTGCCACCAGCGACCCGGCCAGGTTGCGCACGGATTCGAGGAACTTGGGGGAAGGGGGGGATTCGCTCATGCGGCTCCGGCGTGAAAG
The DNA here is from genome assembly GCF_000379565.1 of Cupriavidus sp. UYPR2.512. Lineage (NCBI taxonomy): Bacteria > Pseudomonadati > Pseudomonadota > Betaproteobacteria > Burkholderiales > Burkholderiaceae > Cupriavidus > Cupriavidus sp. UYPR2.512. The sequence continues at coordinate 40,415 of NZ_KB902964.1, read as the reverse complement.
AGCGGCGCGACGGCGTGGCCGTACGCGCCTTTCCAGCAGGCGGGGCCGGGTGTGGCGTCATGGTGTGTCGCCAACATGCTTGCGCCCCGGCCACTGGGCAACCCGATGACCGGGTTGCCGCTCAGGCGCGGCACCAGCATGCCGCGCCGGGTTGGCATCGATTACTTGCGGTTCAGCAGCAGACCGATCAGCAGGCCTACGCCGGCCGCCACGCCCACGGCGCGCCACGGGTGGTCATGCACGTAGTCGTCGGTGGCGCGTGCGGCGGCCTTGCTCTTGGTCACGACGGCGTCTTGCAGGTCCTGGGCCTTTTCCTTGGCTTGCTTGAGCAGGCCCATGCCACGCTCGCGCAGTTCGGCGGCCTTTTCCCCGGTGGTCGAGGCGGCTTGCTTCAGCAGTTCCTCGGCGTCGGACAGAACGGTCTTGACATCGCTCATCAGTTTCTCCTGTTTGCGGGCGGTTGGTTCGGTTTGTGCGGATTCTGACATTTTCTACGCTCCGAGGCTAACGGCATTTGTCGGTCTGATACTTAGCATATGTGGCGGGCGGCCGTGGTTTCAAGGCTACACGCCAGCAAGCGTGACTCTGCGGCGCCTGGTTTAGCAAGCATGCCGGAAAGCGCGCGTGATGAATGTCAGAAGATGTCTTATGACTTCGAGTGATTTTGTAGTGACTTTATATTCGTTTGGGTTGGATATCAATCCGGATACTCTGGTTCCACCCCGAAATCAGGAGAACAGAACATGGCATTGCGTCTTGGCGATATCGCCCCGGACTTCGAGCAGGATTCGAGCGAAGGCCGCATCCGCTTCCATGCGTGGCTTGGCGACAGCTGGGGCGTGCTGTTCTCGCATCCGGCCGACTACACCCCGGTGTGCACCACTGAACTGGGCCTGACGGCCAGGCTGAAGGATGAATTCGCGCGCCGCGGCGTCAAGGCGATCGCGTTGTCGGTGGACAACGTGGACTCGCACCGCGGCTGGATCCAGGATATCAACGAGACGCAGTCGACCCAGGTCAATTTCCCGATCCTGGCCGATGGCGACCGCAAGGTGTCGCAGCTCTACGACATGATCCACCCGAACGCGAACGAGACCCTGACGGTGCGCTCGCTGTTCATCATCGACCCGAAGAAGAAGGTGCGCCTGATCATCACGTATCCGGCCAGCACCGGGCGCAATTTCAACGAGATCCTGCGCGTGATCGACTCGCTGCAGCTGACCGACAACCACAGCGTGGCCACGCCGGGCAACTGGCAGGACGGCGACGACGTAGTGATCGTGCCCTCGCTGAAGGACGAAGCGGTGATCCGCGAGAAATTCCCCAAGGGCTACCAGGCGGTGCGGCCGTACCTGCGCCTGACGCCCCAGCCCAACAAATGAACGCGGCCCCGCGTGAAGGCGGGGCCGGCGTGCAGGACAGGTGTTTTATCGACGGGGGCAGCCTCGTCGTCTCCTTGGTAGTGTGCTTGGCCCGGCTTTGCAGCCGGGCCTTTTTATTACGGAGAGCCTGTGCGCAAGTCGCGGATAGCGATCAGAAGAAGGCCTGCAGGCCAGTCTGGGCGCGGCCCAGGATCAGTGCGTGGATGTCGTGGGTGCCTTCATAGGTGTTGACCACCTCCAGGTTCACCACGTGGCGGATCACGCCGAACTCATCCGAGATGCCATTGCCGCCCAGCATGTCGCGCGCCACGCGGGCGATGTCGAGCGACTTGCCGCACGAGTTGCGCTTCATGATCGAGGTGATTTCCACTGCGGCGGTGCCTTCGTCCTTCATGCGGCCCAGGCGCAGGCAGCCTTGCAGGCCCAGCGTGATCTCGGTCTGCATGTCGGCCAGCTTCTTCTGCACCAGCTGTGTGGCGGCCAGCGGGCGGCCGAACTGCTTGCGGTCCAGGGTGTACTGGCGCGCGGTGTGCCAGCAGAATTCGGCGGCGCCCAGCGCGCCCCAGGCGATGCCGTAGCGGGCCGAGTTCAGGCAGGTGAACGGGCCCTTCAGGCCGCTCACGCCCGGCATGATGTTCTCTTCCGGCACGAACACCTGGTCCAGCACGATTTCGCCGGTGATCGAGGTGCGCAGGCCGACCTTGCCGTGGATGGCCGGTGCGGACAGGCCCTTCCAGCCCTTTTCCAGGATAAAGCCGCGGATCTCGTCCTTGCCATTGTCGCCCTGCAGCTTGGCCCAGACCACGAACACGTCGGCGATCGGCGAGTTGGTGATCCACATCTTGGCGCCGGTCAGCTCATAGCCGCCGTCGACCTTCCTGGCGCGGGTGACCATCGAGCCCGGGTCGGAGCCGTGGTTCGGCTCGGTCAGGCCGAAGCAGCCGATCCATTCGCCGGTGGCCAGCTTGGGCAGGTACTTCTGCTTTTGCGCTTCGGTGCCGAATTCATGGATCGGCACCATCACCAGCGACGACTGCACGCTCATCATCGAGCGGTAGCCCGAATCCACGCGCTCCACTTCACGCGCGATCAGACCGTAGCTGACGTAGTTCAGGCCCGGGCCGCCGTATTGCTCGGGGATGGTCGGGCCGAGCAGACCCAGTTCGCCCATCTCGCGGAAGATCTCGATGTCGGTCTTCTCATTGCGGAAGGACTGCAGCACGCGCGGCATCAGCTTGTCCTGGCTGTACGCTGCGGCGGCGTCGCGCACCATGCGTTCTTCGGCGGTCAGTTGCTGGTCCAGCAGCAGGGGGTCGGCCCAGTGAAATTCGGCGTTGGCAGCCATGCAGGTCTCCTTCGGTTGCGCGGGGGAAAGCACCGGGGGCGGGCCAGGGGCCGCTTGCCGCACCGGGGTTTCCGGGAATCATGACGGGTTCGGTGATCTTCGCGGAGGATTTTTGTGGTTCCGCATTGCGGAACTGTGTTCCGTTGAATTAGTATATCGCAATGGCTTTGCCGTGCAACAGGCAAAACCCCCGACACCCATGCCTTTGTGCGATGAGCGGACAACCGCCGACCTGAGAGGAGCCGCCCTTGACCAGTCCGTCACTTTCTCCCGATGCCACGCCGCCGGCGCCGGTGCGCGACAGCGATCCCAACTTTGTCACCGCCCTGGCGCGCGGGCTGGAGCTGATGCGCTGCTTCCGCACCGGCGAGGCAATGCTCGGCAACCAGGACTTCGTGCGCCGCACCGGCTTCCCCAAGGCCACGGTGAGCCGGCTGGCCGGCACGCTGGTGCAGCTGGGTTACCTGCGCTATGACGAGAGCCTGGGCAAGTACGCGCTGGATGCCGGCGTGCTGGCGCTGGGCTATGCCTACCTGTCGGCGTCCGACGTGGTGACGCTGGCGCGGCCGCATATGCTGGCGTTCGCGCAGTCATACGGGGTCTCGGTCTCGCTGGGCAAGCGCGAGCGCATGGAGGTGATCTACCTGGAATCGATCCGCAACGATGCGGGCGTGATGCTGGGCCTGGGCGTGGGCTCGCGGCTGTCGCTGGTGTCGAGTTCGATGGGGCGGGCATACCTGGCCGCGCTGCCTGCGGCGCGGCGCGAGCGGGTCATGGCTGAGTTCAGCCAGGCGTTCCCGGAGCAGTGGAAGCAGCAGGAGGCGGCCACGCGCGTGGCCCTGGCCGAGGCGCAGCAGCGCGGCTATGCGGCGTCGTTCCGGGATTGGCATCCGGCCATCCATGCCTGTGCGGTGGCGTTCCGGCCGGTGGGGGAGAAGGAGTTGCACATGCTGAGTTGCAGTGCTTCCTATGGGGCGGTGGATGAGGCGGTGTTCCACCAGACGCTGGCGCCGGCGTTGCGGGCGCTGGCGGGCAGGCTGTCGGACCCGGCGGGTTAAGACAGGTTAAGGCCGGGCCCGCTCATGTTCGCGGACGTGCGCGGGGATCACAGGTCCGTGCGTAACTTCCACAATTCCGGAAACAACACCACATCCAGCATCTTGCGCAGATAGCTGACGCCTTCCGTGCCGCCGGTACCCCGCTTGAAGCCAATCACCCGCTCAACCGTGGTCACATGCCGGAAGCGCCATTGCCGGAACGCATCTTCCAGGTCGACAAACTTCTCGCCCAGTTCATACAGTTCCCAGTGCGCGCCGGGATTGCGATAGACCTCCAGCCAGGCGGCCTCGACCGAAGCGTTATACGCGGTGGGCTGGGTCCAGTCCCGCTCGACGCAGTCCGCATCGATCGAAAAACCACGCCTTGCCATCAACCGGATCGCCTCGTCATACAGCGACGGCGTCTTCAGCGCGGTTTCCACCAGCGCCAGATGCTCCGGCCGGTGCGCATGCGGCTTCAGCATGGCAGCGTTCTTGTTGCCGAGGATGAACTCGATCTCGCGGTACTGATACGACTGGAAGCCTGACGACATGCCCAGGTAGGGCCGCATCGCCGAATACTCCGGCGGCGTCATCGTCGCCAGCACGTTCCACGCCTGCACTAGCTGGTCCATGATGCGCGACACCCGCGTCAGCATCTTGAAGGCCGGCGGCAGGCTGTCGGTCTTGACCGATTCGCGCGCGGCGCGCAGCTCGTGCAGCATCAGCTTCATCCACAGCTCGGTGGTCTGGTGCTGCACGATAAACAGCATCTCGTTGTGGTCCGGCGACAGCGGATGCTGCGCGTTCAGGATCTGGTCCAGGCCGAGATAGTCGCCGTAGCTCATGTCCTTGGCGAAATCCATCTGCGCACCGTGCCAACTGTCACCTTGCGGCGCAGCCTGGCCTGCGGTGCCGGCCGCGCCGGAAAAAGGGCATCCCTTGAATTCACTCATGATGCGCTCCCGATCAGGTTACCTGGCCGCGCGTCTGGAAGCGCGCGTCGCGATAGGCGCCGCTGTCCAGCACGTCGCGCAGGATTTCCACGGCATCCCACACGTCGGCGAAGCTGGTGTACAGCGGCGTGAAGCCGAAGCGGGCGATGCGCGGCTCGCGGTAGTCGCCGATCACGCCGCGCTCGATCAGGGCCTGCACCAGCGCATAGCCTTCCGGATGTTCCAGGCTGACCTGGCTGCCGCGGCGCGCGTGCTCGCGCGGGGTGACCAGCGTCAGCGGGTGGTGGCCGCAGCGCGCCTCCACCAGTTCGATGAACAGGTCGGTCAGCAGCAATGACTTGGCGCGCAGCACCTGCATATTGGTCTGGGCGAAGATGTCCAGCCCGCACTCGACCATCGCCAGCGAGGTCACCGGTTGCGTGCCGCACAGGAAGCGGCGCACGCCTTCCACCGGGCGATACTGCGGATCCATCGCGAACGGCGCGGCATGGCCCCACCAGCCCGACAGCGGTTGCCAGAAGGCGTCGCGCAGCGCGGGCGCGACCCAGACGAAGGCGGGCGAACCGGGGCCGCCGTTCAAATATTTGTAGGTGCAGCCGATGGCGTAGTCGGCCCCGGCCGCCTTCAGGCTGACCGGCACGGCGCCGGCGGAGTGACACAGGTCCCACACCGTGAGCGCGCCGCGGGCATGGGCGAGCTCGGTCAGCGCGGCCATGTCCAGCATCTCGCCGGTCTTGTAGTTGACGTGGGTGAGCATCAGCACGGCGGTGTCGGCGCCCACGGCGGCGTCGATCTCGGCCGGCGAATTGACCAGGCGCAGCGAATAGCCCTGCTGCAGCAGATCGGCCAGGCCTTGCGCGATGTACAGGTCGGTGGGGAAGTTGCTGGCCTCCGACACGATTACCTTGCGCGCCGGGTCGCGCGTCTGCTGCACGCGCAGCGCCGCGGCCAGCACCTTGAACAGGTTGATCGAGGTGGTGTCGGTGACCACTACTTCATCGTGGCCCGCGCCCACCAGCGGGGCCAGCTTGTTGCCCAGCCGCTGCGGCAGCTCGAACCAGCCGGCGGTGTTCCAGCTGCGGATCAGGCCCTCGCCCCATTCCTCGGCCACCACCTGGGCGGCGCGCGCGGCGCTGTCGCGCGGGCGGGCGCCCAGCGAGTTGCCGTCGAGGTAGATCACACCCTCGGGCAGCGCGAACTGGTCGCGCAGCGGGCGCAGCGGGTCTTGCTCATCGAGCCGGATACAGTGCTCGCGGTCAAATGTCATCATGTCGTGGGATTGGCCAGGGGGTTGTTCGGGAGTGGTTCAGTCGAGGCTGCGCAGCACCGCGCGCACCGGGCTGGCGTCAAGCCCGGCAAAGCGCAGCGGCAGCGCGATCAGTTCGTAGTCGCCGGCATCGACCTCGTCCAGCACGATGCCTTCCAGGATGGCCAGCCCGTGCCGGCGCACGGCGTTGTGCGCGTCCATGGTCTTGGATTCCTGCGGGTCCAGCGACGGCGTGTCGATGCCCACCAGCTGCACGCCATGTGCGGCCAGCAGCGCGATGGTTTCGGCCGCGACCGCGCAGAAGTGCGGGTCCCACTGCGCCAGCGGTGCCTGCCGGTAGGTGCGCAGCAGCACGCGCGGCGGCAGGCCGGCCAGTGCGTGTTCGATATGGCGCGGCTCGACCACCGGCGAGGCACCGATGCAATGGATCACGCGGCAGGTGCCGAGGTAGGGCGTGAGCGCCACGGCGCCGATCGGCGCGCCGTCGGCGGCATAGTGCAGCGGCGCGTCGGCATGGGCCCCGGTGTGCGGCGACAGCGTGATGCGGCCGACATTCACCGGGCAGTGCTCGTCCATCTGCCAGGCCGGCTGCTGCTGGAACGGCGTGTCGCCGGGCCAGACCGGGGTGGCGGGGGAGAGCGGCGGGCTGATGTCCCACAGCCGGCGCGGGTCTTGATGGGGGGCGGTCATAAGGGTGCGCGGCGCCTTTGCAAGGCGCCGTCGTTGTCTGCCTCGATGTCGGAAATCATAGTCAAAATCGGCGGCAAGAGGCTTGCTAAATGGACCGTCGATACCGTCATCTTTCGCATAAAATGCGAAGAATTGATGATTTGTCGAAGGAAATTCGAATGAACCTCGATCCCACCGACCTGCGCATCCTGACCTGCCTGCAGGAGAACGGCCGCATCAGCAACCAGGACCTGGCCGACCGCGTGGCGCTGTCGCCATCGGCATGCCTGCGGCGGGTGCGCCTGCTGGAAGAGTCAGGGGTGATCGGCGGCTACCGCGCCTGGTTCGACGCCGAGCAGCTCGGGCTGGAGCTTGAGGCGATCGTGCAGGTGTCGATGCGCCATGACGTGGAAGGCTGGCACGACACCTTTATCGCCGCGGTGCAGTCGTGGCCGGAAGTGCTGTCGGCGTACATCATCACCGGCGACAGCAACTACATCCTGCGGGTGCAGGCGCGCAATCTGAAGCACTACTCGGACTTCATCGTGAACCGGCTGTACCGCACCAAGGGCGTGATGGATATCCGCTCGAATATCGTGCTGCAGCGGATCAAGGTGGACAGTTCGCCGCTGGCGATCCTGAAGGCGGGGGCGGAGGGCGCCTAGCGTTGCGTATGCAGCGCGATCAGCTGCCGCAGGGTTTCCTTGAGCAGCGCGCCCTGCCGCGTGCCGAAGTCGTCCAGCACCGCGCGTTCGTGCTGCGCCGCGCGTTCCAGCAGCGGCTGCGCCACCGCGTGGCCGCGGGGCGTGATCGAGATCAGGGTCTGGCGGCGGTCGGTCTCGCCGGCGCGGCGCCTGACCAGGCCGTCGACGGCCATGCGGTCGACCAGCTTGGTCAGCGTCGGCTGCTTGGTCAGCGTAATCTCCGCCAGCATGCCGATGGTGCAGTCGGGGCGGTCGGCCAGCGTGGCCAGCACGCGCCATTCCTGCACGGACAGGCCGCTGGCTTCCACCTCGCGATGGAATTCGCCCGAGATCAGGTGGCTGGCGCGGGCCAGCAGGTAGGCCAGGTAGCCATCGACAAAGGGCAGGGAGGATTGCGCAGGCAGGTCCGCCATGATGGGCCCGGTGCCGTTCAGGGGTCGCGGGGGGCGGTGGTGGTGAACTGGCCGCCCTGGAATACCAGCGGGCCGTCGCTGCCATCGAGCACGCCGCAGCGCTCGACTTCACCCACGAAGATGATGTGGTCGCCCTCGTCGTAGCGGCTGCGGTTGTGGCATTCGAACCAGGCCAGCGCATTGGACAGGATCGGCAGGCCGGTGGCCGAGAGCCGGTAGTCCACGCCGGCGAAGCGGTCGCCCTTGAGTGTGGCAAAGCGCTGGCACAACTCCAGCTGCGAGGCCGACAGCACGTTGATGATGTAGTGCGTGCCGTCGCGGAACATCGGCAGGCTGTTGGCGCGCGTGGCCATGCTCCACAGCACCAGCGGCGGATCCAGCGACACCGAATTGAACGAACTGGCGGTGATGCCGATGAACGGCGGCGCGCCGGCGGCGACAGACTCGGCGCTGGCGCGTGTAGTGATCACCGTCACCCCGGTCGCGAACTGCGACAGGGTGCGGCGGAAGTGCTGCGCATCGAAATCTGGTGCGGCGGCGCTGGCGATCTGTGGCTGGGCCTCAGGCATGCCCATGGGGGCTCCGCTGGAGTTCATGAAATTTCATATATATTATTCGCGCCAGGGGCAGCAAGTTCAAGCCCGGCCATGCGCTTATTTGCGCGCCGCGGCGCTGGGCTGGCGCACACAACAAGGCAGTCACTGCCGCCGATACAACAAGCAGGAGACAATCGTCATGCTCATCGAGCAGATCGAACACCGCTGGCTGGCGGCGTTCCGGCGCACGCTGGAACTCTGTGCCCTGCAGGGTGCGGAAGTTGTTGGAATTGTAACGGAGTCGCAATCCCGTCCTGTCAACGTGGCCTTGGCCGAACTGGCCGTGCAGGCGCTGGGCGCCACCCCGGTGCGCATTCAGGTGCCGACACCGGCACTTAGTGCGCCCGCGCCGGTGCGCTCAACCGGCGCCAGCGATGCCTTGCAGCGCCTCGCTCCGGTGGTGGCGGCCCTGTCTCGCTGCCACCTGGTGCTGGACTGCACCGTGGAAGGCCTGCTGCACGCGCCGGAACTGCCGCAGATCCTGCGCGGCGCCGACGGCATCGTGCCGCGCATGCTGATGATCAGCAACGAACATCCCGAGATCCTGGAGCGCTGCCAGCCCGACCCGGCGCTGGAAGGCACCGTGCGCGCGGCCATGAAGCGCCTGCGCGGCGCGCGCGAAATGCGCGTGCATTCGCCGGCCGGCACCGAGTTGCGCATCGGCCTGGCCGACGCCCGCGTGGGCGGGGTCTGGGGCTTCTGCAACAAGCCCGGGCAGGTCTCGCACTGGCCCGGCGGGCTGTGCCTGGCGTTCCCGGCCGGCCGCCAGGTCAATGGCACGCTGGTGCTAGCGCCGGGCGACGTCAACCTGACCTTCAAGACCTACCTGCGCGATACCGTGGTGTGCCATATCGAGGACGACTACATCGTCGGCGTCGAGGGGCAGGGCGTGGATGCCGACATGATGCGCGGCTACTACCAGGCCTGGGCCGACCGCGAGGGCACGCGCGATGCGTACGCGGTCTCGCACGTGGGCTGGGGACTGAACCGGCTGGCGCGCTGGGACGCGATGACCTTCTACGACAAGCGCGACTGCAATGGCACCGAGCTGCGCGCGTTCGCGGGCAATTTCCTGTTCTCGACCGGCGCCAATGAGGTGGCCGGGCGCCACACGCTGGGCCATTTCGACCTGCCGCTGCGCAATTGCACGGTATCGCTCGACGGCCGCAATGAAGTGGAGGCGGGCACGCTGGTGGAGGCGGCGGCATGAGCGCGGCCCCGATGATGCAACGCCTCGCCAACGGCATCGCCACCCTGGCCTGGGGCGATGGCCCGGTGGCGGTGGTGATGCTGCATGGCATCGGCGGCGGCAAGGCCGCCTGGCCCGCGCAGGGCGAGGCACTGGCGCAGGCCGGCTACCGTGCCGTGGCCTGGGACATGCCGGGCTACGGCGACAGCGCCCTGATCGACCCCTATGACTTCGACGGGCTGGCGCAAGCGCTGGCGCCGCTGCTGCAGGCCGAGCGCGAGGCCGGGCGGCGCGTGGTGCTGCTGGGCCACAGCATGGGCGGCATGGTGGCGCAGCAGGCCTGCGCGGCCATGCCCGCGCTGATCGACGGCATGGTGCTGTCCGGCACCTCGCCCGCCTTTGGCAAGGGTGATGGGCCCTGGCAGCGCGAGTTCATCGCCGCGCGCACCGCGCCGCTGGACGCCGGCAGGACCATGGCCGAGATGGCCGCCGGGCTGGTGCGCACCATGGTCGCGCTCGATGCCGATGCGCAAGCCTTGGCCTTTGCCACCTCGGTGATGGCGGCGGTGCCCGCGCCCACCTACCGCGCGGCGCTGGGTGCGCTGGTGCGCTTCAACCAGCGCGACGCGCTGCCGCGCATCGCGGTGCCGGTGCTGGCGCTGGCCGGGCAGCACGACACCAATGCCGCGCCCGAGGTGATGCAGCGCATGGCGCAGCGCATCCCTGGCGCAGAGTACCGCTGCCTGCCGGATGTCGGCCACCTGGCCTGCATGGAGCGGCCGGAGCCGTTCAATGAGGCGGTGCTGGATTTCCTGCACCGGCGCTTCCCCTTGCACTGAACCACGCCGCTTCCCGGCAACACAACACAAGAACCGCCGCCGCGCCGCCACCGCACCCGGCGCGAGCAGGAAACCAGGAGACCGCGATATGCCATCCGGACAGCTCGACTTCATTCCCGCCATCGGTACGGCGGACTTCACCCCGCAACAAGCGCGCCTGCTGGCGCTGGCCAACCGCCTGGGCCGCGAACGCTTTGCGGCGCGCGCGGCCACCTGGGACCGCGAGGCCAGCTTCCCCTTCGCCAACTATGACGACCTGCGCGAGGCCGGCCTGCTGGCCCTGTGCGTGCCGCAGGCGTTCGGGGGCGAGGGCGCGGACTTTGCCACCTACTGCATGGTGGGCGCCGAGATCGGCCGCTTCTGCGGGGCCACGGCGCTGACATACAACATGCATATCTGCTCGACCATGTGGACCGGCGTGCTGTCCGACGGCATCGACATGACGCCTGACCAGCGCGCCGAGCACGAGGCGCGGCGCGGGCTGCATTTCTCACGCGTGGTGCGCGACGGCGCGGTCTATGCGCAGCCGTTCTCCGAAGGCTCCGCCGCCGCCGCGGGCAAGGCGCCGTTCGGCACCACCGCGCGCAAGGTCGATGGCGGCTGGGTGCTGAACGGGCGCAAGATCTTCGCCTCGCTGTCGGGCGCGGCGGACTACTACGGCATCCTGTGCACCGAGGACCGCGGCGACCAGCACCCCGACATGCGCGACACGCTCTATATCGCGGTGCCCGGCAAGGCGCAAGGGCTGACCGTGACCGGCGAGTGGGACCCGATGGGCATGCGCGGCACGGTGTCGCGCACGCTGCTGCTCAAGGACGTGTTCGTGCCCGACCATGAGCAACTGATGCCGCGCGGCGTCTACTACCGTGCCGCGCAGACCTGGCCGGCGATGTTCTTCACGCTGTCGCCGACCTACCTGGGCGTGGCGCAGGCGGCCTACGACTTCACCGTGCAGTACCTGCGCGGCGAGGTGCCGGGCCAGCCGCCGGTCAAGCGCCGCATGTATCCGACCAAGCAGATCGCGGTGGCGCAGATGCGCATCCAGCTGGAAACCATGCGCTCGATCTTCTGGCGCGTGATTCATGAGGCCAGGCCCAATCCGACCAAGGATGAGCGCCTGCGCCTGTACGCCGCGCACTACACCGTGATGGAAGGGGCCAACGACATCGCCCGGCTGGCGATCCGCACCTGCGGCGGGCAGTCGATGCTCAAGGACCTGCCGCTGGAGCGGCTCTACCGCGACTCGCGCTGCGGCGCGTTGATGCTGCCCTGGACGGCCGAGCTGATCCTGGACCGCATGGGGCGCGAGACCCTGTACGAATCCGGCGAGCGCGACGAATGAGCGCCACCAGCCGCGCCATGCGTGCGGGCGCAGCCGGGGCGGGGGCGCTGCCGGCCATGCTGCATGGCCATGCCGCCGCGGCGCCGGGGCGGCCGGCGTTGCATTACCTTGGCCGCACCTTCACCTACGGCAAGCTGTGGCGGCGCGTCGAGCGTGCCAGCGCCCACCTGGCAGCAACGTGGGGCATCCGCGCGGGCGACCGCGTCGGCACGCTGTGCCTGAACCACGAGCTGCAGCTGGTGCTGCTGTTTGCCTGCGCGCGTGCCGGGGCGATGTTCGTGCCGCTGAACTACCGGCTGGCGCCGGCGGAGCTGCGTACGATCGCCGCCCACGCGCAACTGGCCGCGCTGTTCCATGACGAGCGCCATGAAGGGCTGGCGCAGGAGGCTGGCGGCGGCTGCCAGCTCGCGCATCTCGACCGGCTGATCGACTACCCCGCTCCGTCCGGCGTGACCCATCCGCCGGTGCCGGACGATGCACCGCTGCTGCTCGCCTACACTTCCGGCACCACCGGCAAGCCCAAGGGCGCGGTGCATACGCAGGCCGGGCTGCTGGCCAATGCGCGCGCCAGCTGGTGGGCGCACGGCATGACCGCGGATGACCACGTGCTGTCGGTGCTGCCGATGTTCCATGTCGGCGGGCTGTGCATCCAGACGCTGCCGGCGCTGCTGGCCGGGGCGCAAGTCACGCTGCACGACCGTTTTGCGCCGGATGCCTGGCTCGGCGCGGTCGCGCAGGCGCGGCCGAGCCTGTCGCTGATGGTGCCGGCCACGCTGCGCGCGGTGCTGGAGCATCCCGGCTGGCCCGGGGCCGACCTGTCAGCGCTGCGCGGCGTGATGGCGGGCTCGTCGACCATCCCGCGGTCGTATATCGAGGCCTTCCATGCGCGCGGCGTGCCGCTGGGGCAGGTCTATGGCGCGACCGAGACCGGTCCGGTGTCGGTGGTGCTGAAGCTGCAGGATGCGGTGGCCCGCCCTGGCTATGCCGGCTGGCCGCAGCCGGAGGCGCAAGTGCGGCTGGCCGGCCCGGACGGTGCCGAGGTGGCGCAGGGCGCAGTCGGTGAACTCTGGGTGCGCGGCGCCAACCTGATGGCTGGCTACTGGAACCAGCCTGATAGCGGTCTGGCCGACGGCTGGTTCCATTCCGGCGACCTTGCGCACCGCGATGCCGGCGGCTGCATCGAAGTCGTCGGCCGCAGCAAGGACATGATCATCTCGGGTGGCGAGAACATCTATCCCGCCGAGATCGAGAACGTGCTGGTCGGCCTGCCCGGCGTGCAGGAGTGCGCGGTCGTCGGCGTGGCCGATGCGCGCTGGGGCGAGGTGCCGGTGGCGGTGATCGTGCCCGCGCCGGGCGCGCCGCGCGACGCGCTGGGGGCGGAGCCGCTGCGCGAACTGCTGGCCACGCGCATTGCCCGCTTCAAGCTGCCGCGCGAGGTGGTGCTGCTGGACGACCTGCCGCGCAGCGCGCTGGGCAAGGTGCTCAAGCCGCAACTGCGTGCGATGCTGGAGGCACAGCGCCAGCCTGGCTGAATCCACTGCAGAGGTGCCGATCTGCGCTTATGCTTGAGGCCGTGACACCACAGACGACAACGCAAGGGGGCGGCGCAAATGGAACATGGACTTGAAACGGCTACGCTGGGCGGCGGGTGCTTCTGGTGCCTGGAAGCGGTTTACCAGCAGGTCGATGGCGTGGTGGCGGTGGAGTCCGGTTATACCGGCGGGCATGTGGATCACCCGACTTACCAGCAAGTCTGCGAGGGTGGCACCGGGCACGTCGAGGTGGTGCGTGTCACCTTCAATCCGTCGGTGATCAACTTTCGCCAGATCCTTGAGATCTTCTTCGCCATCCACGATCCGACCACGCCGGACCGGCAGGGCAACGATGTGGGGCCGCAATATCGGTCGGCGATCTTTACGCATTCAGAGGCGCAGCGGGCCACGGCGGAATACGTGATGCGGGAGTTGGCTGCTGCCAAGGTTTTTGATGCGCCGATTGTTACGCAAGTCGAGCCGGAACAGCCATACTGGCGCGCTGAGGCAAGTCACCAGAACTACTATCAGGACCATCCGAGCCAGGGGTACTGTGCCTTTGTGATCTCGCCGAAATTGGCCAAGTTTCGAAAGCAGTTTGGGGGGAAGTTGCGGAAGTAGGGGATGGGCGTTTGGGTTGGTGCCAAAACCGGCCCTAATTTCCCTGCGCAAACAATCACCTGCGGCACGGACTCGGTGGCCGTTGCCCGAGGGAGCGGCCTGTCGGCCACTGTGCGCCGGTCGTCAGCCGTTCACCGCTCCAGCCTTGCAGTAATCGCCTCGGCCAGCCGCACGCAACTCAGCGGCGCGCAGCCCTCGGCATTGTTGCTGACAATGACGATGGCAGGCTGCCCCGCGCGCAGCGTGCGCGCCACCACATCGGCGATGGCATGGCGGGTGTCCGGGTCGTCGTCGACAATGCGGTCGAAGGGCGCGTAGCGCTTTTCCGCGTAGGCGTAGGGCCGGCCCCCATGCAGCATCCAGCGCAGTATCAGCGGACCTGGCGCTTCCTCGTCCATCAGCGCCTGCGCCGCGGCCTGGCGCGGCACCGGCGGCAGGCGGTCGCGCGCCGACAGGCAGAAGCGCACGCCGTGGCGGCGCAGCAGCCGGATATAGCGCGGCGTCAGCAGTGCCGGGTCGCGCAACTCCACGGTGTAGCGCGCGTGCGGGGTGATCGACGGATCGAGCGCCGGCAGCGCGCCCAGGAAGGCGTCGAGCCGTTCCAGGAACGCGGCGCTGTCGGCCAGCGGACCCATCGGCGAGAGCTGGAACAGCAGCGGCCCGCATTTGCTGCCCAGCCCGCTGGTGGCGGGCGTAATGAAGTCGCGCACCGCGATCTGCGCATCCAGGAAGGCGGCGTTGGCCAGCCGGCCGGCGCCGTCGGAGCCGCGCAGCCAGGCATCGCAGACGCTGGCGGGCGCCTTGACCAGGAAGCGGAAGCCGTCGGGGACCTGCGCGGCGTAGGACAGGTAGTCCGCCAGCGGGATCGGCCCGTAGAAGCCGCGGTCGATGCCGGCGGCGCGCAGCAGCGGATGGCGCGAATACGCGGCCAGGCCCTTGCGCGACAGCAGGCTGTCGCCGTACTCGCCGTCATAGACCAGCCCGTTCCAGCCGGGGTAAGCCCAGGAGGACGTGCCGAAGTACAGGTTCGATGGCAGCTGTGCAGCGAGCGCGCGCAGGGCTTCGTCCGCCGGTGTGGGTTGCACGCTCTTGCCGCGCGCGGGTTTGCCGGCAGGTGCGCACGGGAGCGCCGCGCCCGGGTGGGAGGCGGGCCGTTCCGGCGGGGCAGGTGGGGTGGGCAGGGGCAGCCCGCCAAAGAGGTCTTCAGTCAAGCGCCAGCGTTGCCTTCAGTCGTTGCGGCCAATGGGTTGGTCGTAGATATAACGGCGCGACCACGGCAGGGTATCGGCCGGCAGCCCGGCCTTGTGGCAGACCACCTGGTAGATCGACATCTTCTCGGTCTCGAAGGCATGCGCGCAGCCGGCCAGGTAGACCCGCCAGATGCGGTACTTCTTCTCGCCGACCAGGCTGCGGATGGTGTCGCCGCGGGCCTCGAAGTTGTCGGCCCAGTGGTGCAGCGTCTGCGCGTAGTGGCGGCGCAGCAGTTCGACGTCGAAGGCTTCCAGGCCGCCTTGCTGCAGCGTGCGCAGCACCAGCCCGATATGCGGCAGCTCGCCCTGCGGGAACACATAGCGGTCCATGAACTCGGCGCCGTCCATCGGCGTCGCGCCGTTGTCCGGGTCGGGCGAGGTGATGCCGTGGTTCATCACATAGCCGTCGTCGGCCAGCAGTTCGCGGATGCGGCTGAAATAGCCGGGCAGGTTGTCCTTGCCCACATGCTCGAACATGCCGACGCTGGTGATGCGGTCGAAGGTGCCGGCGGTGTCGCGGTAGTCCTGCAGCCGGATCTCGATGCGGTCGGACAGGCCCGCGGCCCTGACGCGCTCGGTGGCCAGGTCGAACTGGTTCTGCGACAGCGTAATGCCCACGCAGCGCGCACCGAACTTCTGCGCGGCGCGCAGCACCAGCGCGCCCCACCCGCAGCCGATGTCCAGCAGGGTCTGGTCCGGCTGCAGCCGGATCTTGGTCAGGATGTGGTCGATCTTCTTGACTTGCGCCGTGGCCAGGTCTTCGTCGCCGTGCTCGAAATAGGCGCAGGAGTAGACCATGTTGGGATCAAGCCACAGCTTGTAGAAGTCGTTGGAGACGTCGTAGTGGTATTGGATCGAGTTCTTGTCTTCCTGCTTGGTATGCGCGAAGTGCTGCGCCACCTTGAACAGCGCGCCGCCGGCGCGGTGCGTGGCCGCGGCCGAGAAGCCGTAGGCGACCTTGATGATGTCCGTCAGCCTGCCCTCGAAGTCGATTTTCTCCTGCACATACGCTTCGCCCAGGTTGTCCAGGCTCGGCGTCAGCAGCAGCGGCAGGGCCGCGGCCTCGCGTACGGTCAGCGTGACAGCCGGCTTGTCGAAGTGCCCGAGCGGGTATTCGGTGCCATTCCACAGCCGCAAGCTGACCGGCAGATCGGCATTCTCTCGCAGGTCGGCGATCCAATTGTCGAGTTGCTTTTCCAGGGCTTGCTTGAAAAACATGCGCTTTACCTCCCGATGGTTGCGGCACACGCTTCGGCCGACGCATCAGACAAGGTTGGTACTGAGCTGGAACCTTGCCCAATCCGTCGCGAACGCTGCAAGAAAAGAGTAGCCAAGCGACGCCTGTCTCACTTTAATCCAATTACGCAGCCTGTGCAGCGCACCGCCCAGAAGACTCCACTAGCGACCCGTTCGGCGCTGTTGGCGCATGTTCAGACGCGCGCCAGCCTCGTCAGGGCGACAGTCGCACGATCTGCCAGTCGCCGCCGGGTTGCAGGCGGAAGGCGATACGGTCGTGCAGCCGCGACGGCCGGCCCTGCCAGAACTCCAGCGCGGTCGGCACCAGGCGGTAACCGCCCCAGTGCGGCGGGCGCGGCGGGTTTTCGCCGAACTTGCTGCGGTATTCCTGCTCGCGCTGCTCCAGCACGTCGCGGCCGGGCACCTCGCGGCTTTGCGCAGAGGCCCAGGCGCCCACGCGCGAGCCCAGCGGGCGCGTGGCGAAATAGGCGTCGCTCTCGTCGTCCGAGACTTTCTCGACGCGGCCTTCGACGCGTACCTGGCGCTCCAGCTGCACCCAGTGGAACAGCAGCGCCGCGCGCGGGTTTGCCGCCAGGTCCAGGCCCTTGCGGCTTTCATAGTTGGTGAAGAAGGTGAAGCCCCGGTCATCGATGCCCTTGAGCAGCAGGATGCGCGCGGACGGCTGGCCGTCGGCGTCGACCGTGGCCAGGGTCATGGCATTGGGTTCGGGCAGCTTGGCCGTGACCGCCTCGTCGAACCAGCGTTTGAACTGGCTCATCGGGTCGGGCGCTACGTCGGTTTCGGACAGAGAGCCCAGCACATAGGTACGGCGAAGGTCGGCAAGTTGAGTCATGTCGCAATCATCAGAGTATCGGTCGGGATGCGCGGTGCGCCCGGGGGCGGGGGCCGCAGGTCCGGCTGATTCGAGTATAGCGAATGCATCGGGGATCGCATTTGCGTGGCGACAAGCGTATTGGCAGCGTCACCTGCAGGGGGGCTAAACCGGCGGTGGCAGCACCTTGCGCCCCTGGCGCCGCGAGTAGTAACCGGCCGCGCCCATTGCGCCCGCCATCGACAGGAAGATCGGCAGCATGCCCAGCGCCGTGCCGACCACGCCAAACGTGAGCGGCCACACCACCTGGCTGGTATTGAGCACCGCCGAGCGCAAGCCCAGTGCCTCGCCGGCGCGGCCGTGCGGCGACGCCGTGTGCAGGATGTTCATGACATTGGGCTGGGCGCTGCCCAGCGCCAGGCCCAGCACGAAGGCCAGCCCGCACATCAGCCAGAACTGCGTGACGAAGGGGTAGACCAGGTAGGCCAGCGCGCCCACCAGCAGCGCGCCGCGGATGATCTTCCACTCCGAGAGCCGGCGCGACACCGCCGGCATCGCTACGCGGATGGCAAAGGTGGCAATGGCGAAGGCGCCGAGCACCCAGCCGATCGACGACGGCGACAAGCCGATGCGCGAGCCCTGGATCGGGATCAGGAAGGCGTGCAGGTCCCATGCGGCGGACAGCACCGCGCTGGCGATGAAGACCGCGCGCAGCTCGGGATGCTGAAGCAGGTCCAGTGTGGAGCGGCGGCTGCCGTCCTCGATGGCGATGCGCCCGGCATTGCCGCCTTGCGCCGGCAGGCGCGGACGCACCCATTGCAGGCCGGCCTGGCCGACCAGCCCCACCGCCGCCAGCACCACGAAGGCGGGGCGGAAGCCCGCATTCTCGATCACATAGCCCATCGCCACCGGCCCGAGCGTGCCGGACACCGACAGGCCCAGCGCATGCCAGGTGTAGTTGCGCAGCCGGGTCTCACTGGTGGAGACCTGGCCGATCAGCAGCTGCATTGCCACCTGCACCAGCATGAAGCCCACGCCGATCAGCGCGCATGACAGGTACAGCGCGCCGAGGTCGTGCCAGAGCGCCGGCAGCAGCGTGCCCGCCACCACCATCAGCGAGCCGGCGGTCATCGGCTTGCGCGGCCCGATCTCATCGATGCGCTTGCCGGCGCGGATTGCCAGCAGCATCGGCAGCACCGCATACAGCGACATCAGCACGCCGAGCGTGACGGTGGAGGCCTTGAGGGAGATGGCGAACAGCGACACCACCACGCGGCTGGCATTGAAGGCCACGTGGTTGCACACCGTCAGCGCGATCAGCCAGGTGATCGGCGGGACGGCGGCGTGCGGCAGCGACATGGGAACGGGGGCTCGCGGTGACCGCGCTCATGGCGGCCGGCGGCCATGCCGAGGCGGGAAACAAAGAGGAAACAAAGGGCGGCCGCAGCCGCGCCTTCAGAAGGATGCAGACGGGCGAACCCGCGCCGCCTCCGATGCTTGCCATGCTTAAACTTCTTGTAAATGGCCGTTTAATTATGCGCCGGGCGTGGGCGCGGCACAACGGCTGCGTGCGGCAGGGCGTCGCAGCGGGGCAAAGTGTTGCGATTTTGCTTCAGGCAAGGGCGGACGCGTGGCCGCCAGGCGACACACTGCGCACGCACTTCAATTGCCCTTGTACAAGGCATCGTTGCCCGGGCGCGTCGGCGCCGGCGGCAGCTTGCGCTCGTCGCGCTCGCCGGGGCGTGCCGGCTGGCGGGTCTGGGCGTCAGCCTGCGCGGCGGTGCCCGGCGTTTCCTTCGGGATCGGCTTGCCTGCGACCATGCCGCTCTTGCCGGTCCGCGGATCCTTGTAGGTCTTGCCCGGTGGCGGCGCGACCGGGCGTTTGCGCAGGTCAGCCAGCAGCGTTGCGCACAGGTTGTCTTCGCCGCCCGGGGACAGGTCCACCAGCGGCAGCACCGCCGTCGCCACCGGTGCCAGAAGCGCCAGCGACAGCGCGCCGCCGGCGCGCAGCGCCAGCACCCCGATATCGGGGCTGACGGACGGCTTCTTCATGGTGCCGCCCACATACAGCGGCGAGCGCAGCGAGAACACGCGCAGGCCCTTGGAGTCCGGATGGATGGTCAGCGCCAGCTTTTCATTGCGCAGGTCGATGCCGCCGGTGGTCTCGATCACCGCATCGTCCGTATCCAGCACGAAGGTGCGCGCGCGCGCGATGCCGTCGGTGAAGGCAAAGTCGCTGACGCCGCAGTTGATCCGCACCGGCTTGTCGCCGAACAGCTTGCGGATCACCACGCTGCCCAGATTCAGCCCCATCGCTTCAAGCAGGAACTTGCTGACCGTGCCGTTCTCGACCAGCAGCTTGGCTTCGCCGTTGGAAGAGGCCATCAGCGCCGCCACTGAATTGCCGGTGGCCGAGAGCTTGGCGCTGCCGTTGAGTTCGCCGATGCTGGCGCGCATCAGGTCAAAGGTGGGGAACAGCTGCTTGAGCTTCATGTGGCGCGCGGTCATGTCGACCATGGCGCCCATCGGCTCGCGCTTGCCGTCCAGGCGCATGGTCGACACCAGGTTGCCGCCGGCCACGCCGAAGTTGAGCGGGTCGAGCAGCAGTACGCCGTCCTGCAGCTTCAGGTGGGTGACCAGGTCGCTGATCGGCAGTTCGGCATCGCGGATGATGCGCTTGGCGGTGAAGCGCACGTCGGCGTCGATCTCGTCCCAGCGCTCGGTGCGGAACGGGGCCACCGGCAGTGCCTTGTCAGAGGGCTGGGCTACCGGGCTGTCCTTGGCGGGGCGGCCGGGCTTGGCATCGGCGCCGATCAGCGGGGCCAGGTCGACAAAGCGCAGCTGGTTCGACACCAGGTTGCCCGCCAGCAACGGGCGCGGGTCACGTTTGGTGAAGGTCAGCGTGCCGGACAGGTCGCTGCCGCCGACGCGCCCGGTGAACTTCTGGTACTCGTAGACCGAACCTTGCTTGCGCAGCGTTGCCATCAGCCGGCCGCGGGTCTGATACGGGGGCGTGGACGGCAGCACCACCCCGGTCAGCGCATAGAGCTTGGCCATGCTGTCGCCGGTCAGCGTCAGATGCATGTCCAGCGCGGCCAGATGGGCGGGGTTGGTCACGGTGCCTTCGATCACGGCGCGGGTGGTGCCAACCCGCACATCGGCCAGGATCGGGAAGGGCACGTCGGTATTGCGCAGGCTCAGCACCGTGCCGGCCTTGCCGCTGGCGTTGATGGTGGCCTCGTTGTAGCGGCCGGTGGCTTTCCAGCGCATGCCGTAGCGGCCGTTGGCGGCGGTGGCCGAGGCTGGCGGGCCCGAGGCCCCGGGTGCGCTGGCCGCGCCGGATGCCGAAGCCGCCGGCGCGGAGGCGGCCGCGGCCGCACTGGCGGGCGGCCCGGGCGGCACCTGGGACGCCTCGGGCGCCACCAGCGCGCCGTCGCGGGCCTTGTCATAGAGCGGGTTGTCGCCGATGGTGTCGAGCTCCGCCTGCAGCTCGATCTTCTTGAACTGGTCAGCCAGCGCCAGGTTGCCGCGCGCAAGCACCACCTCGCCGATATCCAGTTCCCATTCGGACGGGCCCTTCTTGGGGCCGAACTCAAGGGTCCAGTTGTTGCGGGCGTCCGGCAGGCGCTCCAGCCACACCGCCGGGCTGTCGACAACGATGGTCGGCACTGCGATCTGGTGTGCCAGCAGCGGTATCGGACGCAGCACGAAGATCAGTTCGCGCACGCTTGCCAGATGGGGCTGTTTGGCCCAGTCGGGATTACCGATGGTGATGTCGCGCGCCGACAGCCGCGGCCACGGCACAAGGGTGTGCCAGCCTTTCTCGCCCTCGCCGTGGCGCCAGGTCACGGTCAGGTCGCCGTTGATGGCAAAGGGCCGGCCGATGGCCTGCGAGACGCGGTCGTTGAGCCAGGGCTTGAGGCGGTTCCAGTCGAAGGTCAGGATCACGACCACCAGCAGCGCGATCAGCGCAACCGGGGTCAGCACACTCCACAGAACAACCTTGCGGCGCACGGGCATGAGGCGGCCTCTCCTGTCTGGCGGGGGCAGGTCCGGGCCCGCCCACGCCAGCGCGGGGCGGCGAACGGACCACTGCACGTCTATTGTATAGTTGCGCGCTTCCTGACTTTGTCGGCGATTGGCTGACATCGCCGCCGGAAAATGCCGGATTCTTGCCCCGGCGCAGCCGGGCGCCTGCCCTGCCGACCTCCATCGACCTGATTCCTCCAGTATGAACGATGCCGCACGCGACCTGGCCGGCCTGCCCGAGCCGCTGACCCACGAAAGCCCGGCCGAAGATGACTACCACCGCCGCTTCGGCGGCGTGGCGCGGCTCTATGGCGCCGCCGGCCTGGCCCGCCTGGAGGCGGCCAGCGTGTGCGTGGTCGGCGTTGGCGGCGTCGGCAGCTGGGCGGCCGAGGCACTGGCGCGCAATGCGGTCGGGCGCATCACGCTGATCGACCTGGACCATATCGCGCTGTCCAACACCAACCGCCAGATCCATGCGCTGGGCGATGCCTACGGGCGCGCCAAGGTCGAGGCGATGGCCGAGCGCATCGTGGCCATCAACCCGCGCTGCCAGGTAACGCAGGTCGATGATTTCGTCACGCCGGACAACGTGCCCGAGCTGCTCGGCGCCGGCTATGACTACGTGATCGACGCCATCGACGCGGTGCGCGTCAAGACCGGGATGCTCGGCTGGGCCCGGCGCCAGGGCGTGCCGGTGATCACCTGCGGCGGCGCGGGCGGCCAGCTCGACCCCACGCGCGTGCGTATCGACGACCTGGCGCGCACGATCCAGGACCCGCTGCTGTCCAAGGTGCGCGCCGGCCTGCGCAAGCAATGGGGCTTCACGCGCGACCCGAAGAAGAAGTTCGGCATTGCCGCGGTCTATTCGGACGAGCCACTGCAATACCCGGAACCCGAGCAGCAGGCCTGCGAGATCGACGAGGCACCGCCGGTGGACGGGCAGCCGGGCCAGCCATGCGCGGCCCGCAGGGGCTGGCGTGCGCGGGCTTTGGCTCGTCGGTGGCGGTGACGGCGGTATTCGGTTTTGTCGCGGCGTCGGCGGTGATCGGCGAGATCGCGCGCGGCTGAAGCCGCTCGGCCGCTCGGCCGCTCAGGCGATCAGCGCGCGCAGCAGCCCGTCGATCTCGGCGTCGCCGGGTGCCTGGTTGTCGAAGAAGATCAGTTCCGGATAGTCCTTGGGAGCCGGCATGAAGCGCCGGGTGCGGTAGGCCTCCCAGTGGCCCAGCTTGTAGGCGTCGTTGGGATTGCCGCGCCGGATGATGCGTGCATGGGCCTCGTCTTCCGGCAGATGAACCCAGACCGTGCGCACCGTGGTGCCGGCGGGCACGTGCAGCCACTCGGGGTCATGCAGCAGGTGGGCCTTGACCTCGCGCGACAGCGGGCCGACCACGATCACGCTGATGCCCAGCGCCAGGTTCTCGCGCGCGGTGTCGAGCAGCCCCTGGTATTCCGGGTCGCGCAGGTTGTCCAGGTAGGCCGGGCTGTCGCGGTCATTGGGGTCGCCGGTGATCGCGGCCATGGCTGCGGCGCTGTAGCGGCCGTACAGGGTGTCCTTGTCGAGCAGGCAGAAAGGCTCGCCGGTGGCCTGCATCAGCGGGCCGATCAGGCGGTGGGCGAGGGTGGTCTTGCCGGTGCCGGCATGGCCGCAGAAGAAGATCAGTCGTGGCATGAGGGATAGGTGTAGCGGACAGGGCGCATCGCCCACAGCATACCCCTGGCTTGCGCCAGATCAGGCCCGGGCCGCGCCGATTCGGTATCCTTGCGGTTTTCCTCAACGATTGCCGTCGATCCCATGGACGCCAAAGACCAGCTTTCCTGCGCCGGCCTGCCGGGCCACCTCCATCTGGGCGAACCGGTCACCGACGCCACCCATGCCGAGTTCGTGCAGCTGCTGGCCGCGGTGGCCGGCGCCGACGACGCCGGCTTCCTGGCGGCGATGGACGAATGGATCGACCATACCCGCCATCATTTCGCCCAGGAAGAGCAGTGGATGGAGGCGATGGGCTTCGGCCCGCGCCATTGCCACGCGGGCGAGCACCAGCAGGTGCTGGCCGTGGCCACCGCGGTGCGCGACAAGGTGCACACCGATGCCGAGTTCCAGCTGGGCCGCCGCCTGGTGGCCGAGCTCTCAGGCTGGTTCGACCATCATGTCAAGTCGATGGACGCGATGATGGTGGCGCATATGCGCGAGCACGGCTTCACGCTGGTCGAAGGCCCCGTCACCGCGGCCTGAGCGCAATCAGGCCAGGTGGGCGGCGTCACGGTCGATCACCACGAAATACTTGCGCACCGGCGCCAGCACCTGGAACAGCCCGGTAAAGCCGGCCGGGATCACGCAGGCGTCGCCGGGGCCGAAGTCACAGGCCTGGCCGGCATCGTCGCTGATGCGGATCCGGCCGCTGATGACATGGAAGAACTCTTCCTTGCCGGCCGGGAAGGCGATGCGCCAGGCCCCGGGTTCGCACGCCCAGATGCCGCAGTCGAAGTCGCCGTGCTGCGCGCTGTAGTGCGTCCAGGTGGTGCGGTCGGGGTTGCCTGACACCAGCCGGTCTGGGCGCGGGCGGTCGTGGCTGGGGGCGGGCTCGGTCTTGAAGTCGATCAGGCGGGGCGCTGGCATGGCGGCTGGCAAGAAAAATGGCGGAAGTGAGTCCGCCAGTTTACCGCGCCGGGGCCGCGGCCCGGCCTCTCAGTTCAGCGCAGTGCTCAGCTGGCGGCGCCAGTGTGACACCACGTCGGGCCGGTCGGCCAGCATCTCGAACACCGACAGCATGGTCTTGCGGCCGGTATCGTCCTCGAAGGTGCGGTCGGTGCGCACGATTTCCAGCAACTGCTCCAGCGCCGGCTCGTACTGCTGGCGCGCAATCAGCAGCCTGGCCAGGTCCAGCCGCGCCGCCAGGTCGCGCGGGTCGGCGGCGATGCGCCCGCTCAGGGTGGGCTCGTCTGGCAGGCCGGACAGGCCCTCCATCGCATCCATGCGCGTGCGCAGCGCGGCATGGGCGTCCTGCTGCGCGGCCTGTGGCGACAGGGCCTCGAACTGCGACCTGGCGGCGGCGATCGCATTGCCGTCCAGCAGGAAGCCGATATAGGCCAGCCGGGCGGCATCGGTCTCGGGGTCGAGCGCAATGGCTTCGTCAAACTTCGCCTCGGCGCCGGCCCGGTCGCCCTCGGCGGCCAGTTGCAGCGCTTCGTGCAGGGCCATCTGCGCGGGCTTGGGCATCAGCCGCCCCAGGAATTCACGCAGGCCGGACTCAGGCAGCACGCCGATGAACTGGTCCACCGCCTGGCCGTCGGTAATTGCCACCACGTGCGGAATGCTGCGCACGCCGAAGTGCGCGGCCAGGTCCTGGTTCTCGTCGACATTGACCTTGACCAGCTTCCACTGGCCACCGGCCTCGGCCTCCAGCCGTTCGAGCATCGGGCCCAGCGTGCGGCAGGGACCGCACCACGGCGCCCAGAAGTCGACCAGCACGGGCGCCTGGCGCGAGGCCTCGATCACTTCGGTCTCGAAATTCTGAAGGGTGACGTCGCTCATGGGGAATCCTGGATCTGGGAGAGGCGGGAGCGGCCAGCGGCGGGCCGCCCGAAGGGGCAAGTCAGGGCAATCTATACCTCTATTGTGAGGGCGAAGGCGCCGAATGCAACGCCCCGTGCCAATCCCGCGCCCGCAGTGTTCGGGAAAGTCTCTGGTTGAAAATAGAACGATCGTTCGGTTATAGTCCTTGACCATACCGAAAGACCCGGTCCGCGAGACCGCACAGGAGACGTTGCATGCAGACCCCAGCCCGCCCGCATTTCCAGTTCTGGCCGAAGCGCCTGCCGACCGCCATCGTGCTGCCGGAGACCTCGATCTGGGCCAACCTGGAGGTCTCGGCGCTCCGCTATGCCGAAAAGGCCGCAGTCCGCTATTTCGGCAATGCCATCACCTTTCGTGAACTGGAGGCGCAGGCCACCGCGCTGGCCGGCTGGCTGCAGCAGAAGGCGGGCGTGAGGAAGGGGGACCGGGTGCTGCTGTACATGCAGAACTGCCCGCAGTTCATCGTCAGCTACTACGCCATCCTGCGCGCTGACGCGGTGGTGGTGCCGGTCAACCCGATGAACCGCGCCGAGGAGTTCAAGCATTACGTGACCGATGCGCAGGCGCGCGTGGCGATCTTCACCGCCGACCTGGCCGCCGGGGTCGAGCAGGCGCAGGCGGAGCTGGCGCCGGCCGAGCGTCTGCAGCATTTGCTGGTGACCCAGTATGCCGATGCACTGCCGCCCACGCACGAACACCCGGAAGACGCGCCGCCAGCCTGGCTGACCACGCCGCATCCGCTGCCCGCGGGCGCCACCGCGTGGCCCGAGGCGCTGGGCGCCGGCCTGCAGCCCGGCCCGCACACCGCCGGCCCGGACGACATGGCGGTGATGCCCTACACCTCGGGCACCACCGGCTTCCCCAAGGGTTGCATCCACACGCACCGCTCGGTGATGCACAACATCGTCGGCGGCGCGACCTGGTCGGGCTCGGGCGCCGAATCGGTGGTTCTGTCGGTGCTGCCGCTGTTCCACGTCACCGGCATGCAGTACGGCATGAACGGCCCGATCTACAGCGGCGCCACCGTGGTGATGCTGCCGCGCTGGGACCGCGAGGTGGCCGGCCGCCTGATCTCGCGCTACCAGGTCACGCACTGGACCAATATCCCGACCATGGTGATCGACTTCCTGGCCAGCCCCAACATGGGCCAGTTCGACCTGTCCAGCCTGCGTTATATCGGGGGCGGCGGCGCGGCCATGCCACAGGCCGTGGCCGAGCGCCTGCGCGAGCAGTTCGGGCTGAGCTATCTGGAAGGCTACGGCCTGTCCGAGACCATGGCGCCGACGCACAGCAACCCGTCGGACCGGCCCAAGCTGCAGTGCCTGGGCGTGCCGACCTTCAACACCGACGCGCGCGTGGTCGACCCGGTCACGCTCAAGGAACTGCCGCCCAACGAGATCGGCGAGATCATCGTCAGCGGCCCGCAGGTGTTCAAGGGCTACTGGGGCAAGCAGGACGCCACCCGCGAAGCCTTTATCGAGTTCGAGGGCAAGACTTTCTTCCGCACCGGCGATCTGGGCCGCATGGACGAAGAGGGCTACTTCTTCATCACCGACCGCCTCAAGCGCATGATCAATGCATCGGGCTTCAAGGTGTGGCCGGCCGAGGTCGAGAACCTGCTGTACAAGCATCCGGACGTGCAGGAGGCCTGCATCATCGGCACGCGCGACCCGTACCGCGGCGAGACCGTCAAGGCGGTGGTGGTGCTGCGCGCCCATGCCAGGGGCAAGACCACGCCGGAGCAGATCATCGAATGGGCCAAGGAGAACATGGCCGCCTACAAGTACCCGCGCGTGGTGGAGTTCGTCGAGGCGCTGCCGAAGTCGGGCACCGGCAAGGTGATGTGGCGCCATCTGCAGGAAAGCGAGAATGCGCGCAACACGGGCGCAGGGGAGAAGCCCGCAGCCTGAGGCAGCCGGGCAGCCAACGAAAAAGGCTGGTCGATCGACCAGCCTTTTTCATTAACGCGGTGCCGGCCCTCAATGCCCCCGCACCCGCATCAGCATCTTCACCATCGTCTTGTAGCCCCGCTCGCGCGCATGGCGCGTGGGGGTCACGCCTTCGCGGTCGGCGAGGTTGGCGTCCGCGCCGGCATCCAGCAGCAACTGCACCGTTTCCTCGTAGCGGGTGCTGCCATCGCCCAGGATCACCGCTTCCAGCAGCGCGGTCCAGCCCAGGTCGTTGACATGGTCCACGGCAACGCCGGCCTTCAGCAGCAGCTTCACCACCTCGACATGGCCATGCTGGCTGGCGGCGATCAGCGCGGTGCCGTCATAGCGGTCGGTGCTGGCCAGGTCGGCGCTGTGCGCCAGCGCCAGGCGCACCATGTCGGCCTGGCCGGTGGCGGCTGCCAGCAGGAAGGGGCTGTTGGCATCGGCGTCCTTCAGGTTCACATCGGCGCCGGCCAGCAGCAGCGTGCGCGCGACTTCGGTGTGCCGGTTCTGCACGGCCGCCAGCAGGGCGCTGCGCCCGCGTTCATCGGCCGCGCGCGCCGAGGCGCCGGCGGCCAGCAGGCGCGCCACCAGTTCCTGGTCACCGGCGCCGGCGGCGGTGATCAGGTTGCGGTCGAGCGTGCCGATGGCGTCGCGGCGTGGCGGCGGCTGCATGGCCGCGCTGCGCGGCGGGTGGGCGGCGGGCTGGCTGGCCGCGCCGCCGGCGGGCCGTGCCGCCAGGGTTTGCCCGCCCTGGGCCGCCAGCAGGCCGCCCCCCATCAGCAATCCC
Organism: Cupriavidus sp. UYPR2.512; assembly: GCF_000379565.1. NCBI lineage: Bacteria > Pseudomonadati > Pseudomonadota > Betaproteobacteria > Burkholderiales > Burkholderiaceae > Cupriavidus > Cupriavidus sp. UYPR2.512. The sequence goes on along the minus strand of NZ_KB902964.1, from coordinate 12,881 downwards.
ATCAGGCCCAGCAGCTCGTTGAGTGCCTGTCTGCGGGTGCGGGAGGCGGGGCGCGTCATGGCGGCAGCTCCTTGGCTCAGACGGTTTCGTGGGGGCAGGCAGGCAGGGGCGCTGCGTCGTCGAGGGCGGCGCGCTCGGCATCGTCGGCCTGCAGCTGGCGCCAGAGCCGGCCCAGGTAGGGATCGTCGACGCCGTTGGTGGCCAGGCCCAGCAGGGTTTGCTGCAGGTATTCGCGCGCGGGGCCGTACAGTCCGGCAGCGTGGCGCAGGCGCTCGACCACGCTGATATCCGGCAGCCGGCCAGCGTATGACTCGTGCGAGCGGTTCATGACGAAGGCAAGGGCGCGCTGCTCAGGCGCGCAGGCATCGCCGGTGCGGATGCGCAGCCAGCGCGGATGGTAGGCCCCGGTCAGCATCTCGCGGCGCCACAGCACGCGGAATTCCTGCTCGACCACATGGCTGGGGATGCGGAACACCATGCCGTGGCAGCAGCCGCCCCGGTCCAGGCCCAGCACCAGGCCCGGGTTGTCCCAGGTGCCCCGGTTGATGCGGGAATAAAGGTAGAAGCCGCGGTGGTAGCCGTGCACCGTGGCGCGCTGGCGCTCGGTGTGCACCACCATCGGGTTCCAGATCAGCGAGCCATAGCCGAACAGCCAGACATCGCCGCCAAGCGCGGGATCTTCCGGGCGGCGCGCCAGCGCATCGGACAGGGACTGCTCCAACACGGCTTCCGGCAGCAGCGAGGAGGCGACCGGAGTACTGCACAGCGAGGTGCGCAGACGGTCGGATTCGAGGTCCTGTCGCGTGATGGCCATGGTGCAAGCATAAATCAAAGCTGCCCCTCGGGAAGGTGGGGGAAATGACATAAGTGCCAGTTTTCCTCGGAATTGTCTGAGCGAGCGGGGCGGGTGTGGGCGGTTCGCAACGGTTGCGGCGGCGTGCCGTCTCTGTCACTCGCCGCGGAAGAGCGCTGCCGCACCTTTGTCCGCGATCAGGCGGCCGTGAATTGCTGGCCCGCGCGGCTGCCATGTCCTTACAATGGTGGCCTCAATCCGACCAGGGGGAACCTGCGATGGCACGTACGCTTACGGTGGTGTTCGGCAGCGGCAAGGAATATGACTTCACGATCGGCACGGACGAGCTGGCCGCGGTCACCGAGGACGCCGCGTGGCGCTGGTTCGACCGGGAATACACCGAGCTGGACTGCCAGGCGTCGAGCCCGGTCGGCAAGGTGCTGGTGATCGACAAGATCCTGAATGTCGCCAAGTTTTCCGGAGAAGCGCGCTTTTCCGGCGATCCTGCCTGGGCGCAGGACTATGCCCGCCATGCGGCGCGGCTGCTGGACCGGGACAAGGTCCGCGTCGATGTCGGCAATGCCGCCATCGGGTTCTGAGGCGCGGGCGCGCCAGCAAAACGGGTAGTTGCCGCGGTTGTCGCCCCTGCCTGTGCAGGCGCGACAACCGTCTTGCCGGCTTAGACTGCCAGCAGTTCCACTTCAAACAGCAGGGTAGCGTTCGGCGGGATCACGCCGCCGGCGCCGCGGGCACCGTAGCCGAGGTCGGCGGGGATCACCAGGCGGCGCACGCCGCCTACCTTCATGCCCTGCACGCCTTCGTCCCAGCCGCGGATCACATGGCCGGCACCCAGCGGGAACACGAACGGGTCGTTGCGGTCCTTGCTCGAATCGAACTTGCGGCCAGCCTGGCCATTCTCGTACAGCCAGCCGGTGTAGTGCACGGTGACGTGCTTGCCGGCGATGGCTTCGGCGCCGGCGCCGACGGTGGTGTCTTCGTATTGCAGGCCAGAGGGCGTGGTTTGCATGGCGTATTTCCTTCCGATGGGAACAGACGTGGTGAGAGGAGAACGCAGCGCGGCTGCGTTCAGGCTTGGGCGCGCTGGAGCACATCCAGCGTCAGTTGCACATTGCGGTCGTCGTCGGCCACCCAGATGTCGCCGTCCTGGATCGTCACCGACAGGCGCATGGCGCGCTGCGCCAGCGCGGCCAGGGCTTCGACCGCTTCCGCCGGGACATTGTAGACGGTGACGTTGCGCAGCTTGCCGGCCTTGCCCGCCATGCCCTTCCACCATTCGCGCGCACTGGCGGCGTTGTAGGTATAGACGGTCACGCGCTCGGCCCGGGCGGCGGCGCGCTTCAGGCGCGATTCGTCGGGCTGGCCCAGTTCGACCCAGTGGGCGATGTCGCCGGTCAGGCGCTTGTCCCACAGGTCGGGCTCGTCGGGTTCGTCCAGGCCGCGCGTGAAGGCCAGCGTTTCGGTGGCCTCGCAGGCAAAGGCCAGCAGCCGCACCATCATGCGCGCGTCATTCTCGGACGGGTGCTGGGCGATGGTCAGGCTGTGGCTGCCGTAGTAGGGCCGGTCCATGTCGGAAACCGACAGGTCAGCTTTGAAGATGGTGGATTTGAGCGCCATGAGGTGAAGTGTGCGGCAGGCGCCCCGGCTGGGGTGCGGGAGACGCAAAAGGCCGCATCATACGCCATTTGCCGGACACGGCTTGCCGGCCCGGCATACTCGCGCAGCGGCTCAGCGCTTGCGGTATTCCTTGAGGTAGAAGCGCAGCAGCGCCGACAGCAGCAGCGTGCTCAGGAAGCCGGCGGCAACGATCAGCGCCTGTCCGGCGGTGGTATCGATCTGGCCAGCCACCCCGAGGCGGAACAGCCAGGTGCCGACCATCATCGCCAGGAACGGCATCAGCAGCGCGCCGCGGCCGTAGGTCTGCACTGCCCACAGCGGGAAGCGGCGCAGGAAGTCGCCCGGAATGCTGCAGGCCAGGCAGGCACCGGCAGCTGCCAGTGCGGCGGCCACGATGTCGCCGGAATGGATGTCGAACATGGTCTCGGTCTCGCGCGCCCCAACAGGCACACGCAGGCGAGCGTGGCGGGAATTGGGCAAAGCGCTGATTCTACAAGAGAAATTTGCGCCAGAGGTGACGAATAGGCTTACCGTGGGGTGCTGCCCGCGGGCGATGCCTCGACCGCCACTTGCAGCGTCACGGTGTCGCCTACCTCTGGCAGGAAGCGGGTCATGCCAAAGGCACTGCGCGGCACCTCGGCGCGGAAGTCGCCGCCGCAGACCTGCCGGCTCACGCCGAAGAAGTTCACCTCGCCGCAGCGGAAGCGCTCGGCCTGCAGGCGCAGCGGCTGCGTGACGCCGTGCAGCGTCAGCTCACCTTCCACGGCAGCCAACCGGCCGCCCTCCATCAGGAAGCGGTCCGCGCGCAGCCGCGCCACCGGGTGCTGGGCAGTATCAAAGAATTGTGCCGAGCGCAGCACGCCATCCAGGGTGCGGTTGCCGGTATCGACTGAGGCCAGGTCCACGGTCACATCGAGTGCGCCGGCGCCGCTGTCCGCGTCATAGACGAGGCGCCCGTCGATCTTGCCGAAGCGCCCGCGCACCGAACTGCGCTCGAAATGGCTGGCGGAGAAATAAACGGTGGTGTGCGCCGGATCGATGGTGTATTCAAGCGGCGCCGCCTGCGCAGCGGTGATGCCCAGGGCGGCAGCAAGTGCCAGCGCGCGCGCGGCCATGGCTCAGTCGGCGTTCAGTGGACAAACACGGGCAGCAGGAACATCCCCACCACCGACAGGTAGCCGATGGTCCAGCACAGCGTGCGCAGCGTGGCGCGGTCGGTCACGTAGCACACGGTGTAGAGCAGGCGCGCCACGATGAAGACTGCCGCCAGCTCGTCGATGCGGGCCTGCGGCGCCTGCAGGTGGCTGGCGGCCAGCACGGCGGCGGCAAAGAAGGGGAAGGCCTCGAAGTGATTGCGGTGCGCCATGTCGGCGCGGCGCGCCCGGCCGGACTGCTGCTCCAGCCAGCCGCGCGGGTCATGGTTGTCATAGCCAGGCCCGCTGGCCTTGGCGATGGCCACCGTCGCCAGCGGCAGGATGCCGGCCAGCAGCACGCACCAGAAAGCGATCGGCATATTCCAGTCCTTTCGGTTGCAATGCCGGCCGCCATCACTGGCGCCACCGGCCCGTCCCGCGCGGTCAGGCGGCGACCACGCGGATCTCGATGCCCGCCAGGCCCACCACCTGCCCGGCACGGATCTTGGCAGTCTTGCGCGATTCGGGCGCGCCGTCCACCGAGACTTCGCCGGCGGCGACCAGCGCCTTGCCGGCGCCGCCGCTGTCGCACACGCCCGCCAGCTTGAGCAGGTCATTGAGCGCGATGAACTCGCCCTCGAGTGGGAAGGTGATGGTTTGCACGGCTGCCTTGCCAGGTTTGGCCATCACTTGCCCCAGCTGTCTTTCAGACCGACGATGCGGTTGAAGACCGGCTTGCCCGGCTGCGAATCGCTGCGGTCGGCGACGAAGTAGCCATGGCGCTCGAACTGGAAGCGGTCTTCCGGCTGCGCTTCGCGCAGGCCCGGCTCCAGGTAGGCAGTGATCACCTGCTTGGAATCCGGGTTGAGCGCATCCAGGAAGTTCTTGCCGCCGGCGTCCGGGTTGGGGTCGTTGAACAGGCGGTCGTACAGGCGCACTTCGGCCTCGTACGCGTGCGCCGCGCTGACCCAGTGGATTACGCCCTTCACCTTGACGCTGTCGGCGCCCGGCGTGCCGCTCTTGGTTTCGGGCAGGTAGCTGGCGTGCACGGCGATCACGTTGCCGTCGGCATCCTTGTCCACGCCGGTGCACTCGATGACGTAGCCGTACTTCAGCCGCACCTTGTTGCCGGGGAACAGGCGGAAGTAGCCCTTGGGCGGGGTCTCGTTGAAGTCCTCGCGCTCGATCCACAGCTCGCGTGACAGCGGGAACACGCGGCGGCCCAGTTCCGGCTGCTTCGGGTGCACCGGCGCCGAGCATTCTTCGCTCTGGCCTTCGGGGTAGTTGTCGATCACCAGGCGCAGCGGGTCCAGCACGGCCACGCCGCGCGCGGCACGGCCGTCCAGGTCGTCGCGCACCGCGCCTTCGAGGGTGCTCATGTCGATCCAGCTGTCAGCCTTGGCCACGCCCACGCGGTCGCAGAACAGCTGGATCGATTCCGGGGTGTAGCCGCGGCGGCGCACGCCCACCAGCGTGGGCATGCGCGGATCGTCCCAGCCGTCCACGCGCTTTTCATCGACCAGCTGCTTGAGCCTGCGCTTGCTGGTGATGGCATAGGTCAGGTTCAGGCGCGCGAACTCGTACTGGTGCGGCAGCGGGTCGCGGAACACGCCGCTGTCGCGCAGGTGCTCCAGCACCCAGTCGTACAGCGGGCGGTTGTTCTCGAACTCCAGCGTGCACAGCGAATGCGTGATGTTCTCCAGCGCGTCCGAGATGCAGTGGGTGAAGTCGTACATCGGGTAGATGCACCACTTGTCGCCCGTGCGGTGGTGATGCGCATGGCGGATGCGGTAGAGCACCGGGTCGCGCATCACGATATTGGGCGCGGTCATGTCGATCTTGGCGCGCAGCACGTGCTCGCCGTCGCTGTACTTGCCGGCGCGCATGTCGCGGAACAGCTGCAGGTTCTCTTCGACGCTGCGGTCGCGGTAGGGCGAGGGCTTGCCCGGCTCGGAGAAATTGCCGCGGCTGGCCGCGATCTGTTCGGCGGTCTGGCTGTCGATATAGGCGGCGCCGCGCTCGATCAGGGTCTCGGCAAAGGCGTAGAGCTGGTCGAAGTAGTCGCTGGCGTAGTACAGGTGCGGCTGTTTGGCGCCGTCCTTGCCCTCGCTGTCCCAGGAAAAGCCCAGCCAGTGCACCGCGTCGATGATCGAATCGACGTATTCGGTGTCTTCCTTGACCGGGTTGGTGTCGTCAAAGCGCAGGTGGCAGCGGCCGCCGTAGTCGCGCGCCAGCCCGAAGTTCAGGCAGATGCTCTTGGCGTGGCCGATATGCAGGTAGCCGTTGGGCTCCGGCGGGAAGCGGGTGATGACGGTCGGCAGCGGTGCGCCGGCCTGGTCCTGGCGGCCGGCATAGGTGCTGGCGGCGAGGTCCTGGTCGATGATGCTGCGCAGGAAGTTGGAAGCGGCGGGGGTGCTGTCGGTAGGCTTGTGGTCGTGGCTCATGATGGCGCCGGTTGGCCGGCCTGAAGCGTCTGGGTGTGTCTGGGTGCGTCGGGCCGGGTCGTCAGATTGCGTGGCGGAATGCCAATAACGGGATTTTACCGTGCCGGAGCCGCCGCACGCCGCGAGCCGCCGCGGATTTCCGCCCGTATCCCGGATTTGCGCCCGCGCGGATGCGCCTGGCTGCGACGAAAGTGATGTGTCGGAGTAGCATGGAAGCGTGCCGGCCCGCGGTGGCCGGCTTTTGGTCCATCGCTGCAGGAATGCTCATGAACGCCCAACCCGATGCGGCGCCAGTGCCGCTTGAGCCCTCTGATGTCGTTGCCGCGCTGTGGCGCGATGCCGGCCTGCCCGCCGAGGCGCTGGCGCACCTGAAGCTGGACGGCGCGGAGCCGGTGCTGCCGTCAAGCTTTGCCGTGGGCACCGCCGCCCAGGCGAGCCTTGGCGCCGCGGCGCTGGCCGCCGCCGCGCTGTGGCACAGCCGCACCGGCCGCTGGCAGGACGTCAGCGTCGACATGCGCCACGCCATCACCGAATTCCGCAGCGAACGCTACCTGCGCGTCGACGGCGGCCCCGCGCCCGAGCTGTGGGACAAGCTGGCCGGCATCTACCGCTGCGGCGACGGCCGCTGGGTGCGCCTGCATACCAATTTTCCGCACCACCGCGACGGCGTGGTGCGCTTGCTGGGCTGCGCCACCAATGACAAGGCAGCCGTGCAGGCCGCGCTGGACAAGCGGGATGCCGAAGCCTTCGAGACCGCGGCGTCCGACGCCGGCCTGGTAGTCGCCGCGCTGCGCAGCTTCGAGGAATGGGACCGCCATCCGCAGGCGGCCGCCTTGCACGGCCTGCCGCCGGTGACGCTGGAGCGCATCGGCGACGCCCCGCCGCAACCGCTGCCGGCGCCCGCATCCGCGGACGCGCAGCCGCTGTCGGGCGTGCGCGTGCTCGATTTCACCCGCATCATCGCCGGCCCGGTGGCGGGCCGCACGCTGGCCGCGCATGGCGCCGATGTGCTGCTGGTCACCGCCGCGCACCTGCCGTCGATTGCGCCGCTGGTGATCGACACCGGCCGCGGCAAGCGCAGTTGCCAGCTGGACCTGCGCGATCCGGACGACAAGCGCACGCTGCACAAGCTACTGCACGGTGCCGACGTGATGGTGCAGGGCTATCGCCCCGGCGGCCTGGCCGAGCTGGGCGTGGGGCCGGAGGCCGCGGCGCGCGCGCGTCCGGGCATCGTCTACGTGTCGCTGAGCGCCTATGGCCACGTGGGGCCGTGGTCGCATAAGCGCGGGTTCGATTCGCTGGTGCAGACCGCCACCGGCTTCAATGATGCCGAAGCGCGGGCGGCCGGCGGCGAGGCCGGCTGCAATACGCCGCGCCCGTTGCCGGCGCAGGTGCTGGACCACGCCGCGGGCTACCTGCTGGCCTTCGGCGCGATGGCCGCGCTGCACCGGCGCGCCGTGGAGGGCGGCAGCTGGCATGTGCGGGTGTCGCTGGCGCAGGTGGGGCAGTGGCTGCGCGGCCTGGGGCGCGTGCCGGACGGGCTCAAGGCGCCCGAGCAGAAGATCGACGACATTGCCGACCTGCTAGAGGCGGTGCCGTCGGGCTTCGGCATGCTGACGGTGGTGCGCCATGCGGCGCAACTGTCGGAAACGCGGGCGCGCTGGACCTTGCCGTCCGAGCCGCTCGGCACGCACGCGCCGGAGTGGCTGCCGAGGGCATAGGCGGCGAAATCAGTAGAGCGTGGTGCGCTGCCGCTCGGGCAGGTCGCGGTCGTAGGCGGCGCCGTCGATGGCGTTGTCGGTCAGCGTGGCCAGGATCTCGCCGTTGCTGGGCAGCGACTGGCGCGCCACCTGCGCATCGGCTGCCCACAGCCGCGAGCGGATCAGCGCGCGGGCGCACTGGAAGAACACTGACTGCACCGTGACCACCAGCACCGTGGTCGGGGCCTTGCCGTCGACCATGCTGCGCGCGATCAGCGCCGGGTCGACGCTGATCTGCGCGGTGCCGTTGACGCGGATGGTCTCGTTGATGCCGGGGATCACGAACAGCAGCCCCACGCGTGGATCGGCAACGATATTGCGCAGGCTGTCGATGCGGTTGTTGCCGCGCCGGTCGGGCAGCAGCAAAGTGCGTTCGTCCAGCACCTGCACAAAGCCCGGTCCGTCGCCGCGCGGCGAGCATTCGGCCCAGTCCTCGCCCACCGTCGACAGCAGGCAGAAGGGCGCCGCCTCGATAAAGGCGCGGTAGTGCGGGTGCAGGTAGTCGACTTCCTTGGACAGCGACGGGGCCGCCGGCTGCGCGTAGAGCGCTTCCAGTTCGGCCAGCGTGGTGATGGCGTGCGAGGTCATGACAGGCGGGGGGCGTGGGTCGGCGGGGGGCGAAACCGTCAATGTAGCGCAGATGCTGTTACACGGTCACGGTACCCCGGCCGATCTCCAGCACGCGGCCGCCCACGCGGATGGCGCCTTCGGCATCGACCGCCAGGCGCAGCCGGCAGGGGCGGCCCACCGCCTCGCCCTGGTCGATCGCGTATTCCGCCAACCCCGCCGCCGCCAATCCCGCGGCCGGCAGCGCGTGGCCGGTGGCCAGCAGCCAGCCGCCCAGGTTGGCGCAGGCCGAGCCCGTGCCCGGATCCTCGGCCACGCCGCCGCCCTGCTTGGTGAAGAAGTAGCGCGACAGCACGCGGCCGGGCTGCTCCGGGTCGAAGGCAAAGACATAGGCGGTCTTGCGGCCCAGGCTGCTCTGCGGCCAGATCTGCAGGCGCGCGCTGTCGGGGTCGGCGCGGCGCACGGCATCGATGCTGCGCACCGCCACCAGCAGCTGGTCGGCGCCGGTGTCGACCCACATCGGCGACACCAGCAGGTCGCGTTCCTGCAGGCCGAGCAGGCTGGCCATGTCGGCATCGGGCAGGCCGGCCGGCGCGGTCTTCGGCTTGCCGCTGTGGGGGGCGGTGAAGGTCCAGACATCGCCCTGCGCGGTCACCGGCACCACGCCCGCCGGGAACTCCAGCGTCAGCGCGTCGCCGGTGCCGGCCAGTTCGCGCACCACGTGCGCGGTGCCCAGCGCCGGATGGCCGGCGAAGCGCATCTCATAGCCCGTCGTGAAGATGCGCACCCGCGCGCTGGCACTCTCCGACGGCAGGATAAAGGTGGTTTCCGACAGGTTGAACTGCAGCGCCAGCGCCTGCATGGTGGCATCGTCCATCCCGCGCGCATCCTCGAACACGCACAGCGGATTGCCACCGAAGGTGGATTCGGCAAAGACGTTGAGCAGGCGGAAAGCATAGGTGGTCATGGCGCGGGGAACTCCGGAGGCTGGTTGATCGCCAGTGTACGGAGCGGGGGCGGACACGCCATGCACAGTTGGGCCGATCGCGAGCGGGCCAGTTGCGGACAGTGCTGCCTCGCCATGAAAAACGCCCGGGCGGACCCGGGCGTATCGCTGGCGAAGGCAACTGAGCCAGCTGGCTCAGAACCCCACCGCCTGGCCATCGCGCCGGCTGTCGCTGGCCGCGACGTAGCCGTGCTCGGCGTCGTCCGACAGGCGCCAGATGAACTGGCCGGAGCCGAAATCCATGTACGGATCGTCCACCGACTTGAGCTGGTGGCCGCGCGCCTTCAGGCCCTCGACCGTGGCCGGGTCCATGGTGCTTTCCACATCCAGCGTGAAGTCGCGGTTGACCTTCCAGCGCGGCGCGCAGCAGGCGGCCTGCGGCTGCTGCTGGTAGTCCAGCATGCGCACCACGGTCTGCAGGTGGCCCTGCGGCTGCATGTCGCCGCCCATCACGCCGAAGCTCATCACCGGCTGGCCGTCCTTGGTCAGGAAGGCCGGGATGATGGTGTGGAACGGACGCTTGCCGCCCGCCACCACATTGGCCGACTTCGGATCCATCGAGAAGCCCACGCCGCGGTTCTGCAGGCTGATGCCGGTGCCAGGCACCACCACGCCCGAGCCGAAGCCCATGTAGTTGGACTGGATGAACGAGATCATCATGCCGTTCTCGTCGGCGGCGGTCAGGTAGATGGTGCCGCCCACCTTGGGCATGCCGAAGTCGAAATGCGTGGCGCGCTGCATGTCGATCAGCTTCGCGCGCGACTTCAGGTAGGCATCGTCAAGCATCTGCTCGGGCGTGACTTCCATGCTGCGTGGGTCGGCCACGTAGCGGTAGAGGTCGGCAAAGGCCAGCTTCATTGCCTCGATCTGCAGGTGCTGCGAATCGACCGAGTCTACCGGGATCGAAGACATGTCGAACTGGTCCAGGATGCCCAGCGCGATCAGCGCGGCGATGCCCTGGCCGTTCGGCGGGATCTCGTGCAGCTCATAGCCGCGGTAGGACTTGCTGATCGGCTTGACCCAGTCGGGGCGGTAGTTGCGCAGGTCATCGAGCGTCATGGCGCCGCCGCACTGCTGGCTGAAGGCGGCAATCTGCTCGGCGATCTCGCCTTCGTAGTAGGCGCGGCCACGGGTTGCGCCGATCTTGCGCAGCGTTTCGGCGGCTGCCTTCATGGTGAACTTCTCGCCCACGGCGGGTGCGCGGCCATTGGGCATGAAGGTCTCGGCATAGCCGGGCTGGTCCTTCAGCTCAGGCACCGCGGCGGCCCACTTGTGCGCCACCACCGGCGGCACGGCATAGCCGCGCTCGGCGATCTCGATCGCCGGCTCCATCAGGTCGGCGAACGGCAGCTTGCCGAAGCGCTCATGCAGCGCGGCCCAGCCGGCGACCACGCCGGGCACGGTGACCGAGTCCCAGCCGCGGATCGGGCGGTTGGCCAGGCCGTTGGCATCGGTGCCGTATTTGTTCTTGAAGTATTCCGGGCTCCAGGCCGCCGGGGCCACGCCCGACGAATTCAGGCCGTGCAGTTCCTTGCCGTCCCACAGGATGGCAAAGGCATCGCTGCCCAGGCCGCACGACACCGGCTCGACGATGGTGATCGCGGCGGCCGCGGCGATGGCCGCATCGACCGCATTGCCGCCCTTGAGCAGCATGCGCAGGCCGGCCTGCGCGGCCAGCGGGTGGGAGGTGGAGACCACGTTGCGCGCAAACAGCGGGATGCGCACGGAGGGGTAGGGGTTGGTCCAGTTGAAGTTCTGCATGCTTGTCTGTGTCCTTGTGCTCGGTGCGTCTGTGGCGCAAATTCTGCGGCCCTTATTCTGCCGTGATCTTGCGATCCTTGATCAGCTTGCCCCAGCGCGCGCTGTCCTTCTTCACCATGGCGGCGAACTGCGCCGGCGTGCCGCCGACCGGCTCGGCGCCGAGCTTGCCCAGGCGTTCCTTGACCTCGGGCGACTGGATGGCCTTGTTGAATTCGGCATTCAGTCGGTTGACGATATCCGCCGGCAGGCCCTTGGGGCCGTAGATGCCGAACCAGGTATCGGACTCGAAGCCGGGCAGGCCCGACTCACTCGCCGTGGGGATTTCCGGCGCCAGCGGCGAGCGCTTGGCGCTGGTCACCGCCAGTGCCTTGAGCTTGCCGTCCTTCACATGCGGCAGGCCCGACACGATGCTGTCGAACAGCACCTGCACCTTGCCCGAGATCAGGTCCGGCACGGCCAGCGCGGTGCCGCGGTAGGGGATGTGGGTGATGAACACGCCCGCCTGCGCCTTGAAGGCCTCGGCGGTCAGGTGCACCACGGTGCCGTTGCCGCTGGAGGCGTAGTTCAGTTCGCCGGGATGCTTCTTGGCGTAGTCGATCAGCTCGCGCACGTTCTTCGCCGGCAGGCTGTTCGGCACCACCAGCAGGTTGGTGGCGATCGCCACCTGGCTGACCGGGGTGAAGTCGGTCTCGGTGTTGTATGGCAGGCGGGTGTTGATATACGGCCCGATCGAATGCGTGCTGGTGGTGGCGATCAGCAGCGTATAGCCATCGGGCGCAGCCTTGGCGGCCATGTCCGAGCCGATCGCGCCGCCGGCACCGGGGCGGTTGTCGACCACGATCTGCTGGCCCATGCTGGTGCCCACTTTCTGCGCGATGGCGCGTGCCAGCAGGTCAGTCGCGCCGCTGGCCGGGAAGGGCACGATCAGGCGGATCGGCTTGCTGGGATAGGTGTCGGCCAGTGCGGGCGTGGCGGCCAGGCAAAGCCCGCAGCCAAGGCCGATGCCGATGCCGAAGCGGCGCAGCCAGGATTTCATTTTTGTCTCCGGTGTCGATTCATGAGCCGGCCTTCATTATTCCGCGCGGTCGGTCACAAAGAAAGCTAATATTTCTTTCCAATGTCACAAGGAAATTTTAAGTATCGCGCCTTGTCGACGATGCGCCTGATCCCTCTTTTTGTGTGAACCCATGAGCACTGTCCGCTTCCTCCGTACCTTTGTCGCCGTGGCCGATCATGGCTCGTTTGCCGCGGCCGCGGGACAGGTGGCGCTGACCCAGGCCGCCGTCAGCCTGCAGATGCGGGCACTGGAAACCGAGCTGCGCCGCGAACTGTTCGACCGCAACGGCCGCGTGGCCGTGCTCAATGCCGACGGCCGCGCGCTGCTGCCGCAGGCGCGGCGCATGCTGGCGCTGTATGACGAGATGCGCCTGCCGCTGGCCTCGGACGAAGCCATGGCGGGCGCGGTGGCGGTGGGTGCGGTGGTGTCGGTGATGGGCGGGCTGTCACATGCGGTGGCGCATATGAAGCGCACTCTGGGGTATCCATTTAACCGGAGCTATTCCATACTTCGAGCATGGAGCTTCCAACCGCAGACATTGACTACCCTCGTTCCTTCGGTGAATTCCAGACATGGTTTCAGTCCGATGCTGACTGCCTGGATTACCTGGAATGGCTGCGCTGGCCGACCGGATTCGTCTGTCCGGCTTGCGGCCAAGCTGGCGGATGGCGACTCGGAGACGGGCGATACATGTGCACGCACTGTGACAACAGGACATCCGTGAC